>JAZNYV010000074.1:0-7902 GCA_045594585.1 Faecousia sp. | reverse complement strand
TATCCTGCCATTGTTCACGGACTTTGAACCATTCCTCACCTGCGTAGCAGACAGCGAAGTGGGGCAGTACGCCGTTATCAAGGTAGCCACATTCGTTTGCACACCAACTGACGAAAATTGCACACCAGTCTACTCGCTCGTCAAAGCCGTACCATCGCCAGTAGGTTTCACCACCTACATTGCCAACTTGGGACAGAGCAACTGCTACAAGATCGCCTTGACCACCTAATCCATAGAGAACATCATTCCACATAGTTTGATTTTCCGGAAGGAGCAGTTCGTTGAGCTGCTCCTTTTGGTCGTCTGTGAAGCCGTAATGGTCAGCCATTTCGATGGCAGTTCTATGGGATACCTGAATGAGCAGATAATTTCGTTCCACTTCATTCTCCACGGTAATCAGTTCTCCGTTTTCGTCCACACCTTCCATAAATTCCGTTTCTGTGCGAAGCTGGGTGCTGTGGTTGATCGTGTGCATATTCCAAAAGATGTCCGACAAAAGCGTTTTCTTTTCATCAGTCATAGATGCTGCCTCTTGTGGGTTTTCTTCATCTGTGGTAAGACTTACAGAGTAGATAGACAGCACTTCCTTCCATGCGGCACGGGAACCGGACATTTCCACTTTATCATGGGTAGTAGATGCTTTGATCTCGTCAATTCGAGACATATACTCCCGGTTGATCTCCTGCACTGCTGTACGCACACTCTGTCCTGTTCCTGTGTCCTCTCCGCTAAAGAATATTCCGAAGCAGGAACCTACAATCAACCCAATCAAGCAAATTACCAAAATAACGATTACTGCAGCTCCTACGCTTGTACCAAGGAGGGCGACCAAACCTTTTAAAGCTGCAGTTACACTTCGTGCTGTAGTTTTTATGATTCTAACTGTACGCTTTGCCGTTTCCTTTGCAATCTTTCTAACCCTTTCTGCCCGTTCTGCTCTCTTCTTTGCCTTCTGGATGGCTTTTTCCGCTTGGGTTGCACTTTTCTTTGCGGCTTGACCGGAAGTTTTCGCTCCACTCTGAGAAACTTTTATGTTGCTTGGGTTCGTCTTAACACTATTACCGCTTGTTTTAGGCGGAGGCGTATTCCGAGTCTTAACAGGATCCGTGTCGGGCTTCGGATTTTTGGATTTGCTTGTTCCCGTTTCTTTTGGGAAGGAGACTGCTTTTCTAACTACGGCTTTCACAGTGTTCTTTCCAAGACGATACAGTTTTTCTTCCCCTGATCGGAGCTTGGAATCAGCGTAGGCAACGACGGAGGAATCATCTTCTTTTCCTTTTCTGAGATCCCCAACGGGGGCGTGGGCTGCACGCCCCTTGGGGTCATTGTTTTCAGTGTCGGCGGTTGTATCTGTGGGAAGATCCGTGCCTTCAGAATCCTTCTTGGGTAATTCTCTAAAGCCGGGTTTACCGACTTTATCCCGGATGATCTTCGGTTTATCCAGTGTTTTTATGCCTCGTTCAACCGTATCCCGAACCTTAATTTCCGGCATGAGTTATTCACCTCCGAAGGTTCTTTCTCCCGGTTTTGTCGTCATAAGGCGGTAAATCTCCGTGTCTTTGGGAACTTGGTTCTGGAAAGGAATCAAAGCTCCTCCATATCGGATCAAACCGGATCCGGGTGCTACATTGGTGATATATTTCAGTTGCCGGTCAGAGAGGTGCAATAGCTTCTTCAGGATGTCCCTGTCATGAGGAGACTGGTTCAGCATGACTACCATTTCAGAATTGGACAACATCGTGTTAGATTCCACAGTCTCGTTCATAAATTGCACATTCTGCGTAATGGCTGTAGGCTGGGCATTCCGCTTACGGAATTGCCGCCAAGCGGAGGTGAAGAAACGGCGGCTGTGCTCGTTATCAAAGACGATATGGTACTCATCAATAATAATGTGGGTTCGCTTTCCATGGCGGGCATTATAGTTCACACGGTTCAGCATGGTATCTGTAATCACCAACAGCCCGGCTGCTTTTAGCTGTTCTCCGAGAGAATGAATATCAAAGATCGTCAATCTCTTGCTTAGATCCACATTGGTTTCATGGGCGAACAAATCCAAAGTACCGGTTGTATACCGTTCCAAATACAGAACGATTTGTGCCGCCTCCGGCTCAGGCTGTTCCAGCAGCAGCTCTCGTAAGGTGCAGAGTGTGGGAGTTGTACCGTTTTCCTTTGCCTCCTTCAGAATCTGGAGGGAGCAACGGTCAATGATCGCCTTATGTTCTTCGGGTATGATCTTGTCCTTATGAAGCTGTTCTACAAGGGTCTGGATAAACTGACACTTTGCCGCAAAGGGATTATCTTCTCCGTAGCCATCCTCCAAATCAAAGGGATTCAGATGATCTTTTCCTCCCGGTACAATGTGGATCACAGAGCTTTCGTCGGGCGACACTGTTGTAAGCGTCGAATATTCTCCCTCCGGATCACAGATGATAATATCATCCTTCGTATTCATCAGAATGAGAAGAATATAAAATTTGGCAAAGAAGGACTTACCCGATCCGGGAACTCCGAAGAAAATGGAGGACTGATTCATCAGATTCTCTGTATTACACAGAATCAGATTGCGGGTAATGGCATTCTCGCCGTAGTAGATACCACCTTTCTCCATGACCTCCGGAACCTTAAAGGGGAGCAGTGCAGCAAGGGCTCCAGTAGTAAGGGTTCGCCAAGAGGTCAGCCGGCACACACCGAAGGGCATTGCGGTAATCAGTCCATCAAGCTGTTGGTATTTCAGAACAGCCGCCTGACTCATGCTGTTTTGGGCAATGGTCTTAATCTGTTCTGTAATCGAGTCCAATTCCTCTTTGGTATCTGCCGTAATAACCATACTTACAATGGTAAGGAGCATCCGCTGATTGTTCTCACACATATCTTTTAGAAACTCCTTCATCTCAGCTCGTTGTAATTCCATATCGTAGGGAATCTCTGCTGCATAGTTGCCGTTGCGGTTTTGCCTCCGTTGCCAATTGGCAATATTCGTTTCTACCGCAAGCTGTTTGTTCATTGCCATACGGGTTGCCTCTTCGTTCCCAATTGGAATAATGTCTATGGAGAGCATCATGTTATTGGCAACACTTGTCATAGAGGCAATCATGCTGTCCTTTACATAGGTTCCGTAATCCTTCATATACATGGCACGGGCATAGCGATCTCCTAACCGCAGGTAATCGCTGTGTTTCTCAATGCGGTCGGGGCAGATCCGATCACGGAAGTCGTGACCATGCCGCAGATCCTCCTTAATGTCAAAGCGGTATCCTTCTTCATCCCCTTTGCGGAAGAAGTTATGAATGATTTGAAGCCGCTTCTTTGCATCCATCTGCTCCAAATAGGATCCCAACGCAGATAATCCGGTTTCCAAATCAGCGGCAATACGGGTGAAAAAAACCTCTGCCGCCTTATGGTTCTCCTGTTCCGTTGTTACTGTAATCATTAGATCTCGCAGAACACCGTTTGCTTTGCTTCGTTTCTCCTGCAGCATTTGATTATACTCTTGTCGAAATACTGCCATACAATCCACCGGTGTGGGGATTAGGATGTCCCTTTCAAATTCCGCATCTGTAATGGGATGGTCGAAAACGGTAATCTTTGTGACAGCCGTACTATCCATGGTATTGATCACATCGGCATACATTTTCAGAAAATCGAACTTTTCATCTTTCCCGGAAGATTGGTAGCTGATATCCGTAAAGCCAAAGGTCTTGGAATAGCGGTTGCCTACACGGAAAATGCCGTCTTCCCAAATTGTCTGAATGGGGATCACATCCCGCACACACCTTGGAATACGGTATCCCTCACGGTAGCGTTTCAGTATAGATTTGAATTTCTGGATCACTTTTTTTCGCCTCCTTCATCAATTCGTACCATGCGTTATTGTGCTTTACATACAACACCTTAGGCTCCAAAATCTCCGAGCGAAACCAAACCCAGAGAAACTGCTCTGCAGTCATGCCGTGGTATGTGATAAATCCCATAGCCGCAAAGGGCGCTGCACCCAAAATACACATCCAGCTCAGAGTTTCCACGCCAAAGCTGTCCTTCAGCAGAAGATACAGCAGAACAGCAATTCCCACATCGGCAATGGAGAAAAAGAACTGTCGCATGGACAGTCCGAAAAACATTGTCTCGTTGTAATTACGAATTTCACGGTTAAATTTAATTTCCAAGTAAAGTCCTCCTTAACAAAAAGAATCGCCACCTTTTTACCGGTGACGATTCAGGGTTTAATTATACACTTCGCTTCTATGACCAATATGGAGAATGAGGATGACGATTCGATCCTCCTGAATTTCTGCTATGAGGCGGTAATCTCCAATGCGGTATCTCCATTGACCGCTTCTGTTGGCTGTCAATCCTTTTCCGTGTAGTCTGGGATTTTCACAGCCTTCCAAGTTCTTTCTGACCCAGCCGAGAATCATTGCGGCTGTGCCTCTGTCCATCTTCTTGAGTTCCTTTAGGGCACTCTTAGAAAATTCTACATGGTATGTCACTGTAGTCCAAGCTCCTTTTCCACTTCATCCAAAGTAAAGGTCTCAGGATCAGCATCAAAAGAAGCCTTTGCGGCATGATAGGCTTGTAGATCGAATTCTTCCTCAATGCGTTCAAGTACAGACTGGCGAACTATCTCGGAAACGGTCAAGCCATGGATTTCAGCGTACCGACGGATCAATGCTCCGTCTGCTTCATTCAATCTTAAGGAAATAGTCATTGTTATCCCTCCTTCTGTAATACATTGTATTACAGAATGGCGAATTTGTCAATAGTATTTCCCTAAAATTATAATCCCATCATCTCTCTGACAACTCTATCCGACATTTTTACTGTACCTACCAAAACAAGTATATTAAATACAAATTCACCAATGTATTTCCATACCATAGTAGCAGGTGGGGCACTTACTACCGTCGGAGGTTCCTGAGCGAAAACGGAGAATATGATGCAGGCTAATACAATAATGGCACCTTCCAAGCAGACAGCACAGTAGCTTTTCAAGAAGCTGGTGCCAACGCTTTGGGTCGGCTCTCCTGCATAGGTTGCCAGTGGGATCGGTGCAATAGCCGTGTACATAAAGAGCTTAAAAAAACGGCCATACACACTAAGGATCATAACGAAAGAAATGATCCACACAAACAACCCACCGATCAAGGTAATTGCCCACAAGGGGATAGATTCAAAGAAGCCGCAATCCTCAATGGCTGTTACCAATTCCGGTGGCAGTGTTACAGCCTGTGGGGCATCATAGCCTGCAGCACCCATAATGCGGCTGATCGTTCCCTGAATAATGCTCAGCAAAGCCAGCATAAGATCCATGCCATAGGTGATCAGGGCTTTGGATATAGCAAAGCGGAAAAACAGTTTCAAGGCGTGTTCCGGTCGTTTCACCTCTGCGAAGGAACCGCAGGTACGCATGACACCGATCACAAAGAACAACACCAACAGACCGTAGCCAATAGCCTGCAAGGTTCCGTGAATGGAAGAGATCACGGGCCAAATCGTTCCGCCCCGAAAGTCTTGAGGACTTTGGGTAATCAGCTCCCAAATCTCAGCCAGTTTTTCAGACCAGGTTTCAAGTGCATTTTCAAGGTTTCCTACAATCCAGTTATCCGACATTTACTTCACCTCCTTGGGGGCTGTCCCGGTATCGTTGAGACAGCCCCCGTTTGTCAGAATCAACCGGTGATCAGGGTCAGAATTTCCTTTGCGAAGGTAATAACGATGCCGCCGGCTAAGGTCAGAAAACCATTAGATCTTTGAGAGGGATCGTGGCTCTGGAAAGACAAGCCAACCTGAACGATACCCCAGCCCAGCAGAATCAGACCTACAGCACGGATCAGTCCAAAGATGAATTCAGACAGGTTGTTGACCACAGTCAAGGGATCGTCTGCGGCAAATGCAGGAATACTCATGGATGCACACAGGATCATCACCATGAGTGCAGACAGCAGAATGCGGCGCACACGGTTAGCCGCCTTTTTCACCTTCTTGCAACACAGTCTGCTATCTGTGTTGAGAATGTTCTTAGAGCTTTTCAAAGTTAATCGTACCTCCATTTTTTTCAATATGTTCTTCTAATTCTTCCTCGGTCAGGATAGCAATATCGTCCATGCCTTCGTCGGAGATCTGAACAGCATTTTTTATCAGTTCTTCATCCAAAGACAGCTCGGCAACAGCAATACTGGTATTGTCCTGACCATGTTCATAGGGTTTTCCTTTCCCATCTGTGGTGAATTTCACATTGGGATGCTTCATGATGTCGTACTTCAAATCCATTACGGGATGTTCGCCTCGGATAAAGAGAATGGCATAGCGGTTGTCCATCATCCGTACCTCGTCCGGTGTCATAAGTTCACGACCTGTGATTTGCTGATTTGTGGAATAGCTTCCGTTTCGTCCTCTCGTCCTGCCGTATGTGTTGGTATCAATGGTTTCTTTGCCAAGTAATTCACTAACATACTTGTGGCTCGATTGCTCGTTGCCGCCCAAATAGAGAAATTCGTCACAATTACCCAGTATGCTTTCCCATTCTTTTTCAAACAGAGCCTTCAACTGTGCTATGTTCTGCAGAACGATGGAAACAGAGATCTCTCTGCTTCGCATAGTAGCAAGCAGCTTATCAAACATGTCCGGCAAAGCGACATTCGCAAACTCGTCCATCAAAAAGTGAACATGGACGGGAAGTCTGCCGCCGTGGACATTATCTGCTCGGTCGTAAAGGCGCTGGAAAAGCTGAGTGTACAGCATACCGATGATGAAGTTAAAGGAACTGTCATTGTCGGGGATAACCGCAAAGATGACGGTCTTTTCCTCTTCGACCTTCTCCAGCTCCAATTCGTCTGTTTGGGTAATGCCGGCAAGAGAGTCCAGATTGAATTTCTCCAGCTTTGCCAAGAGGCTGATCTGAATGGATTTCAATGTCTTTCCGGCAGCCTTCTTGTAGCTGTTGTAGTATTTCACCGCAATGTGTTCCGGGTTTCTTCGTTCTAACCGCAGGAACAGTTCATCCAAGGGAGAAATATAATCTTCCATGTCCTCTTTGACATCTCCTGCACGAATCATTTCCAGGATCATAGGGAAATTTTGCTCATCAGGAGGTGCTTCGTGGTAAAGGTAGAACATGAGGGCTAAGAGAAGCATCTGAGCTGTCTGATCCCAAAAAGGATCTTGGCTCTGGCTTCCTTTAGGTGTGACATTGGCGAATAAGTTTGTTACAAGCCTCTGAATATCGTTGTCACAACGGATATACACAAAGGGATTGTAGCAATGACTTTTCTCCATGTGGATCAAGTCGATGACCTTAATCTTGTGAGTCTTGGACAGGAACTCTCCGCAGTCTCTCAGCATTTCGCCTTTCTGTCAAGTGGTTTTGAGATGTTTTTTGAAAAAATTCAAAAACACACCCACAGAATAAAGTCTTTTCAGGCGTTTTCGGCAGGAAGGGACAATGCTTCCTTGGTAATAAGAGCCTTTAACACCTCCTCTTGGGTTCGTTTTGCATCTTTAGACGACATGGAATTGACAATAAATACTTTATCGCTAATCTTTTCAATGAATGTGCTTCTTACTGTATCGATAACATTTCACCTCCTTCCTATAAAAAATAGGGGCATCCGTTCCCGAATGCCCCGTGGATTGCCTTACCTGTTATTCCCGTTCGTAAAGCTGCTTGAGTGCTTCGTAGAGGTTTCTGCCCTCTTCATCGGAGAGGGTGATACCCTTGCCGCAACGCTCGTGTCCCGGATGCCACTGGCGAATATCCAACTTGGGTGCGTTGTCGTTCCATGACACAAGGTTTACTTCCTTGGTGTAGCCTCGCTCGTTCTCGCTGAGAACAGCGATAGGCTTCTTGATTGTGCATCTAATATCGTTCATTGTGTTTTGTTCCTCCGTAAATATAAGTGTTGAAGA
>JAZNYV010000073.1:0-3574 GCA_045594585.1 Faecousia sp. | reverse complement strand
GTTAGTAACGTGGTGTGTTAGTGAAATCGTGCGCTTACGCTCACGGTGAAATAATTTACTCCGCAAATTGTGAAATTTGGTGCTATCGCATCAACTGAAATTAAATCCACCCACTCGCCGTCGAGGCGAATTTCATCCAACGGAGTTGGATTTCATCGTCGAAGACGATTTCACCCACCCGCAAGGGTGGATTTAGTTGAAAAACCGACTTGTCGAAACAAGTCGGTTTTTCTGGTGGGGGAAGGTGGATTTGAAC
The DNA here is from genome assembly GCA_045594585.1 of Faecousia sp. Taxonomy (GTDB): domain Bacteria; phylum Bacillota; class Clostridia; order Oscillospirales; family Oscillospiraceae; genus JAZOXB01. The sequence goes on along the minus strand of JAZNYV010000073.1, from coordinate 3,318 downwards.
CACCGAAAGCACTGCTAACAGATTTACAGTCTGCCCCCTTTGGCCACTCGGGAATTCCCCCATATTCAATTACTCACAACGAGCATGAATATTATACTCCCGAAATGATGTTTTGTCAAGAGATTTTTTTATTATTTACAAAATTCCTATATGTTTGTTGAAATCCCACCGGCATGGAGGTCATGTCGGTGGGATAATGGAGGATTACTTGGCCTTCTTGATCAGCTCCTGCAGAGCCTCGATGGCACCGTGGATGGAGATCTTGTCGGAGTAGGACTTGTCACGGAAGGAGACCTCCAGGACCTCAGACTTAAGGTTACGGGGGCTGACTACAACACGGATGGGAACACCCAGCAGGTCTGCATCGGAGAACATGAAGCCGGCACTGACCTTGCGATCATCGTAAATGACCTCTACGCCTGCCTTCTGCAGATCCTCGTAGAGCTTGTCGGCATAGGCTCTGACCTCGGGATCATCAGCACGCATAGCACACAGATGGATCTGCCAAGGAGCAATAGCCATGGGCCAAATGGGACCGTACTCGTCGTGATGGGTCTCGCAGACAGAAGCAGCCAAACGGCCTACACCGATGCCGTAGCAGCCCATAATGGGGTGCTCTTCCTTGCCTTCGGCGGAGAGGTAGGTCATGTTCATGCTCTTGGTGTACTTGGTGCCCAACTGGAAGATATTGCCTACCTCAATGCCACGGGAAACAGTAATAGCAGGCTTGCCGCAATGGGGGCAGATACCACCTTCCATGATCTTGGCAAAATCGTGATAGGGGAGCTCGCCCAGGTCACGGGCAAGATCCAGACCGGTGTAGTGATGATCGGTCTGATTGCCGCCGCAGACCAGATTGTTCAAGCCCTTAAGGGAGCTGTCATAGAGAACGGTGACCTTGTCTGTCAGATCCTTGGGACCGATGAAGCCGGCACAGAGGCCGCTTGCCTCGGTAATAACGGCAGGATGGATGTTATAGCCTAAGAAGTTGGTGAGCTTGGTCTCGTTGGCCTCAAGATCTCCGCGGAGGAAGAGGACGATGTAATGATCATCGGAGTTACGCTGATAGACCACAGCCTTGCAGGTCTTCTGAGCAGGAACCTTTAGTAAGTCACAAAGCTCTTCGATGCTGGTCACGCCGGGAGTGGGGACCAATGTCATTTCTTGAGACGCGGCATCGGCAGTGTTGTAGATGATGTTCTCCGCAGCCTCCATATTGGCACGGTAATCACATTCGCTGCAGATAGCAATAGAATCCTCGCCAATGGGGGTCAGGAGCATAAATTCGTGGGAGATGCTGCCACCCATCATACCGGAGTCGGAAGCAACGGCTACGACCTCAGGAATACCTGCACGTGCATAGATGCGGTTGTAGGCCTCTAAGCAACGGGCATAGTAAGCCTCAAGGTCCTCCTGGGAGGTGTGGAAGGAATAGGCGTCCTTCATGGTGAATTCACGGACACGGATAAGACCGGCTCTGGGACGGGCTTCGTCACGGAACTTGGTCTGGATCTGATAGATCATAAAGGGGTACTTGGTATAGCTCTTGGCACAGTCACGGACCAGGTGAACAGCAGCCTCTTCGTGGGTCATGCCCAGGACCAGGGGGGAGCCGCTGCGGTCGGGGAAGCGTGCCATTTCCTTGCCGATGCTCTCGTATCTGCCGGACTCCTGCCAAATGGTAGCAGGCATGACTACGGGGAACATGACCTCCTGACCGTCAATGGCATCCATTTCTTCGCGGATGATCTGTTCGATCTTGCGGGTGACACGCTTAAGAGGCATATAGGAAGAGAAAATGCCGTTGGACAGGGCCTTCATGTAGCCGCCCCTGACCATAAGGGCATGGCTGTCTACGACGCAATCCGAGGGCCGCTCCTTGAAGCGTTCACCTGCTAATTTATCTAATTTCATTGGGTAATCCTCCTGAAAATAATGTGTGTAGGTTATCTGTAGGAGCTGTCCCACAGGGGTATAGGAATCTCATGCTATTATACAACTTTTTTTGCAGAAATGGAAGGGCCTACACAAGAAAAATTTTTTGTAATTTTCCAAAAATAGTTGTGGAAAAAATAAGTATTATGTGATATAGTACAAAATGGCCTGCTTGAGAGGAGATGACTCTGATGAAGAGAATGAAGGGCAGATGGAAAAAGCTTACGCAACCCCTGGGCTTCCTGCTGGTCCTGGGATTGATTTTCGGTTTTATCAGCAGTAAAATGGGCATGGTGAATATGCTCAGTACCTTGATGAACACGGCATACGCCCTGCTCCTGGATACGGTGTTCTATATTATGGCGGTGGCGGTCATTGCCGGAGCATTGTCTGCACTTCTGTCGGAGTTCGGTGTTGTTACGCTGATCAACAAGCTCCTTTCCCCCTTGATGAAGCCCCTGTTCGGTTTGCCCGGTGCAGCCTCTCTGGGGATCATGACTACCTACCTGTCTGACAACCCTGCGATCCTGGCACTGGCACATGATAACGGTTTCCGCAAATACTTTAAGAAATATCAGCTCCCTGCTTTAACCAATATCGGCACAGCCTTTGGCATGGGCGCTATCGTTACGACTACAATGCTGGGCATTCAGTCTCCAAAGGGAGAGAGCTTCTTAGCCGCTGCTTTGATCGGCAATCTCGGTGCTGTATTCGGCAGTATCGTCAGTACCCGTCTTATGCTCATTAAAACCTCCAAGCTCTATGGCAAGACAGAAATGTGCGATGCGATCGAGGAGAAAACGGAACAGAAGGAAGCGAAAGAAAGCACCAAGAGCCTGGGTATGCGTGTCATAGACTGTCTCATGGAAGGTGGCAAGAGCGGCGTTGCTCTGGGCCTGGATATTATTCCCGGTGTTCTGATCATCTGCACCATGGTGCTGATGCTGACCAACGGAGCCTCTGCTGACGGCAGCTTTACCGGCGGCGCATATGAAGGCGTTTCCTTCCTGCCATGGGTAGGGGATAAGCTGTCCTTTATTCTCAGGCCCCTCTTTGGCTTCAGCAGTGCAGAGGGCATTGCCGTTCCCATTACAGCCTTGGGTTCTGCCGGGGCTGCCATCGGACTGGTTCCTAAGCTGGTTGCTTCCGGTAGTGCATATGCCGGTGATGTAGCTGTATTTACAGCTATGTGTATGTGTTGGAGCGGCTATCTCAGCACCCATGTGGCTATGATGGACAATCTCAAGTGCAGCAAGCTCACGGGCCATGCTATCCTGTCTCATACCATCGGCGGTCTCTGTGCCGGTGCGGCGGCTAACTGGTTGTTTAAGCTGTTTACATTGCTGTAAAACTACGCAACCAAGTCGGATCGTAGCCATGTCG
>JAZNYV010000072.1:0-38709 GCA_045594585.1 Faecousia sp. | reverse complement strand
TATGGGTCATTCACAATCGCAGTGATGACCTGCGGCTAAAGCGGATCATCAACCAGCCTCCCAGAGGCATCGGTGCCAAGACCGTGGAAACCATGGAGCGTTTGGCTGTTGCATCCGGAAAGCCCATTTACCACATTGTTTCCGATCCCTATAATTATCCTGCTGTGGCACGGTCTGCCTCCAAGCTAATGGATTTTACCATGCTCATCGAGGATTGTGCCGCATTACTGGAGACTATGTCCTTGCCCCGTTTCTACGAGGAGCTGTTAGTGCGGACGGGCTATGTGACCATGCTGGAGGAGAAGGACGAGCCGGAGAACCGTACCCGTTTGGAGAATATCCGAGAGCTAAAGTCCTCACTGGTCAATTATGAGCAGGCGACGGAGGAGCCTACCCTGGGAGGCTTCTTAGAGGAGATCGCCCTATTTACGGATATTGAGCGATATGATGAAGGTGCGGATGCGGCAGTTATGATGACCATGCACTCGGCAAAGGGACTGGAATTTCCAAATGTCTTTGTAGTGGGCATGGAAGAGGGCCTCTTCCCCAGCCTCCGCTGTATGGGAGAATATGAGGAAATGGAGGAGGAACGGCGGCTGTGCTATGTTGCTCTCACCAGAGCAAAAAAGCGGCTGTACCTAACCTCTGCAAGACAGCGTATGCTGTACGGACATACCTCCTCCAATATGCCCTCCCGTTTCCTGCGGGAGATCCCCGGCAAGCTGATCCGGAAGGAAGAAAGCGACGTCCTTCCCTTCGGCAGTGGCTACGGCTCCTTCGGCGGGGGCTACGGCTCCTACGGAAACAGAAACTACGGAGGCTACTGTGGGGAATCCTCCTACAGCAGCAAGAAGCCTGCTGCACCCTATACACCCCCTAAACCTAAGACGCAGATCAAGCTGCCGGAGTACAGGAAGGGAGAGATGGTGATCCATGACTCCTTCGGTCAGGGCATGATCCTGTCGGTCCTGCCTATGGGCCCCGATGCTATGCTGGAGATCGCCTTTGACAAGGTGGGGACCAAGAGGCTGATGGCAACCACAGCCTCCCAACGAATGAAGAAACTGTAATCATGCAACCCTTTAGGGCATAGGTATCTATGAGGTGGTATCATGTCCTTGGAAAGACGGAATCGAATACGAACCCTTGGGGCTCTTGCATTGATCCTTATGGGAGCAATGATGCTCCTGTTCCGCAGTAGGCTGGCTCCTATGGCGGAGGAGCTGATCCTGACCCAGGTGGATAATCAAGCCAGTGATGTGATCAATGCGGCCATAGGAGAACTGATCGCAGACGGAAACATAGCCTATGACCGTATGATCACCGTGGAGAAGGATCACCAGGGAAATGTGACTGCGGTCCGTACCAATGTGGCAGAGATCAATCGGCTGAAGGCAGCGGTAATAGAACGGGTGGATCGGATGCTGACCAATCTTTCTACAGAGGAGCTGAGTGTCCCTGTGGGCAGTGTGCTGCTGCCGGAGCTGTTCGCAGGGGAGGGGCCCTTTGTGCCTGTCCGTGTATTGGCGGTCCGCAGCTCCGATGCGGTATTCCGCAACAGCTTCACAAGCGCAGGGATCAATCAGACCCTGCACCAAATTACCATAGATATCCACGTAAAGGTCAGCATCCTTACGTGGACGGGGAACCTGGAGGTGCCCGTGGACTCTGCCGTACTGGTAGCGGAAACGGTTATCGTGGGAACGGTTCCTGCAACTTACTTTGGAATGGAGGCAGAATAATGGATCCGAAGAAGGAAATGTTAGAATTGACGGAACAATTGGATCGTGCCAACTATGAATACTATGTGTTAGACAATCCTACTATGGCTGACTTTGAATATGACCGTCTTCTGCGGCGGTTAGAGGAGCTGGAGGCGGCCTACCCGGAGCTTGCATCCCCATTCTCTCCCACAAAGCGAGTAGGTGGGCAGGCTCTGGACCGCTTCGAGAAGGTGGAGCACCCTGTCCCCTTAGAGAGCCTGCAGGATGTATTCTCCCGGGAGGAGGTCGCAGACTTCCACAGCCGCATGACGCAGACCTTCCCGGAGATCACCTACTCTGTGGAGCCTAAGGTGGACGGTCTGTCTGTGGCACTGGAGTATGTTGACGGTGTCTTTGTGAAGGGCGCGACCCGTGGTGACGGTCGGGTAGGTGAGGACGTAACAGAGAATCTGAAAACCATTCGGTCCATCCCCATGCAGATCCCTAATGCGCCTCGTCGATTGATCGTTCGCGGTGAGGTCTTTATGGCACGCAGTGTCTTTGAGGCTCTCAATAACAAACGGGAACGGGAGGGGAAGCCTCTCTTTGCCAATCCCCGTAATGCGGCAGCGGGAAGCTTGAGACAGTTGGATCCTGCCATTGCTGCGGAACGGCGGCTGGATATTATGATCTTTAACCTCCAGCTTGCGGAGGGAATGGAGTTCAGCACCCACGGTCAGACCCTGGACTTCCTAAAGACCTGTCAGTTTAAGACCATTGACTATAGGCTCTGCACCTCCCTTACGCAGGTGCAGGAGACCATAGAGGAGATCGGTGAGCACCGCTACGACTATCCCTTTGACATTGACGGCACAGTGGTCAAGGTCAACGACCTGGCACAGCGTAAGGTCCTGGGCAGCACCTCTAAATGCCCCCGTTGGGCCTGTGCCTACAAGTATCCCCCGGAGGTCAAGGAAACGGTTCTCAAGGAGATCCTTGTCCAGGTCGGCAGAACCGGTGTGCTGACACCTAAGGCGGTGGTTGCTCCCGTACGTTTGGCAGGTACTACCGTCACCAATGCCACCCTCCACAATCAGGACTTTATTTCACAGAAGGATATCCGTATCGGTGATACGGTTCGTATCCGTAAGGCAGGAGAGATCATCCCCGAGGTCCTGGAGGTGGTGAAAGAAAAGCGACCCGAAGGCACCCGACCCTACATCCTCCCGGAGCGGTGTCCCGTTTGCGGAGCGAAAACAGAACGAGACGAGGACGGTGCCGCCCTCCGCTGTACAGGAGCGGAATGCCCTGCACAGCTCAGTCGGAACGTTGCCCATTTTGTCTCCCGTGGAGCTATGGATATTGAGGGTCTGGGAGATGCCATTGTAGAGCAGCTCATTGCTGCAGGGAAGCTCCGTTCTCCTGCGGATATCTATTATCTCACTGTGGACGATCTAAAGTCCCTGTGGAAAAGCGGCTCCAAGGCCGCCCAAAAGCTCCATAGTGCCATTGCAGACAGCAAAAGTCGGGATCTGAGCCGTCTGATCTACGGCTTGGGTATCCGCCAGGTAGGGGAGAAGGCTGCCAAGCTCCTTGCCAAGAGCTTCGGCTCCATGGACCGCCTTATGGAGGCAGGCAAGGAGGAACTGACCGCTTTGCGAGATGTAGGGGCTGTGACGGCACAGTGTATTGCACGCTGGTTTGCAGATCCTCAATCCCGTCATATGATCGAGAAGCTCCGTGAAGCAGGTGTGAATTTTGAAAGCGGCAGCCAAAGCACGGATCAGCGGTTTGCAGGGCTGACCTTCGTGCTGACGGGGGCTCTGTCCCTCTTTACCCGGGACGAGGCAACGGAGCGGATCGAGGCCTGCGGCGGCAAAGCTTCCGGCTCCGTTTCCAAGAGGACCAGCTATGTCGTTGCCGGAGAGAATGCGGGCAGCAAACTGAAGAAGGCAAATGAGCTGGGGATCCCCGTTCTCACAGAGGAAGAATTCTTAAATATGCTTGCATAATCGGAAAAACTGTGCTATGATATGCGTTCCGTAATACAGAAAGGTAGGATATACCAATGAGAAAGTTTTTAGCAATCTTGGCTTGCCGTATGCTGACCCTGGTAGGCAAGCTGGTAGGAAAGGGCACCAGCCTCCCCGGCAAGTACGCTCTGAAGGTCTGCCCGGATATTCTCCGACGGATCAAGAAGCCCCCTGTGATCATAGCTGTTACCGGTAGCAACGGCAAGACCTCTACCATGGAAATGATCGCCGCTGTCCTCCGTGCCAACGGCAGGACCGTAGCCTACAACGTGGAGGGCTCCAACCAGATCGAGGGCGTTACCACCATGATCCTCAACTCCTGTACCTGGGGCGGCAGGATGAAACAGGACGTTCTCCTGATCGAATCCGACGAGAGGTATACCAAGTATACCTTCAAATGGTTCCACCCCACCCACTATGTGATCACCAATCTGTACCGTGACCAATTGACTCGTAACGGTCACCCGGATTGGGTCTTCGATGCGATCAAGGAGAGTGTATTCCCGGATACCAAGCTCCTGCTCAACGCAGACGATCCCACTGTAGCCCTCTTTGGACAGGGACGGGAGGATGTGGTTTGGTTCGGTCTGGATCACAACAGCTACGACAGCAAGATCTTCCGCGGAGCCTACAACGACGGGGCTTTCTGTCCCGTGTGCGGCAAGCCTATGGAGTATGAGTATTACCACTTTAATCATGTAGGCAAGTATGCCTGTACGTCCTGCGATTTTAAGCGTAGGGATACGGACTATACTGTGACCGAGCTGGACCTGGAGAAGGGCAGGATCGTTATAAACGGCAGGGATGAGATCCCTCTTGCCTTTAAGAGCATCTATAATATTTATAACATTCTTGCAACCTATGGGATCTGTGATCAGATCGGCATTCCCGGTGAGAAGGCTGCACAGGTCACAGGGAATTATATTCTGAAGAACGGCAGATATATTGAGTTTACCCTGGGTCAGCATCAAGGCACCTTCCTTATCTCCAAGCATGAGAATTCCGTTTCTTATGATATGTCCTTCCGTTATGCGGCTATGGAAAAAAAGCCCTGCAGTGTGGTGGTGATCGTAGACGCTGTGAGCCGTAAGTACTTTACCAGCGAGACCTCTTGGTTGTGGGATATTGACTTCGATTGGCTGGAGGCAGAGCATATTCAGAATGTCTATCTCTGCGGTAAGTACTGCAATGACCTTGCCCTCCGTCTCAGCTTCTCCATGGTCCCCGAGGGGAAGATCCGTGTGTTCGAGGATATTGATGCAGCCTGCAATGAGATCAAGGTCCGTGGATCGGAGCATCTGTATGCAGTGACCTGCTTCTCCGACCGTATGAAGTTCCTGTCCAATGTAACCGTAAAGTGAGGTGCGTGATATGAAAATACTACATCTGTATCATGATATGATGAATCTCTACGGAGACTACGCCAATCTGTTGATCCTGGAGCGTGCCTTGAGAGATCTGGGGCAGACCGTGGAGCTCCATACTCTCTCTATGGGGGAGGAGAAGGACATTGCCGGCTACGATCTGTATTACATGGGTGCCGGAACGGAGCGGAAGCAGAAGCTGGCACTGGAGTCCCTGAGACCCTACGCAGGTGCCCTTAAGAAGGCATATGAAGAAGGAAGGCTCTTCCTGTTTACAGGCAATTCCTTCGAGCTTATGGGAAAGACCCTTGCGGATGCAAAGGGGCAGGTGTATGAATGCCTCGGTATCTTTGACTTTGAGACCGTGGAATCCGACCGCCGTATCGTCGGGGATTGCTTGGGTAGCTGTTCCCTGTTTGAAGAGCCTGTAGTGGGATTTATGAACAAGTGCAGTAAGACGACGGGGGTCAAGACCCCTCTCTTCACCCTTAAAATGGGCTACGGCAACGATGCTGACCGTAGCGGAGAAGGCATCTATGATAAGACCTTCTTTGGGACACATCTGACAGGGCCTCTCCTTATGAAGAATCCTGCCATGTTGCGGCAGATCCTCAGGTCTTTGACCGGGCAGGCTGTAGAGAGTCTGAACCTGCCCCATTTGCAACAGGCTTACGAAACCACCTCCCGTGCCCTACAGAATCGTTTGGAGGCTACCAAATAATACAAAGCTCTCTTCTGAGGACAGGAGCCTCGGAAGAGAGCTTTGTATGATATTAATACTATGCTTCAATTAAAAGTAGACAACTTTTAATTGAAACATTTTGTGCCGAAAGGCACAAAATGCATCTTATACGAGTTTCTACGCCCTAACAGGCTATAAAAAGTAGCCATTTGCGAATGTCTACTTTTTAAAGAAAGTCAGTATAAGCACCTATTGCAAGAAATCAATTGGTATGCAATCGGTCCCGATAGATCTCCCATAGATCGTCACTCATACCGTAGAACAGGCGTTGAAGACGGAACTGCCCGGGAGCCACCTTGTTGGTATGGAGCTGGAGTAGGAATTCGTCCTCTTCTTCGGGACAGTAGCCGTATGTAATATAGGTGTAGGGATTCTGAGGGACCCAGGGCTCACAGCAGATCTCGGCACCGCAGAAGGGGCAGGGGAAGCTCCTTAGATCCTCGTCACGGAGAACATCCTGAAGGGTACTATAGACTCTGCGGCAGGGAGGAAGGGCATAGGCCGGGGCGGCATACTCCTCCAAATATTGGTCCAGATCCAGGAAACTGCAGATCTTGGCAGTGTTTCTGGCATCGTGGAGTGCGTCGTGTGCCTGGTCTCCCTTCATATGCAATATCTCTAAGGCATGGTCCAGGGAGCAACGGTTGCTGCTGCGCATGATCTCCCTGCCGAAGATCCGCTGTATATCGTAGCAAACAGGCAATCGGGAGCAATCTATGCCGTGGAGCTGCATATTCTCTATCAGCATAGGTATATCACTCATGCTCCAGGTCATGTAGGAGAATTCCTCACCGCACCACTGCATAAACCGGTCGTAGGCGTGGGGGAAGGTGGGGGCCTCCTCTAAATCCTTGTCCCGGATATGGGTCAGGGCGGAGATCTGCTTGTGGAGCTTGGTATAATACATAGGACGGATGTACAGCCGTAGCTCGTCTACGATCTCAAAGCTGCTGTCCAGCTTTACGGCACCGATTTGGATGATCTCACCGGTGATGTAGAGGGGCTCTGTGACTGCTGCCTCCGGGGTAGAGGGTTGATTCCATTCTAAATCGAAAATGATATAATTCATAGGATCCTCCTGTAGGGCATTCCGTCAAAAGCGGTCAAGATCAATCAAAATGAATCAAAACAGGGAAAGCTGATCCAGATCTGTAACGGGGGCATCGCTGACCTTACGCCACTGGGTATAGGTGCCACGGGTACCCGGGACCATTTCAAGGAGCCCCTTGTCCTTTAATTGGATGAAGATCTGCTTCATCCTGTTGGCATCCGTAATGCCGGTCAGCTCACGTCCGATGGAATTGTTAATCGCATCATGGTTTGCCAGGTATTCCAGCACCAGGCTCTGAGCATCTGCCAGCCGTTCGTGGCCTAGGGTAACAATGACACTGTTCTCCCCCTGTCGAAGCGAGGGACTCTGCAAGCCGGCATCACGGAGGGAACGGAAGGCCCTCCGCAGACCTTTGCCCAGATCACGGGTGGGGTCCTTGTGGGATTGACCCAGGAGATACATGAGCTTGGGATTGCGGACTCGCTGTTCAGCCATACGGGTTGCCGGATCCAGACGGGATAGGGAGGAGCCCGGGCTCTCGATCTCAATACGGTTGGTGAAAATACGGATCTGAATGTCTCGGGGAATGCTGTAATCACGGTGGAGGATCGCATTCTCCATAAGCTCCCGAAGGGCCTCGGTAGGATATTGTGTGGGACGGAGACCTAAGGCATCCACTACCTCGCTCTGCTCCAGGATCTGACGTATGGCATCCAGGGTCTTGGTGACCAATTGGGACAGGGGACCCTCTATGGAGAGACTCCGCTCCTCGGGGAAATCGTCCCGTTGCTCCTTATGCTCATCACTGCAATACCGCAGGATGCGGATCCCGCACCGATGGGGGAGCATGGCCTGTGGATGATCGGAATACAGCAGGACCGCTGCGACTCTAAGCTGGTTGTAGGCATTCATAAGCCAGCGTGAACGGAGGAAGTCGTAGGGACTCTCGGCTCCTGCGTCGGATAGGGCCTTGCGGAAGGTCTGCTGGTGCAGGAGGTCATCCAGGATGTATTCCGTCAGCTCATCCTCGTAGGAGGACAGGCCCTTTTCCCATCGGAGGCTGCGGAGCCTCTCGGGGCTGTCGCAAGGCTGATCCCGATCCCCTTTGCGGATATAGGCGGCACCGTCACAGGCACAGAGGAGCCCGGCAGTACGGCACAGGGTGACCTGCAGGACGCAGCCCTCTTCTCCACGGAGGAGACGCAGGGAGTATAGATGATCTAAAGGCAACAGCTCCCGCAGCTGGGACAGTACAGGGGCGATCTCCTCGTCACTGCGGAAGGGGGACATGGCAAGCCGATTTCCGGTGGTGCATTCCAGACCCAAATACAGCTCACCTCCGTTGCTGTTGGCAAGGGCGGAGAGGCTACGGGACCACTGCTCCGCAGGGGCGGAGGAGGGATGGAAGGCACGGAAGCTGTCGGGCTGAAGGTCTGTGAGGGAGTCCCATTCCGAGGGGAGTAGAGATTTCTTGTGAAGGATGGGGGCCATTGACACACACGCTCCTTTAAAGATCTTAAAAGAAGGTATTTTACAAGGACATTATATCATTTTTATAAGAAAAAAACAAGTAACAGACCTTTCTTTTTGGCAATATTTGTGTTATAATCCTGTAGAAAACGGAAGGAGGACCTGTTATGCGAAAATGGATCAGCTTGCTCATACTTCTTGGGACAGTGATAGGCTGTTTTTCCGGTTGCGTTACCACGGAGCAGACCGAGGCACCTACCACTGAGCTCCCAATTACAGAACCCCCAATAATGGCATACGAAAACAATGCTGCCTTACAGCTCCTTACGGATAAGTACGAGGCAGGTACGGGCTTCTTTACCCTGCAGGGCAGTAGCCGCCTGTTTGCCGTGGTGACAGCAGAGGACGGGGCTACCCTAGAATGGGCACCCTTCCTGTCACAGCAGTTTGCGGGAGCAGAGCTGCCTTCTGCTACACCTATGACTATCGCATCCGGCACCTTGGATGAGAGCTGTGCCGGAGATATCCTCCTGGTTCGAGATCCTTCTCTGGGCGAGGAGGCCTATGAGATCCATGTGGAGTCGGAGCAGATCACGGTATCCGGAGGCGACCGCAACGGTTTGATGTACGGCGTGTTCATGCTGATCAAGGCGTTCCGTGCCAATGGAGCCTTGACCCTCGGCTGCTGTACCATTGCAGATGCTCCCGATGCAGGGGAACGAGTGGTTATGATAGATTGCGGACGGAAGTACTATACCAAGGACTGGCTCTGTGACTTTATTCGTCAGAGTGCCTTTATGGGCTACAATGCCATTGAGCTCCGCTTTTCTGAGGACCAGGGGACCCGATTTGACATTTGGGATCCCGAGTACTACAAGACTAATGTCAACGGCAATGATTTCTCCTGGATCTGCGGCGGATACGTAGGGAGCTGGGTCAAGGACCGCTACCACTACTATGATGATCAGAACAAATACCTCTATGCGGAGGAGATCCACGAGATCATGGCGGTAGCGCAGGAATACGGCATGAGCGTGATCCCTGCCTTTAACGGCCCCGGACACTGCCAGTATCTCTGCCGTGCTGCCGCCAAGAACCTGGCTATGAGCTACACCTATCAGGGAGTGACCTATTCCTTCAGTGGAGTAGAGGATGCCGATGGTAATTTCACACCCAGGAAGGAATTTAAGGAGCTATATCCTCACGCTAATTTCAACAGTATCCTTGCAGGGAATCACATTACTCTGGATGTGACCAATCCCTATGGCCGTAGCCTTATCCTGGCGATCGTAGAGGATTACGGACGCTTCTTCAAGCAATACGGCTGTGAGGTCATCCACATTGGGGGAGACGAGGTCCGCCTCCATACCAATGGCTACGGCTCTGTGGATTGGGAGAATTACGTACAGGAGGGCTACAGCAAGTACGACACCTGTATTGATTACATCAACGAGGAGACCGCACTGCTTAAGTCCCTGGGCTATCGTGTCCGTGCCTACAACGACTTTATGGACTACGTATCCGACGATCCCAATTACGATCAGCATATTGCCTATGATCCCGACATTGAGCTGTGCTACTGGATCGCAAACTACGATTTAGAAACGGTGGCTCCTCTGGATCACTGGCTGGGACAGCGGAAGATCTACAATTGCCTGCAGAACTACTGCTATTACGCCCTGACAGAGAATGACCTTGATCAAGATGGACGGGACGGGAAGACCCGTCAATGGGATTTCTATTACAGTACCGAGGATCGGATCTATGAGTATTGGAATCCTACGGTATTCCGGTGGCCCGAGGATCCCGGTCAGGGTTGGGTCGTAGAACCGGATCAGGTAGAGGGGGGCTACTTCCTCATTTGGTGTGACAATGCGGACCAGAGCACCGAGGAGGAGATCTGGTACGGCATTGACGATACAGGCAAGTACAATGTCGTGGACCGTATGTGGTCCAATATCTCTAAGATGTGGAACTACGATCTCAACGAGACCCTGTCCTTTGAGGACTTCTGTGCTCTCCGTGACAGTTTCGGCGACTTCCCCGGCTTCGACGGGCTTTGAGCGAGGTAGAAATTACGTGGTTGCTTTTGTTTGGCGATGTATTAAACACGCCTTGATTTTAGCCGCATTCGGAGAGTCAAAAAGTCCGGAAGATTGGATAGGACTTTCTGTATTTGCAATCTATTTTGTGTTTAGTGGCAGAGAGTGCATAGTGACAGGTGTTACCAATCCACTCCCTACGTATATACGGAATATGATTGTACTTTTGCTCGTTGTGTTTGCGGTTGCACTTCTTTTTGACGCTATCAAATGGATCCTGTTGTCAGTGAAAAAATATTTTAAAAAGTGAATATGCAATTGTTACTCGGTTTTTGATTCTTGAAAAAGGGCTATCTCGATTGTTGGGATAGCTCTTTTTTTCTTGTTTACAAAACGGCACTCTTATGGTATAATGAATTTACAGAACATATGTACGAAGAGAGGGGCTTGGGAATGGAAAAGAGAAAGGAAAAAGCCTACGTTGCCATTGATCTAAAGAGCTTTTACGCCTCCCAGGAGTGCGTGTCTCGGGGGTGGGATCCGCTGACCACGAATCTGGTGGTTGCAGATGCATCCCGTACAGATAAGACCATCTGTTTGGCGGTGACGCCTGCCCTTAAAACCTTCGGGGTTCCCGGCAGACCCCGTCTCTTTGAGGTCAATGAGATCATTAGGCAGCAGAATGCCATTCGTCGGGGGCAGGCTCCCGGACGGCAGTTCCGGGAGAAATCACGGGATCTGACTGCCCTACAGACAGATCCTTCTCTGGAGATCGACTTCCATATTGTGCCTCCTCGTATGGCTCACTATGTACAGTGCAGTACCAAGATCTACGAGGTGTATCTGAAGTACGTTGCACCGGAGGATATTCATGTATATTCCATTGATGAGGTGTTCATTGATGCCACACCCTACCTCCATGCCTATGACAACTCTGCACGGACCTTTGCCAGGACGCTGATCTATGATGTGCTGGAAACTACGGGGATCACCGCTACAGCAGGGATCGGGACCAACCTGTATCTTGGTAAAATTGCCATGGATATTGTGGCTAAGAGGATGGAGCCGGATGCCTTCGGTGTGCGTTTAGCGGAGCTGAATGAGATGAGCTATCGGGAGCAGCTCTGGGATCACCGTCCGCTGACGGACTTTTGGCGGATCGGACGGGGGATCGCCAAGAAGCTGGAGACCTACCGTATGTATACCATGGGAGATATTGCCCGATGCTCCATAGGAGGATCGGACCGGTATCATAACGAAGACCTGCTGTACAAGCTCTTCGGTGTCAATGCAGAGCTGATCATTGACCATGCCTGGGGATGGGAACCATGCACCATAGCAGATATTCGTGCCTATAAGCCTGTGAGCAACAGCCTGACCTCAGGCCAGGTCCTCCACCATCCCTATACCTATGACAAGGCGGCTCTGGTCCTACGGGAGATGACAGATGCACTGGCCATGGATCTTGTGGAGAAGGGCTTGGTTACGGACCAGCTTGTCCTGACCATTGGCTATGATCGGGAGAGTCTGCAGGATGGGAACTACACAGGGGAGATCATCTACGATCATTACGGACGAAGTGTCCCTAAGTATGCCCATGGCACTGTGAATCTAAAACGGAGCTGTGCCTCCTCCAGGCAGATCACCCGGGGGATCCTGGAGTTATACGGCAGGATCGTAGATCCTCGATTGCTGATACGTCGGATCAATCTCACGGCTGCCCGTGTAAGACCGTCAGATCGGGACATGGGCGGAGGGGTCCAGCTCAGCTTGTTCGACGAGCCCTGGCAGCAGGCAGAGGAGGCACGTCTGGAGAGAGAGCTAAGACAGCAGAAGGCCATCCTCCATATACGGCAGAAGTTTGGGAAGAACGCCATTCTCCGTGGCATGAGCCTGGAGGAGGGAGCCACAGCCATAGAGCGGAACGAACAGATCGGGGGCCACAAGGCATAGGAGGGATCATGAAAGGAAAATACGAAGATATCATAGACCTGCCCCACCCCACCTCTGCAAAGCATCCGAGAATGGGGATGACGGAGAGAGCGGCTCAGTTTTCGCCCTTTTCCGCCCTTGTAGGCTATGAGGATGCTATCGGAGAAAGCGGACGGTTGACCCGGCAGGAGGTGGAGCTGGATCGGGATGCAAGGGAGCTCCTTAACAGGCAGCTTTCTTATCTCTACCACCACCCGGGGCAGAGGATCTCCGTGACTCGGTTCCAACCGGACGAAAGGAAGGACGGCGGCTCCTATGTGCAGACAGAGGGCACAGTGAAAAAGATAGACCCTCTCCGACAGGTCATAGTGCTGCAGACGGAAACGGTGCCAATGGGGGCGATCTTGGACTTAAGGATCATAGATTAGGCGGAGAAAGGGAGAAATTCTTTGTCTGAGCAAAGAAAAATGATAGAAATAGAAAAATAATGGTTGAAAAATCAAGATCTTTCGTATATAATGCTCATAGGGACAGCAATATGCTGGCCGGAAAGGAGCAATTATGTTATGGATATCAAGAAAAAGATCGAGGAGATCGTAGAAAAGATCAAGGCAAATCCCAACCTCAAGGAAGAATTCACCAAGGATCCCGAGAAGACCATTGAGAAGATCCTGGGTGTCAATATTCCCGACGGCATCGGTGACAAGCTCGTTGACGGCGTTAAGGCTGCTCTCGCAGGGGACAAGCTGGCAGGCCTGGCAGGCAAGCTGAAGGATCTGTTCTGATTCCTTAACATTCCTATGTGACTCAGGCCTCGAGGCCAAATATATATCATAAATAGAACAGGAGAGTGTTACAATGGGTAAGTTTGTAATTCGTGCAACCAACACCGGCATCAAGTTCGATCTTAAGGCAGGCAACGGCGAGGTCATCGCTACCTCCGAGGTTTACGAGAGCGAAGCCTCCTGCCAGAAGGGCATTCAGAGCGTCATCAAGAACGCTCCCATCGCCAACATTGAGGATCAGACCGTAGAAGAGATCGTAGCTGCCAAGTGCCCCAAGTTCGAGATCTACACCGACAAGGCAGGGGAGTTCCGCTTCCGCCTCAAGGCTACCAACGGTCAGATCATTGCTGTCAGCGAGGGCTACAAGGCCAAGGCTTCCTGCGAGAACGGCATCGCCTCTGTCAGAAAGAACGCTGAAGAAGCTGAGATCGTAGATACCAGAGAGTAATTCCGCATATTGATCCACTAACAACTGCTGCAGAGTCTCTGAGACTTTGCAGCAGTAGCTTTCGGAGGTGAGACGATGAAGGAGCTTATTGAGGAGCTGCAAACAGCCCTGTTTGAGGGGATCTCTCTACAGGACCGCAGAGCCCTGCTGGGCTGCATGGGCTATCGGGTAAAGACCTTTCCTAAGGGGAGCTTCGTAGCCCTTGAGGATGAGAATATCAATCAGATCGGCATTATCCTATCCGGCACTGTGGATATGGTGAAGGAGGACCTCTGGGGTAATCGCACCATGCTCTTGCGGATGAAGAAGAGCGAGGTTTTCGGTGAGACCTTTGCCTGTGGGGAGGAGCAGAATTCTGCGGTGACCTTTGTGGCCTCTCAACCTGCACAGATCCTGTTCATGCCCTTCTGCCGGGTCATGCGGAGCTGCACCATGTCCTGCGAGTTCCACCACCGACTCTCCGGGAACCTGGTAGGGATCATGGCAAACAAGAATCGGGAGCTTATGCGGAAGGTGGAGGTGGTCACCAAACGGACCACCCGTGAGAAGCTCCTGGCATACCTCTCCATCCAGGGGCAGCTACAGGGGGCTTCCACCTTTGATGTTCCCTTGAGCAGAGTGGAGCTGGCAGAATACCTCTGTGTAGACCGCAGTGCAATGACCCGTGAGCTAATGAAGATGCAGCGTGACGGGCTGATCAAATACGAAAAGAACCGATTTACTATGCTGTAAAAAAGCTGACCGATGTGACTTTTGCAACATCGGTCAGCTCTGCTATCTGCTATGATGTAGGAGAAAGGAGTGATCATTATGTTAGAAGGATGCCAGGGAAAGCCCCGTACTCCTACCATTATCGAGAAAGTCTGCCCCAATTGCGGGAGCCTTATTGAGCTGTTTTCCATTGATACCCAAATGGCCTGTGAGAAATGCGGCTTTGTAGCCTATAACGATACGCTGAGCTGTGTCCAGTGGTGTCAGTATGCACGCCAATGTGTCGGAGAGGAAATGTACGAGCATATGATGGAGATCGCAGCCGCACAGAAGGCCGGGAAGGAGGATGCGTCGGCATGATACGCAGGATCATTACCATTGACGAAGAAAAGTGCAACGGCTGTGGGCTCTGTGCCAAGGCCTGTCACGAGGGGGCTATCGGAATGGTAGATGGAAAGGCCAAGCTCCTGCGAGAGGACTATTGCGATGGCTTGGGAGATTGCCTCCCGGCCTGTCCCATGAACGCTATCTCCTTCCTGGAGCGTGAAGCACCTGCCTATAACCAAGCTGCTGTATTGGAAGCAAAGAAGGCAAAGGCCACTTCCCTTGATGGACAGAAGGGAACCGTAGACAGCGAGCTGACCAATTTCCCCGTACAGCTCAAGCTGGTTCCGGAAAATGCTCCCTGCTTTGATAATGCAGATCTCCTCATTGCTGCAGACTGCACTGCCTATGCCTATGGGAATTTCCACAGAGATTTTATAAGAGGTCGAGTGACCCTCATCGGATGTCCCAAGCTGGATGCTGTCAACTATGGGGAAAAGCTGACTCGGATCTTCCGGGACAGGGCAATCCGAGCCGTTACCGTGGTGAGAATGACTGTACCCTGCTGCGGAGGTCTTAGCTATGCCGTGCAGACCGCTATAGAGAATAGCGGTAAGAATATTCCCCTTACTGTGATCACCATTACCCCGGATGGCAGAACCATATCCTGACCCATTGCATAGAAGCCGGTGCCTCAAGGAAAAGTATCTCCTTTTCCTTGAGGCACAATATTTTAGCCCGAAAACACATAGGCCCTTTCAGCATCTACCCCTCTACATAGGGCAAAGTGTACGAAGGAATATATATAATATGCATTGTATATGTATAAATATACGAATGTATAAAATTTATCAAATTACCCCTTTACATCATTACCGAAGTGAAGTATAATGAGCCCATCAAATACAAAACGGAGGTAGATCCTAATGAAGAACATGAAGAAACTTCTTGCACTGATCCTTGCACTGGTGCTAATGATGACCATGACTGCTTGTGGAAAAGGCAACAAGACCACGACCGACAGCGAATATGTCAAGAATAAGGGCAAGCTCATTGTGGGCATTACCGAGTTCAAACCTATGGACTATCAGGAAAACGGCAAGTGGGTGGGCTTTGATGCCGATATGGCAACCCTCTTTGCTGAATCCCTGGGTGTGGAAGCAGAGTTCGTTGTGATCGACTGGGACTACAAGGCTTCTGAGCTGGAGGCTAAGAGCATCGACTGCGTATGGAACGGTATGACCCTTACCGACGGCGTCAAGGCTGCTATGTCTACTTCTGTTCCATACTGCAAGAATGCCCAGGTCGTTGTTCTTCCTGCAGACATTGCCGGGAGCTACAATACAGAGGCCTCTCTCGCAGAGCTGACCTTTGCCGTTGAGGCAGGCTCCGCCGGCGAGGAGCTGGTAGGGGAGAAGGGCCTGCAATTCACCAGTGTTGCTGACCAGGCAACTGCATTGCTGGAGGTCTCCTCCGGTACCTGCGATGCCGCTGTGATCGATCTTCTTATGGCAGGTGCCATGATCGGCGAGGGCACCAACTACGAGAGCCTGACCTATACGGTAGCACTGAACTCTGAGGAATACGGCGTTGGCTTCCGCAAGGGCTCTGACTTGACAGAAATGCTGAACGCATTCTTTGCAAAGACCTATTCCGATGGCACCATGATGGAGCTTGCCAAGACCTACGGTGTGCAGGAATCCGTTATCGGTCAGTAAGCTGCCATGGCACAAGAGGTATTCCTCTCCCTGGGAGACGGCTTTCTAAGAACCTTAGAGCTGTTTGCCCTGACTCTGCTGGGGGCACTGCCTCTGGGATTGGTGATCTGCTTCGGCTCCATGTCATCCTTCCCTCCCTTGAGATGGGTGACCCGTACCGTGGTATGGGTCATCCGAGGGACGCCCCTTATGCTGCAGCTCTTGGTTATTTTCTTCGGTCCCGGCTTACTGGGCAACCCTATTTGGGGAGGTAGTGCACAGGGACGTATGGCCGCTGCGGCTGTTGCCTTTATTATCAACTATGCCTGCTATTTCTCCGAGATCTATCGGGGCGGTATCGAAAGCATCCCCAAAGGACAGTACGAAGCAGGGCAGGTTCTGGGCTTGACGAAGGGGCAGATCTTCTTTAAGATCGTCCTAAAGCAGGTGGTGAAGCGGATCATCCCCCCTATGGGGAACGAGATCATCACCTTGGTCAAGGATACTGCACTGGCTCGGATCATTTCCGTCTATGAGGTTGTTTGGGCTGGGCAGGCCTTTATCAAGAGCGATGGGATCTTATGGCCCCTGTTTCTGACCGGTGCCTTCTATCTGATCTTCAGCGGTCTGCTGACGGTGGCCCTGAATAAGGCAGAACGGGCTTTAGACTATATCAGAACGTAATTATGAAGTTGAAGGAGTATTCCTATGGCATTATTGGAAATTCAGGGACTGCAAAAAAGCTTTGGTAAGACCGAGGTCCTTCGCGGCATTGATTTCACCATGGAGCGGGGAGAGGTGCTGTCTATCCTGGGGCCCTCCGGTGGCGGCAAGACGACACTCCTGCGATGTCTCAACTTCCTGGAATTTGCTGATCGCGGACGGATCTATGTGGATGGGAAGCTCCTTTACTGTGGCGGCGAGTCCTTAAAGGAGAATCGCCTTCGGGAAAACCGCCTCCATTTCGGATTGGTATTCCAGTCCTTCAACCTGTTTCCTCAGTACACCGCTATGGAGAATATTACCCTTGCCCCTACCCTCCTGCAAAAGGGCAGTCCGGAGGAGATCCGGGACAGAGCACTGGTACTCCTCCGCCGAGTCGGACTGGAGGACAAGGCAGGGAATTACCCCTACCAGCTTTCCGGTGGACAGCAGCAGCGTGTTGCCATTGCGCGAGCTCTTGCACTGGAGCCTGAGATCCTTTGCTTCGATGAGCCTACCAGTGCATTGGACCCGGAGCTTACGGGAGAGGTCCTTCGTGTGATCAGATCTCTGAAGGACACAGGCAGTACCATGGTGATCGTGACCCACGAGCTGGAATTTGCCAGAACGGTTTCTGACAGGATCCTATTTATGACAGAGGGAAGGATCGAGGAAGCAGGGACCCCGGAGCAGATCTTCACTGCACCTCGGTCTGAAAAGACACGGCAATTCCTACGGCACAGCTTAGAGGAAAAGCCAATGATATGATCGAAAAATCAGAGGCCTTCTGCACCGGGCAGAGGGCCTCTTTTGTGAGTCAAGTTATGCAAGCTCGTCCCGAGGAGCTATGCCGAGACGCTCCAGAATGGGGAGATGATCGTAAGCGGAGAAGCCGTGCTTCAAGGTATCCGTGGGGTTCTGCCCGTGGAAGTCGGAGGCAGCGGAGGGGAGGAGCTTGTACTCCCGGGCGAGGCTCATGAGGCAGGCTCTCTGCTCCGGGGAATAGGGACCGTAGTTGACCTCCATGCCACCGTCACCCTTACACAGGCTGCGGAAGTCAGACAGGAGCTTGTGCTGATCTGTTTCGTGGAGGAGATAATAATACAGATGTGCAAGGACAGGGAGACCTCCTGCTGCCAGGATAGCTCCCACGGCAGACTCCAGACTTGCATACCGCAGAGGATTGGGGACAAAGGCCCGCCGTTCTCCGAAGGCACCGATGTATACATCGAAGGCTTCGTCTACAGAGGAAACATAGCCCTTCTCTACCATGGAAGCGGCAATGTTCATACGGCCGAAGTGGGTGGTCTCGGGATGCTTCTCTACCAGCTCCTCGTATGTGCCGGGATAGATGTTGCACTTTGCCAGCTTTTCCAGGATCGCCTCAATATAGGGACGGCGATTGGGCTGGTTCTGTGCAAGAACCTCCTTTAAGGGCAGAGAATTTGGGTCGAAGCCCAGAGCGACCACATGGAGCTCCACCTCCTTGCCGGGGCGGATGGGATGGAGGCAGCTTACCTCACAGCCCTGGATCAGACGGATATCCGGGTTGTTCTCCTGTAATTGGGGAAGAATGGTGCAGACCCGATTGTGATCGGTAATGGCCATGGTGCGGATCCCGGCAGCTTTTGCACGGTTTAGTAGCTGCTGGGGGGGAAGGATGCCATCAGACAGGTGGCTGTGGGTGTGAAAGTCGATGTTGTGACGCTTCATAGTCAATTCCTCCTTTTGTTATACATGATCCGTAAGTAAATTAGCCTATATAATAGGAGAAAAATAGGGATCTGTCAATAGAAAAAAACAAAATAATGAAAATTTTAGCAGACGTTTATTGGAAATATCTGCTTTTTGTGTGGAAAATGAGAGCAAAGGGAAAAAATCATAACAATTCAAGAAAAACACTTCCAAAATCTATAAATATGTGATATACTGTCAGAGAATGGAGTGGTTTCCGCTTCTTCTAAACTCCGTAAATAAGACAGGATGAGAATATGAAGAAAAAGAAAAAAGAGAAATGGATGAAATTCCGCCATAGGGTCGTTCGTGTCCTGGCAGGCTGGGCCTTAAAGTCCTTCTGCGTTGTCCGATACGGGATCCGGGTAGAGAAATTCCGTGAACAGGGAGATCGCCCCTATTTGATCCTGTATAATCATCAGACAGCTTTTGATCAGTTCTTTGTGGGTCTTGCCTTTTCAGGTCCCGTTTACTATGTAGCCAGCGAGGACCTGTTCTCTAAGGGCTGGGTATCCTCCCTGCTCCGCTGGGCGGTTGCACCGATCCCCATCAAGAAGCAGTCAACAGACGTAGCTGCGGTTATGAACTGTATGCGTGTAGCCCGTGAGGGTGGCACCATTGCCATTGCCCCCGAGGGGAACCGTACCTTCAGCGGCAAGACAGAATATATGAATCCTGCCATTGCTACCCTGGCAAAGAGGCTCAAGCTACCCATTGCCCTGTACCGTATTGAGGGAGGCTTCGGTGTCCATCCTCGATGGAGTGACGGCCTCCGCAAGGGCAGGATGCACAGCTATGTCAGCTCCGTGATCGAACCTGAGACCTATGCCGAGATGAGTCCCGATGAGCTCCTTGCCATGATCGAAGAGGGGCTGTATGTGGATGAGGGGAAGGCAGATGGATTCTTCCGCTCCGACAAACGGGCAGAGTACTTAGAGCGTGCCATTTATGTTTGTCCCCGTTGCGGTTTTGCAAAGTTTGAGAGCAAGGGCAATGAGCTTTCCTGTATGAGCTGCGGTATGACAGTTCATTACGGGGAGGACAAGAGGCTGTCCTCTGCAGATCCCGAATTCCCCTTTGCATTCTTGACCCAGTGGTATGATCATCAGAAGGCCTTTGTAAACAAGACAGATCCCGAGAGATACAAGGACGAGCCTATCTTCCGTGACCGCTCCTCTCTGAGCCTGGTACACATCGAGAAGAAAAAGGAAGTCCTCTACGAGGATGCTGCCCTGGCTCTGTACGGAGATCGGATCGTTGTAAACGAGGGGCAGACAGATCAGCGAGTATTCCACTTTGACGAGCTGTCTGCAGTGGCTGTCCTGGGACGGAACAAGGTCAATCTGTACTGTGGCAAGGAGCTGTATCAGCTCAAATCCAACAAGCGTTTCAACGGACTAAAGTACGTCAATCTCTACTATCGCTACAAAAACGTAAAGGGAGGCAATCCGGATGGAGAATTTTTGGGACTATAGCGTGTGGGGCACTCTTAATGTAATAGCTGCCCTTTTGGCTGCACTCTTAGGTGCAAATATTCTTAAGAAGACCATTAAGCCCCTGCAGGCTTCTTTGATCCCTACCTCCGTGCTGGGCGGTCTCTTGCTACTGATCATTTCTGCTGTATTTAATCTCGTTACGAACAAGGAAATGTTTAACACGGCCTTCTTTGGTGGGGACGGTACTATGACCTTAGAAATGCTGACCTATCACTGTCTTGCACTGGGCTTTATTGCATCCACCTTCAAGACCTCTGAGGGCAAGCTCGACAAGAAACGCTCCGTAGAGATCCTGAATACCGGCATTATGACCGTATCCACCTATCTGATCCAGGCTGTAGTGGGCTTGGGCATCACCATTATCATAGCCTATTTTATGGATGATTTCTTTGCTGCTGCAGGTGTACTCCTGCCCTTTGGCTATGGACAGGGTCCCGGACAGGCAATGAATTACGGCAATATCTATGAGATGGAACATGGCTTTGTAGGAGGCAAGAGCTTCGGTCTTTCGGTTGCTGCTATGGGCTTCCTCAGTGCCAGCATCGGCGGCGTGATCCACCTGAATATTCTTAAGAAGAGGGGCCGCTTTAAGAAAGCGGAGTGGGAAAATGCCCGTTTTAAGGGTCCTGTAGAATCTGAGAATGAGATCCCTATGCAGGAGAGCATTGATAAGATGACGGTACAGATCGCACTGATCATCGTAGCCTACATGGTGACCTTCGGCATTATGTCCCTGTTGGGGAATCTTCTGCCCGGAATGCGTTCCCTGATCTTCGGCTTTAACTTCCTGATCGGCGTCCTTTCCGCAACCTTGATCAAGGCTATCCTGGGTATGTTCAAGAAGACCCGGATCTTAAAGAAGGAATACACCAACAACTTCCTCCTGACCCGTGCCAGCAATTTCTTCTTCGATATTATGGTGGTGTCCAGTATTGCTGCGATTCGCCTGTCTGTGCTGGAGCAGTATTGGGGCATTATGCTCATCCTGGGTGTTGTTGGTCTGTTGATCACATATATCTATGATTATTGGTGTGCCAAGACCCTGTTTCCCGATTATCCCGAGGAGCAGTTCCTTATGATGTACGGTATGCTCACCGGCACTGCCAGCACGGGCATTATCCTCCTGCGTGAGCTGGACGGAGATTTCAAGACCCCTGCGGCAGACAACATGGTGTATCAGAATTTCCCTGCCATTGTATTGGGCTTCCCCATTATGCTGCTGGCCACATTGGCACCTGTGAGGCCCATACTGACGCTGATCCTGCTGACCGTATTCTTCCTGGTATTGGTCGTAGTCCTGTTCCGTAGCAAGATCTTTAAACGGAAAAAGTAAGTTATTCCTTGTTACGGGGAACAAAGTAGATCTTCCCACCACTGTCTAAGGTAAGGAGAAAGGCGTTCTCCAAGGGACAATTCCGTTTTTTCAATTCCCTATAGAGCCATTGGAGATCCTTTCCCGCAAGGGAAAGGTTCTCCTCCATAATACGCCCGTCTGAGATCAGTGTAACAGGTAGCTGATTCTCTTTTACCCGGGTGCCTAAGTCTCTTGCACTGGGGGGCTGGTCCTTTCCGTACAGGAGGGTAGAGAGCTGTCCGTTGGTTTCCAGAATGGCAAACTTTACGGTGCTCAGATCAAAAATACCCTTCTCTCTCAGATGCATGGTCAGCTCGTCCAGATTGACCCGTGTCTTGCGGAGATTCTCCGGGGAGATCCTGCCGTTCTCAATAAGGATCACAGGCTTCCCACAGAAGAATTTTCGCACACTGACGGACCGCAGAGAAATATAGGCAATGACAGATTCTGCCAAGAAGACCAGTACAACGGGCAGGATCCCGTGGAGAATAGGTACTGCCGGCTCCTCCATGGGAATGGTGGCCAGATTGGCCAATAGCATAGAAACCACAAATTCCGAGGGCTCCATTTCCCCCAGCTGACGCTTCCCAAGGAGTCGTACAGCAAGCAACAGCAGGGAATACATGAGCCCGGTTCGGAGCAGTATATTGATCATTATATCACCTTTCGTAGTATGTGCAACAATTGCAAAGATAATTCGATTCTTGGAGGTGCGGCAATGCGGATCAACGAATATTTCGGCGAGAATGTATTCAGCAAGGCTGTCATGAAGGAAAGATTGCCACGTGACGTATACAAAGAGCTGGAACGGGTAGAACACGAAGGTGGAGCCATCTCTATGGCTGTGGCAGATGTGATTGCCAGAGCGATGATGGATTGGGCCGTTGAGAAGGGCGCCACTCATTATACCCACTGGTTTCAGCCTTTGACCGGGGTGACAGCAGAGAAGCATGATGCATTCCTGACGGCTCCCGATGAAGAGGGGAGAGTCCTCCTGCGATTGACTGGGAAGCAGCTTGTTATGGGGGAATCCGATGCATCCTCCTTCCCTACAGGGGGACTCCGAGCCACACACTATGCCCGTGGCTACACCGCATGGGACAGCACCTCTCCTGCCTTTCTTAAGGAGACCTCCGGGGGCAAGATCCTGTGTATCCCCACAGTGTTCCTGTCCTATACAGGGGAGGCTTTGGACAACAAGACCCCTCTGCTCCGCTCCATGCAGGCCCTGTCTCAGCAGGCTCTGCGGATCCTGCGTTACTTTGGGGATGAGGAGTCTGTTAAGGTGATCCCATCCGTAGGTGCGGAGCAGGAGTATTTTATCGTAGATCGGGAAAAGTATCTCAAACGCCGTGATCTGGTCTATACCGGCAGGACCCTGTTCGGTGCCCCTGCCCCTAAGGGACAGGAGCTGGAGGATCAGTACTTCGGCGTGATCCGGGAACGGGTAGGGGCCTTTATGACGGAACTCAATAGGGAACTCTGGAAAATGGGCATTACCGCTGCCACACAGCATAACGAGGTGGCTCCGGGTCAGCACGAATGCGCACCGATCTATTGCACCTGCAATATTGCGGTGGATCAGAATCAAATGATGATGGAAACCATGAAGCGGGTAGCAGGACACCACGGCCTGGTGTGCCTCCTTCATGAGAAGCCCTTTGCCGGTGTGAACGGCTCCGGCAAGCATAATAACTGGTCTATTTCTACAGACAGGGGAGAGAACCTCCTGGAGCCGGGAAAGACTCCTAACGAGAATCTCCAATTCCTGCTGATCCTGTCCTGTATTCTCAAGGCTGTAGACCGCCACGCAGACCTCCTGCGAGCAGCTTCTGCCTGTGTGGGGAACGATCTCCGCCTGGGTGCAGAGGAAGCACCCCCTGCCATTATATCCGTGTTCCTGGGGAATCAACTGGAAGATGTGGTGGAGCAGATCATCCTTCATGGCACTGCGGAGGCCTGTATCAGTGGGGAGCAGTTAGATGCCGGCGTCGCTACTCTGCCGGTCCTGCGTAAGGATGCGGCAGACAGGAACCGTACCTCTCCCTTTGCCTTCACAGGGAACAAGTTTGAATTCCGTATGGTAGGCTCCTCGGATTGTATTGCCAATGCCAACACCGTGCTCAATACCATTGTGGCAGAGGCCTTCTCCCAGGCTGCAGATGCTTTGGAGGCAGGGGAGGATCCGGGCAGACTGACGGCTAAGTATTTCCGTGAGCACAGCCGTGTGATCTTTAACGGCAACGGCTACAGTGAGGAATGGGTGGCAGAGGCTGCACGGAGAGGACTGCCTAATTTGCCCACCATGGTTTCTGCCATTCCTGCCCTGACTACGTCCAAGGCTGTGGACCTGTTTGAACGATTCGGTGTATATACCCGTGCGGAGCTGGAGTCGCGCAGTGAGATCCTGTATGAGACCTATACCAAGGTCACCCTTATCGAGGCACGGACCATGGAGCACATGGCATCTAAGCACTATATTCCCTCGGTGATCCACTACACCACACGGCTGGCAGATTCTATATGCAAAGTCCGTTCTGCCTGTGCCGCCGTACCTGTAGGGGTACAGACAGAGCTGCTGGAACAGACCGGCAGACTCCTGGAGCAGGCTAACGCAGCACTGCATACCCTGGACCGTAAGGTGGAGCTGTGCAATGGCATGGAACAGGCTCAGGAGTTGGCTGTATTCTGTCGGGAGGAGCTGGTCCCTGCTATGAATGCTCTGCGGCAAGCCGTTGACGAGCTGGAGCTTCTGACGGACAAGGACCTGTGGCCCGTGCCCACCTACGGAGATCTGATGTTCGAGGTATAAAGCCATTGCCATTTTGCCGGAAATATGATATGATACCTACGAGGTGATTCCAAATGGATGAAATGAAGAAAGAAGCACAAGAATTATTAGACGAGGAGACTGTGGAGGAAAGAGCACCCTTTGAGCCCTCTCCCAGGTGGAAGAGGATCTGTGCCTGGATCATGGTCACCGTTGTGATTCTGGGTGTGGTCAATTGGTTGATCTCCATTGCCTGTCCCCAGTGGCCGGAGTTTATTAAGGGGCTGCTACGGTGAAGATCCTTGGAATAGACCCGGGCTATGCTACCACCGGCTTCGGACTGATCACGTCTGAGCGTGCACAGTATGGACTACTCCAATATGGAGTGATCACTACACCGGCGGATCTGACCTTTCCCCGTAGACTGGAAATGCTCTATGAGGATATGTGTCGGTTATTAGAGGTCACCAAGCCGGAGGCGGTTGCGGTAGAAGAGCTGTTTTGGGGTCACAACATCACTACGGGCATTGGAGTATCCCATGGCCGCGGTGTGATCCTCCTTGCCATTCAGAAGGCGGGGCTGCCTCTGTTTGAGTACACGCCTATGCAGGTAAAGCAGGCTGTAGTAGGCTACGGTAAGGCGGAGAAGAGGCAGGTCATGGATATGACACGCAGACTCCTTAAGATGGAAAAGCTGCCTCGCCCCGATGATGCGGCAGATGCCATTGCCATTGCTCTGTGCCATGCTCGTTCTGCTACCAGCCTGCTTATGAATCGAGGTTAAGAATGTTCTATTATTTAAACGGAGAGATCACTGTCTTAGAGGAGAATCTGGCAGTGGTAGATTGCGGTGGCGTGGGTTACGGCTGCCGCACCAGTGGCTATACCCTGTCTCGCCTAAAGGTGGGGCAGAAGGCCAAGCTATATACATATTGTAATATACGAGAGGATGCCTTCGATATTTACGGCTTCTCCACGAGGGAGGAGCTTCGGAGCTTCGAGCTGCTCCTGGGTGTTACGGGAGTAGGACCCAAGGCGGCTGTTGCGATCCTATCTGCTGTGTCCCCCGACCGCTTTACTCTGGCGATCATGACCCAGGACGAGAAGGCCTTGACCGCCGCCCAAGGTGTAGGTAAGAAGCTGGCACAGCGTATCATCTTGGAGCTGAAGGACAAAATGGGTGCAGTCGCCTCTACGGATACTGCGGGGGACTTTGCTCCTGTGCAGCAGCAAACGGGAGGCTCTGCCATGGCTCTGGCCCAGGCGGCACTGGGAGAGCTGGGCTATCATCAGACGGAGATCGCCGCCGCATTAAAGGGGATCAAGGCAGAGGGCATGACTACAGAAGAAATCGTCCGATATGCACTGCGTGCTATGGTTATGAGGTAAGATATGAGTATTGATTTTTCACAGGATCCGGGTGCGCCCCTGATTACCACCGGCTTTACCCCTGCAGACGAGCAGGAGTATTCCCTGCGGCCCAAGCGACTGTCAGAGTACAACGGACAGGAAAAGGTCAAGGAAAACCTTTCTGTTTATATCGAGGCGGCAAGACGGCGGAATGATCCCCTGGATCACGTTCTCCTTTACGGCCCTCCCGGCTTAGGCAAGACCACCCTGGCAGGGGTCATTGCCAACGAAATGGGAGTCAATATCCGCATCACCTCCGGTCCTGCCATTGAGAAGGCCGGGGATCTGGCGGCACTCTTGACCAATTTGGGTGAGGGAGACATTCTCTTTATTGATGAGATCCACCGCCTTAATACAGCGGTAGAGGAGATCCTGTACCCTGCTATGGAGGATTTCGCCATAGATATTATTGTGGGCAAGGGCCCCTCTGCCAACTCGATCCGTCTGGATCTGCCGAGATTCACCCTGATCGGAGCTACTACCAGAGCAGGTCAGCTTTCCGCACCTCTACGGGATCGGTTCGGCGTTACCTTCCGTCTGGAATTATACACCCCGGAGGAGCTGTGTCGGATCATTACCCGATCTGCCGGACTCTTAGGCATGGAGATCCAGAAGGAGGGGGCTATGGAGATCGCATCCCGTAGCCGCGGAACCCCCCGAATTGCCAACCGTATGCTCCGCCGTGTACGAGATTTTGCACAGATCTTCTATGACGGCGTGATCACCAGGGAGGCTGCGGATCACGCGCTGAGCAAATTAGAGGTAGATGCATTGGGCTTAGATCCTACGGACAGGAGAATGCTGACCGCTATCATCCGCAACTACGGCGGCGGCCCTGTTGGCTTAGAGACTCTGGCGGCCACCATTGGAGAAGAGGCTATTACGTTGGAGGATGTTTATGAGCCCTATCTGATGCAGATCGGCTTCCTGACCCGTACTCCTCGAGGTCGTTGCGTTACACGTCTGGCTTACGATCACCTGGGAATTACGGGGATTTCGGGAGAACAACTGACATTTTGAACGAAAACATAGGGTAGAAATAGTGAATAACTTACAATAATAGAAGTTTTTGAAAAAACAGAAATATCCACTATTGACAAAAAATGAATGTAATGCTATAATGTTCTAGGATCGTTGCATTATAGCATATGACCACCCTGCAGCATTTCAATTCGCGTCAGGGCAAAACTTACTAAGAGAGGTAAAAATCATGTACGAAGACAAGACTTTAGTTTGCAAGGAATGTGGCGAGGAGTTCGTGTTCACCGCCGGTGAGCAGGAGTTCTATGCAGAGAAGGGATTCCAGAACGAGCCTCAGCGTTGCAAGACCTGCCGTGACGCTCGCAAGAATGTTGTCCGTGGACCCAGAGAGTTCTTCACTGCTACCTGTGCTAATTGCGGCGGCGAAGCTCGCGTTCCCTTTGAGCCCAAGACTGACCGTCCCGTATACTGCAGCGAGTGCTTCGCTAAGATGCGTGAGAACGGCTAATATAGGCTACACAAATTAAAGCAAACAACAACGGTGAGTTTTCCCACAGGGAGGCTCGCCGTTTTTGTTATGGTTGGATGTATGGCACCGTATTTCCTACAATGGGTAACAAAGGGGGTAAAAATTCCTGCACTTGACAAACGGTATTTTCCTGCGTACAATATAATAGAGTTCCTATCTTTACCCCTTTTTTTAGCAAAGGAGTCTGATCAATGACTGTGGAATATATTACCTCTGCACAGAACCCCTTGATCCGTCATATGCGTAAGCTGCAGAGCTCCCGTAATTATCGGCGGGAGTGCGGTGAATTTATCTGCGAGGGGTGGAAGCTTTTAGAGGAGGCTCTCAAGTGGCTCCCTTCGATCCATACCATCGTTTATACAAAGGGGCAGACCTGCCCGCCCGTTCCCTCTCACACCCGTGTGGTAGAAGTGCCGGACTCTCTCCTGCAGGGACTCTCCTCTCAGAAGTCACCCCAGGGAGCGATCTTTACCTGTCCTATGCCCTCTGAGCAGGCTCCTCAGCTTCGTCCCGGGATGCTGCTCCTGGACGGGATACAGGATCCCGGCAATTTAGGGACCATTCTCCGTACGGCAGATGCCTTCAATATTCCCGTGCTCCTGACCAATGGCTGTGCGGATCCCTATTCTGACAAGACCATCCGTGCATCTATGGGAGCGGTGTTTCGCACCGTGCCCGGGAGCATCCCTATGGAGGAGCTGATTTCACGGTGTGACCAATTGGGGATCGGCATAGCTGCCACTGCACTGACAGATCGGGCAGTTGATCTCAGGACCCTGGAGCTTAGGGACTACATTACAGTCATCGGCAGTGAGGGACAGGGGATATGTCCCCGACTTTTGGAAGCCTCCGGGCAACAGGTGATCATACCTATGGAAGCCAGATGCGAGTCCCTCAATGCGGCAGTTGCCGCTGCCATAGTGATGTGGCAGATGAAATAAAAGGGAGCATTTATGGAAATGCTTCCGAAAGAGAGATGATATTATGCTGAAGCACTGGATATGGCTGACCCACAGAAAGGGGATCGGCCCTGTGGGCTGTAAGAAGCTCATAGAAGCCTTCGGCTCTGCTGAGGATATCTATGAAATGGATCTTTCTCAATATCGGACCATGAAGGGCTTTCGCAAAAATTGGGAAGCACCTCTTATGGACAAGGATCTAGAGAATGCGGAGGCGGTGGTCCGGGAATGCGACTACCAGGGGATCCAGATCCTTACCTATCACGATCCGGCATATCCCCAACGGCTAAAGCAGATCTATGATCCCCCTGCCGTCCTGTACTGTAAGGGCACGCTGCCCAATATAGACCGGGAACCTGTGGTAAGCGTGGTGGGCACCAGAGCCTGCAGCAATTACAGCATTATTATTGCAAAGCAGCTATCTACTCTGATCGCCTTGAGCGGCGGCATAGTTGTATCCGGAGGTGCGCGGGGCATTGATACGGTGGCTCTGAACGGTGCTCTCTCAACGGAAACGCCTATGATCTGCGTCCTTGCAGGAGGCTTGGATACCTGCTATCCTCCGGAGAACCGCAATCTGTTCAGCGAAGTGATCCGACGGGGCTGTCTGGTCAGTGAGGTACCGCCGGGGGTCAAGGCACACCCCATGGCGTTTATCGCCAGGAACCGCTTGATCAGTGGACTGTCTATCGCTACCCTGGTGGTCGAAGCACCTAAGGGAAGCGGAGCTCTGAGCACCGCAGAATTTGCCTTGTCTCAGAATCGGGATGTTTTTACCGTGTATCGAGCCGACGGAGGTCGGTTTACAGAGGGCAATCAGGAGCTGATAGATGCAGGCTGTGAGGTCATCCGAGACGGGTGGGAGCTGCTGGAGCGATATGTACCCCAATTCCCGGACCGCCTAATAGATGGTCGGACCAAGGAGGGTGTAGACCGCCTGTATCAGAAGCGGTACGGCATCCACTATGATGTGTATAAGCCCAATGAGGTCGTTCAACAGTATGGACGATTCCCACGGCGAGAATTGCCCGGGGGAGGACCTAGGAGAAAGGGTGCCCCTCCACCCCAGGGAGTAGGCGGATTGGATAAGGATCTGCCGGTGACAGAAGCACGTGTGGTAGCCGCTATGGGCTTCGGACCTGTAGAGCTGGATGTCATTATTGCAAGAACCGGTTTGGATCCTACAGTGGTGACTACGGCACTGACCATGCTGCAAATCAAAAAGCGAATTATCAAATGTTATGGTAATTCTTATCAAAGACTATGATATGGAGGTTCCTTCATGGCAAAAGGAACAAATTTAGTGATCGTTGAGTCTCCGTCTAAGGCGAAGACGATTGGCAAATATTTGGGCTCGGAATACCGCGTTCTTGCGTGTATGGGACACCTGCGGGATCTGCCCAAGAGCACCATGGGAGTGGATATTGAGGGAGACTTTGCACCCCAGTATATTCCCATGAAGGGGAAGGAAGCCCTGATACGGGAACTAAAGTCTGCAGCAGAGAAGGCAGACAAGGTCTATCTTGCAACGGACCCTGACCGTGAGGGTGAGGCCATCTCCTGGCACCTAAAGGAACTGTTTAAACTGGATGACGAGAAGGCAAGGCGAGTCACCTTCAACGAAATTACCAAGAAGGTGGTCCTCAGCAGCATCCGGAATCCCAGGGGGATCGACTATGATCTGGTGGATGCCCAGCAGGCCCGCCGAATCCTGGACAGGATCGTAGGCTATCAGCTTAGCCCCCTCTTGTGGAAGAAGATCCGTCGGGGGCTGTCTGCGGGGCGCGTGCAGTCTGTTGCCACCCGTTTGGTGGTGGAGAGAGAGCGTGAGATCCGGGCCTTCGTTCCCAAGGAGTACTGGACTCTGGACGTGCATCTGCGTTGCGTTGATAAGGAGGGCGGTTTTGTCGCCCGTTATTTCGGCGAAAGCAAGAAACGTGAGCTGACCTGTGAGGCAGATGTAGACCGGATCCTCAGTGACATCAGTGGGAAGGAGTTTACCATCGGAGCCATTAAGCGGTCCGAGAAGCACCGCAGCCCCACACCTCCCTTTATTACCTCTACCCTCCAGCAGGAGGCTTCCCGTAAGCTGAATATGACCCCTCGCCGCACTATGGCAGTGGCACAGCAGCTCTATGAGGGTGTGGAGATCACCGGCGAGGGCTCTGTAGGTCTGATCACCTATATGAGAACGGACTCTCTCAGACTGTCTGACGAGGCACTCACCGGTGCAAAGGACTTTATTCTCTCCCGTTACGGGCAGGGCTATTATGCAGGGACACCCCGTCGCTTCCGAAAAAAGGACGGTGCCCAGGATGCACACGAGGCGATCCGTCCCAGTGACGTGAATCTGGACCCGGAAAGGATCAAGAACGACCTGACCAAGGAGCAATACAGGCTGTACAAGCTGATCTGGAGCCGTTTTGTGGCATGCCAAATGGCAGAGGCTGTATATGATGCAGTGCAGATCGACACCCTCTGTGCAGGTCACGTATTCCGTGCAGGGGAGCAGATCATGAAGTTCCCCGGCTTCACTGCAGTCTACGAAGAGGGACGAGACGATGATGAGGAAGAAAAGTCCGGCGTTCTGCCCCTCTTGTACGGCTCCGAGCGGCTCCGCTCCCACAAGGAGGCAAAGGAACAGCATTTTACCGTGCCTCCTGCAAGATATACGGAGGCAACTTTGGTCAAGGCCATGGAGGAGCGGGGCGTAGGCAGACCCTCTACCTATGCCGCCACAGTCGCCACCATTCAGGACAGAGACTATGTAGAGAAGAAGGAAAAACGACTCCATCCGACCCCCCTGGGCGAGGTAGTAACAGACCTGATGCTGGAGCGGTTTAATGATATTATTGACGTAGAGTTTACTGCCAATATGGAGCGTCGCCTGGACGAGGTAGAAGCCGGCAAGGTCCGTTGGAAGCAGATCCTTCGTGACTTCTATGCAGGCTTCCACGCATCCATGGAGGAGGCAGAGCAGGCCCTGGAGGGGAAGCGGATCAAGGTTCCTGAAGAGGTCTCTCAGGAGATCTGTGAGATCTGCGGCAGGAATATGGTGGTGAAGTACGGACGCTTCGGACCCTTCCTGGCTTGCCCCGGCTTCCCGGAATGCTCCAATACCAAGCCCATTGTGGAGAAAATGCCCGGTCGCTGCCCCAAGTGCGGCAGTACCATTCTCAAGCGGAAGAGCAAGAGAGGCTATGTGTTCTATGCCTGCGAAAAGGGCGCGGAATGCGGCTTTATGACCTGGGATGTGCCTACGGAGCAGGATTGCCCCTTATGTGGACAGACCATGTTTAAGCGGTCCGGAAAGGGTGCTATGAAGCCCTTCTGCATCAATGAGGAATGCAGCAACTTCCTGCCCGAGGATAAGCGAGGCTATAAACGCCGTATGCCGAAGGCTACAACAGAAACCGTAGACAATGCACAGGAGCTCCCCGAGCTTGCCAAGAAGAAAGCTACGGCTAAAAAAGGAACGAAGAAAAAATGACAGAAGTAAAAGTAATCGGTGCAGGCCTGGCAGGCTGTGAAGCTGCCTGGCAGCTTGCACAGCGTGGCTTCGCTGTAAAGCTTTATGAAATGAAGCCCCTTAAGAAATCTCCTGCTCATCACTGTGACGACTTTGCGGAGTTGGTCTGCTCCAATTCCCTCAGAGGAGATCGGCTGGAGAATGCAGTAGGCCTCCTAAAGGAGGAACTGCGTCGCAGCGGAAGTCTGATCCTTGCCTGTGCAGACGCCACCCGTGTAGAGGCAGGGGGCTGCCTGGCAGTGGATCGTTACGGCTTCTCCTCTATGGTAACGGAGAAGCTCCGCAATCATCCTAATATCACCGTTCTCGCACAGGAGGTTACCCAAGTTCCGGAGGGCCCCGTGATCATTGCCACGGGCCCCCTGACCTCCGATGCCATGAGCGATGCCATTGCCGAATATTTCGGCAATTCCCAATATATGCATTTCTTCGATGCGGCGGCCCCTCTGGTGACCCTGGAATCCATTGATATGGAGCACGCCTGGTTTGCATCCCGTTACGACAGGGGCTCTGCGGACTATATTAACTGTGCGATGTCCCGTTGGGAGTATCAGGAATTTGTCCGGGAGCTTGCTACGGCAGAGGAGGCAGAGGTACACGGTTTCGAGGACAAGAATATCTTTGAAGGCTGTATCCCCGTAGAGGTCATGGCAAGACGTGGCGTAGACACCCTCCGCTACGGTCCCTTGAAGCCTGTTGGTCTCCGTGACCCTCGCACGGGCATGGAGCCCTACGCAGTGGTGCAGCTCCGCAGAGACAATGCGGCAGGGGATATTTATAACATCGTGGGGTTCCAGACCCATCTCCGTTTCCCGGAGCAGAGACGGGTGTTCTCTATGATCCCTGCCCTGCACAATGCAGAGTTTGTCCGCTACGGCGTGATGCACCGCAATACCTTCCTGAACTCTCCCGCCCTCCTGGATCGGACCTATGCTGACCGTCGTAATCCCATGGTTGCCTTTGCGGGACAGATGACCGGTGTAGAGGGCTACGTAGAGTCCTGTGCCTCCGGCTTCGTGGCCGCGGTATCTATGGCGGCAAGGCTGAAGGGAGAGCCTGTTCCCGATTTTAGCCGCAAGACGGCAATGGGAGCCTTAGGCTACTATATCAGCAACGAGAATGCCGTAAACTTCCAGCCTATGAATGTGAACTTCGGTATTATCGATCCCCTGGAGGAACGGGTAAAGGGCAAGGCTAACAAGAACCTTGCTATTGCAAACAGAGCCCTGGCTTATTTGGAATCCATGAGAAATGAGGAACAAGTATGAAAATCATCGTCGATGCAATGGGTGGAGACAACGCTCCCCGGGCAGTGGTAGAAGGCACCCTGCAATCTGCAGTGGAGTTCGGCATAGAGATTATCCTGGTAGGCCGTGGGGAGGAGATCCTTTCGGCTATGCGGCAGTGCGGCTATGAGACTCTCCCTCAGGGTGTGGAGATCTGCCATGCGGACGACGTGGTGGATATGCACGCCGAGGCTGCCGAGGTAGTCAAGCAGCACAAGGGATCCTCTATGGTCAAGGGACTGAAAATGCTTGCCGACGGAGAGGGAGACGCCTTTATTTCTGCCGGTAACACGGGAGCCCTTCTTACCGGTGCTACCCTCTTGGTCAAACGGATCAAGGGGATCCGCCGTGCGGCACTCGCACCGGTCCTGCCCATCGGCAAGGGTACGATCCTGGTGGATGCAGGGGCTAACGTAGTATGCACACCGGAATTTCTCCTGCAATTTGGTTGTATGGGCTCCTTCTATGCCTGCAAGGCACAGGGGAAGACCGATCCCCGTGTGGCACTGCTGAACAACGGTGCAGAGGATACCAAGGGGGATGAGCTACATAAAGAAAGCTACCGCCTCCTTAAGGAAGCGGGGGATAAGGGGCTTATCAACTTCGTAGGTAATATCGAAGCCCGTGAGGCTGTGGGTGGAGACATCGATGTCATCGTAGCAGACGGCTTCTCCGGCAATGTGTTCCTTAAGACCATTGAGGGCACCGCCCTTTACATGGCTTCCTTGATCAAGGGGATGTTTATGAAGAATTTTCTTACCAAGATCGGGGCCCTCCTTTGCAAGAAGGGGGAAGCCATTAAGAAGCAGATGGACTACCGTGAGGTTGGTGGCTCTCTGATCCTGGGGATCTCTAAGCCCGTTATCAAGGCTCACGGATCTTCCGATGCCAGAGCCATCCGCAGTGCCATCCAACAGGCTGTCAATGCCGTAAACAGTGACTACTGTGCCTATATTAAGGAGCACGTCCAATCTATGAGCCTGCCGAAAGAGGTACGGGATGTATAAAGCACTGGAAGAGGCCTTAGGCTATCAATACAAAAATAAGGAGCTTCTCCGACAGGCTCTGTCTCACTCCTCCTATGCCAACGAGGTATACAAGAATAGCCTTGGCAGCTATGAGCGGGTAGAATTCCTGGGAGATTCGATCCTGGGCTTTATTACGGCGGAATACCTCTATGGGACCTTCCCCATGAAGCCCGAGGGAGAGCTGACACGGATCCGTGCAGAGCTGGTGTGCGAGAAGAACCTTGCCGCAGTAGGGGAACAGATCCACCTGGGAGACTATCTCCTGCTGGGCCATGGAGAGGCCCAGGGAGGGGGCAGACACCGCAGTGGGATCCTCTGTGACGTGATGGAAGCACTGATTGCGGCGGCCTACTTAGACGGTGGCTTCACGGAAGCAAAGGGGATCGTGTATCGTCTGATCCTTCCTATGCTGGAGAAGATCTCTCAGAACCGTGACTATAAGACAGAGCTCCAGGAGCTGATCCAAAAGAAAAAAGCACAGCATATCAGCTACGAGGTTTTGGAAGAAACAGGCCCCGACCATTGCAAGACCTTCCTGGTACGGGTAAACCTGAACGGCACAGAGATCGGCAGAGGCTCCGGCACCAGCAAAAAGCGTGCCGAGCAAGCCGCCGCCGGCCATGCACTGGAGCAGCTTCGTAAATGAATCACAGAGAAAACGGACTATCTCGTAATGAGATAGTCCGTTTTCTCTGTGAAAGTGTAGTAAGTTCAAACACCGAGAACCGACAAGGAAACAAGAATGCATAAAAATTTTAGGAGCTTTTACGGGAAATATTTGGGGAACATATTGCATTTTGCCGTAAGATTTGGTAGAATAGTGTCTTGATAATACAATGGGAGAAGTATTAGAATGCATCTAAAACAACTTGAGGTTCAGGGCTTTAAGTCCTTCCCGGATCGTACCGTTGTTTCCTTCGGTCACGACATTACTGCCATTGTCGGTCCCAACGGCAGCGGCAAGTCTAATATTTCCGACGCTATCCGTTGGGTCATGGGTGAACAGAATTCCCGCTCTCTCCGAGGACAGAAGATGGAGGACGTCATTTTCGGCGGAACGGAGAAGCGTGCTCAGGTAGGCTTTGCAGAGGCGACCCTGGTGCTGGATAATTCTGGCCGTGCTCTTCGCTATGATGCCGATGAGCTTATGATCACCAGACGGTATTTCCGCTCGGGAGAAAGTGAATACTATATTAACAAGCAGTCTGTCCGTATGCGTGATGTCCATGAGCTGTTCATGGACACAGGCCTGGGCAGAGAGGGCTATTCCAATATCAGCCAGGGACGGATCGACGAGATCCTTTCTTTAAAATCTGTTGACCGCCGAGAGATCTTCGAGGAGGCGGCAGGTATCTCCAAGTACCGCCACCGCAAGGAGGAGACGGAGCGACGCCTTGCGCACACTGAGGACAATCTCCTTCGTATCGGGGACAAGATCTCCGAGCTGGAGCTGCAGGTAGTCCCCCTTAAGGAGCAGGCGGAGAAGGCCAAGGCCTACCTGGCTTTCCGGGATGAGTTAAAGGGGCTTGAAGTTGCACTGTGGCTCCATTCTTTAGAGAAGCTTTCCGCAACGGCTCGCAAGGCAGAGGAGGACTACCATTCCGCCGCCTTCATTCTCCAACAGGAGCATGAGAACCTGGAAAAATTCTATGTGACCACAGAAACCCTGACCTTTGATCTCCATAACCGGGATATGTTGACAGAACAGCTCCGTGATCAGATCAGCCGATCCGAGGCTCTGTCACAGACTATCCGTGGAGACATCGCCGTCCTGGAGACCAACTGCCGTAATGTGCAGGACAACCTTGACCGGGTCAAGAAGGAGCTGTCTGAGCAGGATACTCGCAGCAGCAGTATCGGAGAGCAGATCAAGGCTCTGGAGGACCGTATGGGACAGATCGACACCCAGACCACCCTCCTTAAGACAAACCTTTCCGCTGCAGAAGCAGAGGGCAAGAAGCTGGCTGACTCCTCTGACGGCATGACCAAGCAGTATTTGGACCTTCGGAATTTACAGGAACGGTATCGCACGGAGCATTCTGCCAAGACTACGGATCTGTCTGCCCTTCGGGAATCCGTTTCTCGCAGTGAGGCTCGCCGCAAGGAGGTCACAGAGGACTGTGCTACGGCAGAGCAGCGTCGCAGGGATGCACAGGACAAGCTCCGCTCTGTTCGCAAACAGCTTTACGACGGGCGGGATGAGATCACTGCCTGCAAGAACAGCATGGAGGGCTACAGACTCCGTGCCAAGGCACGGGAGCAGAAGCGTGATGAGTTAAAGAGTAAGCTGGACAAGACCTCCATCGACCTGGATACCCTCCGCTCCCGTCTGCGGTTGTTTATGGAGATGGAGAAGGAATATGAGGGCTTTTCCAAGGCGGTCCGTGTGGTCATGCAAGAAAGTGACCGCAAGAGATTGCAGGGGATCCACGGTCCTGTTTCCAAGCTGATCCGCGTAGAGGATGAATATACCATTGCTGTTGAGATTGCCCTGGGCAGTGCCATGCAGCAGATCGTAGTAGATAACGAGCAGTGTGCCAAGGCTGCGATCCAGTACCTAAAACGCAGTGATTCCGGCAGAGCAACCTTCCTGCCTATGACGGTCGTTAAGGGACGTCTGCTCAATGAGCAGGGCGTAGATCGGTCTCAGGGCTTTGTAGGGATCGCGGCGGAGCTGGTACATTGTGAGCCCCGGTACAGGGATATCGTAAAGGACCTTTTAGGCAGAACGGTCATTGCAGAGGATATGGACTCTGCCATTGCCATTGCCAATCGTTTCGGTCATCGGTTCCGCATTGTGACTCTGGACGGTCAGGTCATTAACGCAGGCGGCTCCATGACCGGTGGCTCCGTGTCCCGCAATGCAGGTATCCTGTCTCGTGCCAACGAGGTGGAGAGACTTAGGGAGAAGGAGAAGGAGCTTTCTGCATCCTTTGAGACCTTAAAAACCTCCCATGCTGAGGCACTCCGACAGACCAATGAGGTAGCATATGAGCTCCTGAGTCTGGAGGGCAGGCTCCGCACTGCACAGGACGAGGTCCTTCGCTTAGAGGGCGAGGAGAAGCAGTATGCAGTTCTGGAGCAGGCCATTGGAGAGGCGATCTCCTCTGCGGAGAAGGAGCTGAAATCTCTGGAGGAGCGGACCGCCGCTGACCAAAAGAGAGGCACGACCCTGGAGACTGAGATCCGCACCTTGGATGAGAAGATCCGGGGAACAGAGCAGGATCTGAAGCTGGTTTCCGACGGACAGAGTGTTGCAGCAGAGCAGAGCAACCGCATTTCTGAGAAAATGACCAAGCTCCGTATGGATATTGCCGCCCTGGAGGCAGAGAAGACCACGGCACAGGAGTCCGTCGCCTCTCTGCGTGGCCTGGAGCAGGCGATGCGTGGAGACCGTCAGCAGAAGCTGACGCTGATCCAAACCTACAGTGATGAAGAGAGTGCATACACCGCTCGGATCAAGGAAGAGAATGACCGTCTGACGGCCCAAGACAGCAGCACCGACGAGCTGCGTCAGCAGCTTGCAAAGGACCTTGAAGAACGGCAGAAGGTAGAAGCTCGCAAGAGTGCTTTGGAGAAGGATATTCAGAACAAGAATAAGGATATCCTGAATATGGAACGGGAATGTGCCCGTTTGGAGAGCAAGAAGACCTCTGCAGAGCTGGAGGAGAAGCAGATCATTGATAAGCTGTGGGACAGCTATCAGTTGACTCGTTCCACGGCTCCAGAGGCTGCGGCAGAAATAGAATCCGTTATGGCAGCACAGAAGCGGTCTGCGGAGCTGAAACGGAAGATCAATGCCCTGGGACATCCCAATATCGGTGCCATTGACGAGTACGCCCGTGTGAACGAGCGGTATGAGTACCTTACGGGGCAACGGGACGACGTACTCACCTCCAAGAAGGATCTGGAGGGCATCATTGCCGATATTACGGCACAGATGACAGATATTTTCTCCACAGAGTTTGCCAAGATCAACCATTACTTCGGCGAGACCTTTACCGAGATGTTCCGCGGAGGCAAGGCCTCCCTGGAGCTGGAGGATCCGTCCCAGCCTCTGAGCTGTGGCATCGAGATCCGGGTCCAGCCTCCCGGGAAGCAGCTTAAGACCATTACTCTGCTGTCCGGCGGCGAGAAGGCCTTTGTTGCCATTGCTCTGTACTTTGCCATCCTTAAGGTCCGTCCCACCCCCTTCTGTATGCTGGACGAGATCGATGCGGCACTGGACGATCGGAACGTAGAACGGTTTGCAGGCTACCTCCGCGGCTTCAGCGGCAAGACCCAGTTCATCGTCATTACCCACCGCCGTGGTACTATGGAAGAGGCGGATGTCCTCTACGGTGTTACTATGCAGGAACAGGGGATCTCCAAGATCCTCCATTTGGATCTCAACCAAATGGAACAGCAGCTTGGTATTAAATTAGGGAACCTCTGAATAAATCAGCTTTTTCTGTTCCCTGATTGGTTTTTCAAAGATTTTTACTCAAAGCAGAGGATTTTACGCCCTTACAACGGACATTTATCTACTATTTTCAGTGCTTGCCTGCCCTTTTTCTTAAAAAAGGGCAGACTACCCCTATATCAAGCCGGGCAGAGTTTTCGTCCGGCAATCGCAAGAGCGTACAGATT
>JAZNYV010000071.1:0-35389 GCA_045594585.1 Faecousia sp. | reverse complement strand
TGGGCCCCCCGCCCCAAGGTGCGATTGGTCTTCAAATCGGAATTTGCTGTTATGGAAAAAGCCCCGTTGCACTGTGGTGCAACGGGGCTGTGATTCCTGTCAGGCAGATCAGATCTCCTCGAACTCTACGAAGTCCTCCATGTCGTCACGGATCTCTTCGGCTGCGTCTTCCAGCTCGTCCAGTTCCTCTTCCATGAAGTCCTCGAAGTCCTCGATACCCTCGAACTCGTCCTTCCTGCAGCAGGGGAGCTTAGCCTTGATCTCTTCCCAGAAGTGGATGATAGCGGCTACAGCACCGCCGATGACCACCAGTGCGCCTACGAGAGCAAGGATCTTGCCCAGAGTGCCCTTCTTCTCCATATGATTACCTCCAATCGATTTTAAGCTTGCCCTGTGGGGTCCACGGGGCGAATGTTCTACGACTATTATATTATACCTTTTCCCAAAAGAATGCAACTGTTTTTTTCAAAATTTCTGACTTTTTTTCGGAATTTTCTGAATGTAAGCCCAAGATATGCTGTCCCGGGGGGTGCTCTGCCACATTATAGGGTCAGAGAGATCTCCCGATCCCCTTCTCTGAGGGTGAAGTCCTCACTGACTAAGAGGCCGTCCCGCTTGCAGGCCTGTGTAAGAGACTCCATCTCTACGGTCAGATCCAGCAGGTCATTCTCGAAGATGGCGGCATACTGCTTCTCCATAGCGGTCTTGATCTCCCCCAGGCAAGCCATTACACGGACCGTTGTCTGCTCCGTGGCCATGCCCGCCTCCTCCAAGCGGAGATACTTGAGGAGGATATTCCCCAGGGTAGGCAGGTAATAGTTAAAGAACTGGCGGACCATAGGGATGTCCTCCGGCTGCTGCTGGAGTGCACCCAGGATCTTGTCGATCTCGAAGCAGATGTCCTCTCCACGCTTCTTTACGTTAAGGTTGCGGATCCGCCGCAGGAGGTTCCGCAGCTCCATCAGATGGCTCCTGCCCTTGCTCAGGATTTGCATCGCCTCGGGAGACAGCTTGGAGGGAGGAATGGCCTTAGGCTCAGCCTTGGGCACAGGCTCCGTCTTAGGCCGGGGGTCGGCCTTTGCCCCTTCTACCGTCTTTTTGTCGTCCTTCTTGCAGCTAAAGTAGATCACCAGACCGATAAGGGTCAGGATCACCACGCCCACGGCACCCAGGATGAGTCCCAGCAGTCTGGTCACCGCAGGCAGGAGACGGGTCACCAGGAAGATCCCCCCGATCACTGCCAGGAAGGAGAGCCAGCCCTTGGAATGATTGGAATCCATAGCCGCGCCCTCTGTCAGTGGGCCTCAGAGGACCCCAGGAGCTTCTGCCGCAGTTGGGCCTCGATCTGTGCGATCTCCTGCTCAGCGGCGGCTCTCTTCTGCCGTCCCTCTGCCTGGATCCGCAGGACCTCGTCCAGAGTGCCGATGAGCTGTTCGT
The DNA here is from genome assembly GCA_045594585.1 of Faecousia sp. Lineage (GTDB taxonomy): Bacteria > Bacillota > Clostridia > Oscillospirales > Oscillospiraceae > JAZOXB01. The sequence continues at coordinate 33,952 of JAZNYV010000071.1, read as the reverse complement.
TGGTGTAACGGACGGTCTCCATATCCACGATGCCCCGCTCGCTCTCCTGTGCCACCTCGATGGTACCCATCTTGAGGGTCTCTGCATTCTTCCGCAGGAGCTCGTTGGTCATATCCGTCACAGCCCGCTGTGCCTCTAAAGCCTGCTTGGAATGCTCCATGCCCAGAGCAAGGACCATCTGATTCTTCCACAGGGGAATGGTATTGTTCAGGGTGGATTGGATCTTCTCTGCCAGGAGGGCATGGTTGTTCTGGAGCAAGCGGATCTGGGGTGCCATCTGAATGCTGATGGTACGGGTAAGCTGCAGATCATGGAGCTTCTTCTCGAAGCGGTTGCACAGAGACTCGAAGTCATTGGCAGCCTGTGCATCATGGGCAAGGCCGGACAGCCGTGCCTGCTCCTGCATCTGCACCAGGGTCGTAGCACGCTCCTGCTCCAGCTTCTGCTTGCCGGCCAGGATATACATGGTCAGCTCCTTGAAATAGGTGAGATTGGCCTCGTACATTTTGTCGAAGACCAGGATATCCGTCATCAGGCGGTTCTGATGTCCCTCTAACTGGGTCACGATACCGGTGACGTTCTTTTCCACGTCTGCGTAACGGGCTCTCATACGGGCGATCTTGCTCCCGGATTTCTTGAAGAAGCCCAGGAAGCCCCCCTCCTCCTCTTCGGCGGAGAAGCCCTTAAGTTCTGTGATCAGATCGCCGATCATGGCTCCCGTCTCACCCAACTCCTTGGTCTTGACACCCTCCAGGACACTGTCGGAGAAGGAGGCGATCTTCTTCTGAGAGGCGGCACCGTACTGGAGGATAATGGCGGTATTCCGCAGATCGATCTTCTCGGAGAAGGCGTCTACCATAGCCTGCTCCTGAGGGGTCAGAACGATCTCCGGCTGGGCCTTGACCTCTGCCACTGCAGCTTCCACTACAGCAGGCTTATCCTCTTCCTCCAAGCCGAGGTTCAATACAATGGGTTCATTGGGATCAAACATAGATACAGTCCTCCTTTGTAGTATTTATGCCTATTTTATCACAGTTTGTCCCAACTTGCAAGAGACATTTCCAATTCATATGCCGAATTATGAATCGGTTCCCTGCGGTGTTGAACGGCAGTTTGGGGCTCAACACTAATTTTGGTCGGAATGCACAAAAACAGCGTAGATATTTTTGTAAGTCTGTCAATTTTTAGGTTTGAAATTTTGCCTGTTTGGTAGTATACTGTGAGCCGTGCCTAAAATTACATTTTCTTATGAAGAAAGAGGGAAATTTCATGTCAAGCTTATTATCCATTGCCATTGCCATTCTGGCAGGGCTCCTTATGACCCGTTTGGTCAAGCCCTTTAAGATGCCGGACGTTACGGCCTATTTGGTGGCAGGTGTCCTGATCGGTCCCTACTGCCTGGGTGCCCTGGGGGTCCCCGGCCTGGGCTTCGTGGGACAGGATGCCCTCCACACCCTGTCCCTCCTCAGTGAGGTGGCACTGGGCTTCATTGCCTTTGCCATCGGCAATGAGTTCCGTGTTGCAGAGCTGAAGCACACAGGACGGCAGGCCCTTGTGATAGGTGTTTTCCAGGCCCTTGCCGCCGCTGTTCTCGTAGACCTCGCCCTCCTTGCTGTCCACCTGGCTATGCCGGACAAGCTCACCGCTTCCCAGGCCATTACCCTGGGTGCCATTGCCACCGCTACAGCCCCTGCCGCCACCCTCATGGTGGTCAAGCAGTACAAGGCCAAGGGTGAAGTCACCAAGCTCCTCCTCCCCGTGGTTGCACTGGACGATGCTGTAGGCCTGGTGGTCTTTGCCGTTTCCTTCGGTATTGCCCGTACCATTCAGAGCGGCAACATTGATCTGATCTCCATCCTGCTGAACCCCGCCATCGAGATCCTTCTGTCCCTTGCCCTGGGTGCTGCCTTAGGCTGGATCCTGACCCAGCTGGAGAAGCTGTTCCACTCCAATACCAACCGTCTGAATCTGGTCATTGCCTTCGTTCTGGGTACCGTTGCCCTGTCCATGGTAGAGTTCCATGTGGGCCCCGTCCACATTTCCTTCTCCTCTCTCTTGGTGTGTATGATGCTGGGTACTTCCTTCTGCAATCTGTGTCCCCTGTCTCATGATCTTATGGAGAAGTCTGACCGCTGGGTCTCTCCCCTCCTGGCCCTGTTCTTCGTAGTCAGCGGTGCAGAGCTGGAGCTCAACGTCTTTGCAGACCTTGCCATTGTGGGTATCGGCGTGATATATATCATCGCCCGTTCTTTGGGCAAGTATTTCGGTGCCTATTTCTCCACCAAGTGGACCAAGTGTCCTCCCAATGTATGTAAATACCTGGGCATCACCCTCCTGCCCCAGGCAGGTGTGGCCCTGGGCATGGCTATGACCGCCCGTCAGTTAGGTGCCGAGGGTGATCTGATCCGAAACATCGTCCTGTTCTCCGTTTTGATCTACGAGCTGGTAGGTCCCATGCTCACCAAGATGGCCCTGACCAAGTCCGGGGACATCCACCCCATGCCCGACCATGTCAAGAACCGCCGAGAAACCAAGCTCAAAGACGCCGGCCATAAATAATTTGTAAAACTTACTTTAAAAACACCCCTCTGTGATCCGGGGATCACAGAGGGGTGTTTTTAAAAACTAATCTACGTATGCCTTGCAGGAATCGCCGTAGCACATCATACGCTTGACCAGGTCTGCTAAGTGGGGGACGGTGGTGTCGTTCTGCTTGGAGTAAGCATAGGACTCGATACTGTAGCAGATGGTATGGCTCACCTGCTCACCGTTACGGTAAACGGCGGCGTACACAGGCTCGCTCATCTGGGCTGCGTTGATGGTCTTAAAGTGGACGTAGGTCCCGTCGGTCCTGTGGTCAAAGTCCTTGGCGTAAATGCTGTAGGTCTTCCCTGCCACAGTGATCCGCACCTCCAGATCCTGATAGCTCTCTGCCTCCAGCTTAAAGCGGATGGCAACGGATTCCCGCAGATTGAGGCCTGCGCCCTTCCAGTGTACGGTGGGGTTGTCGATCACCTCGTAGGTCTGGTTCTTGTGGGTGACCAGTTCACGGCAAGCCGCAGTACCGCAGGCAAGCTGTGCCTCCGTCAAACGGGCAGTGCACAGGCTGTCTAGGCGGTAGGACATATACGCCTGGGTCTCGGCCCCGTAGAGAAGAATATCCACAAGGAGAGTACGGAGCTCATCATAGGCAGCGTTGCCCTCCGTCTTGCCCAGCATATTGTAGCAGTAGTCCGCTACGGAATACTCTCTCACAGGGGAGCAATACAGCTCTGTGCCGTAGGTTGCGTAGAGGGTCGCCATAACGGTATCTCCAATGCGGTGAGGTGCAATATTCTTGTAAACAAAGACGTACTTTCCGTCCTTGACCTCATACTCCCTGAGCGTAACCTCCGTGCCGTTATCCTCGATCACCACATAGGGATCACTGTAGCCCAGCTCCGTAAAGAAGCTCTCGTTTACCTTATAATTGATGGCCAGATCCGATTGCAAGGAAACAGATGCACCGGCAAAGGTCAACTCAGACGCTGCGGCAAGGGTTTCGCTTTCCAGGATCTCTCCGCATTGGGGGCATTGGAGGTGTCGGATTCCGGCCTGCCCGGGAGCAGGCTCGAGTACCGTAACCCAATAGCTGTGGCTGTGGTCGCAAGTACCCACATTCTGATCATAGGTACAGTCCTTAGCTATCTCTGCCAATTCCCCATCTACCACAAAGTCAACAAAGCTGTCTACAGGGAGCTCTATATCTCCGGTTCCCGTTTTCTTTGCAACAGGTACATCATAAGATGCCGGAGTCACTATGCCTGCAGGAAGGGTCGGCTTTTGATCGTAAGCAACCTTTAGGTCTGTAATAGACAGAATACCGGTGGTATTTTCTGCATTATTGGCTGCCTTGAAATTCTCGATCACCACATAAATATAGCACATGGGAACACCGTTCTTGTCGGTTCCTTCCGTAAATCTGGCTTCCCAAAGAGGCAGGCTGTAGTACTGTGCCGTGGCGGAGTAGATGGGCAGGAACAAAGCCTGTCTCACATCCCCCGAGCTCTTGGCCACACGGGTATGAATGCGTGCATAATTTCCGTCAATGATCTTACAGCCGATATCCAATCTGCTGGGGATCTGCTCTGAGTAGACCACAAACTTAAAGGCAATGGACTGTCCCACAGACAGGTAGACCTCGTTATTGGGGCCAACCTTATCATAGGTGGAAATCACCTTGGTCACATGGTTGTCGATACTCAGATCCGGGGCCACGGGGACATACTCTCCTGTAGTCTCCCCATTTGCATCTGTAACGGGAACAGTCTCTGTAGGCTCTTCCGCATAGTCCACATAGACCATACCGCTGGTGGAGGTCCCATCCAGTTGATTGAAATCCTTCGCCGACAGCAGGAGCTCACGGACCTCCCGAATGACCGGGTAGGCCTCTCCGTCACTGCAATAGGCAGCAAAGGCACTTTGGGCATCCTCCTCGGCAGAGGCTGCACCCTGAGACACATCAATGGGATCGTAGATCCGAATCGCATCTAAGTATAGCTGGTTCCCTCGGCGGAGGAATTCTAAAGGAGCGGTAGTATTGGCTTCATTGACCATAAGGGAAACGTAGTATTTCCCGTGCTCCAGATCCTGTATGGAAACCGTGGGAATCTGATACAGCTCCAGCTCGCCCTTGGTATTCACGGACATGGTCTTTACCGCCTCGGTTCTGTCTTCGTCCTTGTAAACCTCTACGCGGAAGGTGCCCTGATCCTTGTTGGTACGGGTGATCAGATCGAAGCCCGTGCCGGTAAAGGTGAAGTTGATCTCCGTATAATTGGCAGGGTTGGGGGTGCTCTGTGTCCGAACACCGTTGCCCTCTACATACAGACTCCTTCCGTTAGAAAGAAGATTATCTCTCATATAGGAGCTGTCCCGTCCGTAGGAGGGTGCCACAGGAGCAAGGTCATAGGGTCCTATGTAGATGTAGTCAATATATACCTCACCCAACTGACTTGCGGAAATGCTTTCGATACCTCCAAAGTAGGGGCGGATCTTATTGACCGTACCGCTGTTACGGAATGCATCGGAGCTATACAGGGTCATGACCACATATTGATCTCCGTCAAGGACATAGCTATGGATATGGTTATAGGAAAGCTCCCAGGTATTTGATATATAGAAAGTATCATCGATTGCTGCAGATGCTACCGTCTGATATTGCAGATTCACATAAGGCTCGACCTCTGCTTCGTTGATATCCGTACCGATGCGGAAATTCTTCATCTTAAAACGTACCTGATAGATCTCCGCATTTTTCGGATCATAGGATAGGGGTCTGTTGCTGTAGACACCGCCGTAGATGGTGTCTACAAAGGCATCGGGATGGTACTCCTTTACATTTGTGGGATCCGAGCCTTTACATTCCGGCATTGCAGTGATCTTCATTGCCCCCTCGGTTTGGTCAATGACAATGTCCTGAATTTTGATCCCCTCATTTCCCTTCCAATAGGTATCAACTTCAGCCGGGTCGTCATAGTTGTAGCCGCCGTAGCCATTGGAAGCGTTGGTATAACGCTCCACATCCTTTGCAGTGTTGTCAAAGCCGAAGAACAGAACATCCGGATTGTTGGTGTAATCCCGATATAGGATCTCCTCACCATTGACATTGAGATCCTGTGGAGTATCGGTGTATATACCCTCGCTCTTATAATTATCGGATTCCCATTGACTCTGGACAGTGACCACGTTGGCCTGATCCGTAGTCTTTTTGGTAAGAGTAAATTCCTGGGCAAACCCTTCTGCCTCATAGTAGACCATGTTGGCAGGAAGGATCTCAATGGCAGCCTCCAAGTACCAATCTGTCCCCTGTGATGCATATGTTCCGGTAAAAATACCATAAACCGTCTCAACAGCATCCATGAACCCTGTGGGAGTATAGCGATAACAGCCGGAATCTGTGTCGAAAATTCCGTTGGAGGTGGAGAAGCTGCCCCCCTCTGTCGTAACATCCGGCTCCGCAATCAAATCCACAGAAGCGACATTGTGACTGCCATCCTTCCGAATGCCCACCATCTTGATATTGGTAAGGGAAGAACAGAAGCTCATTTCAGCCACAAATTCCGACTCCGTAAACTTCACAGCCTTGCCATAGTCAAGGACGATCTGCAGCGGCTCTACCTGCTCATTTAGCAGGACCTCCTTGTAGGTCCGCAGATCCCTAGCCATAGCATCCATAGCGATACGGTTGCTGTCCGTAGTGTTTTCGCTATAAGTATTTCGGTGTTGATTGTATTTGGCCATGGAAGCTTCCACATACTTCAGGAAGTTCAGATAGGTCTCCGGCGTATATTGCCCCTCTGCATTGCCCCCTGCAACAAGTGCCTTCACCTCTGTCAGTGCTTTATACAGCTCCAGAGACAGAGGGGAAATTTGATACAGCTCCCAGTTCATGAGGAAATCCTCTAAATTCAGCTTAGTCCACTTCTCACTAGAATTTTTATCCTCCCGGACGATCTGGGACATGGTTGCTCCGTAAATATGGTGTTTGCTCTTGTTTCGGTCCCATCCCATAAAATAGTTATAAATGGAGCCTCCGGTATAGTCCATCTTATAGATTTTGGTAGAATCCGTGGATGTGGCAGAAGAGCTACCAAAATTGGGAATGAGGAAAAAGGGCTTCCGTGTGGAGGTATACTCCATCTGCCCATTGGTGTTGGTATAGCCCATATAGGGATTGCTTGCTCTGTCAGGATGCAACGACTTCATATTATAGGCAGTATTGTTGTTTGCTGTAGGCTTTGCCTTAATAAACAAATAAGTGCCATACTGGGTACTGTTAGACCAATTATTGGAACGGGTCCATTCCCAATCCAAATAGCCTTGCCAGCCCTTGGTCCCACTTCCGCTATCCGTCGTGGTGGTGTCCTTCTTGATGGCTGTTGTATTCTTTTGCAGCTCAATAGCAAAGCTCAGGTCTGTAGGCGTCTTTCCGTTAATGGTGCTGACTGCTGAGCCGGATAGGACTGCAGGAACCGAAGGGAAATAATAACCCGTTATTGCAGCCTTGGGACTATCGCTTGTAGTATTGGCAGTCATACGCAAAGTGGCGCTTTGCTTATCTGAGCTAAAATTAATGGTACGATAGCCACTACTGGTAGATCCCACCAATATAAAGTATGTGCCGTCCAGAGCCCCTTGGTTAGAGGTGGTGATGGTCTTTCTCTGATTGATCGGAATGACGAGACTGTTGTAGCTGCTCGTCAGTGAAGTGACCAGGGAAGCCGTTTCGTCGGCAACAGTGCTATTGGCCTCTGCCACTTCTGCAGCCTTGGTTTCCAACACCGCCACATTGGGTAGAAGTCCCCCTATGGTACACAATACCAAAAGCAAGGCCAGCACCCTTGCAGCGAACCTTGTAGTATTCATAAACTTACCTCCATAATGTATTTTACTTATTTTTACTATTTATTGTAACACACATCTCTTATGCTTTCAACGATTTTCCCATAAATATTATAAATTTTTATTCCTCACCCCACCCCCACGCATCATCCCCCGTTCACTGTACCCAATAACAAAAGGGCGGCAAATTGCCGCCCTTGGGGTCTCATCATTATGGATCGGTCAGAAGGAGCCTCCACGGCCGCCGCCACCGCCACCGCCGCCTCGGCTTCCGCCGGAGGAGTTGTTCTGGGGCTTTGCCACTCGGCTCACGTTCCGATACAGGAAGGTGTCTCGGCTGTGGGTCACCTCCATGCTCCCTGTCTTAATGTAGCTGGCAGCCGCAGGCTGGGAGCGGACGGTCTTAAGCTGTCCCTTTAGGATATTCATAGGGATCAGGAAGCTAAGGAGCCCTCCGATCAGAATACACAGGACGATACCTCCTGCAGGCAGCTTCCCGTGGGAGGTGATCACCTCTGCACAGGCCTCGCCGTAGGCAAGGAGCCCCTCTGCATAGTCTCCGTTCCGCAGGTCCGGAACAAAGGCGTCCTCTACCTTGTCATAGGCTCTGTCATTAAACACATCCCATGCCTCGCCGTAGGCTGCAAAGTAGTAGCTGTTGCCGTACTCGGAGAAGGCCAGCACCAGGACCACTGCATTGCCTGTAAGGGAATATTGATGGCAGTAGGTGGCTGTTTGGTCCTCATCCGCTGTGCCGTATTGATCCACGGTAAATACAAGCAGCTCTGTTGCCGCACTCTCGGACAGCTCACCGAGGCGGCTGTTGATCTGCATTTCCTCGTGATCCGACAGAACGTCCCCCATGTCGTAGAGGTAGGTTTGGTCCTCCCAGTCCCACTGTGTCGTGACCCTATCTCCGGCGGAAACAGCACTGCACAGGATAGGTATCAGAAGCAGGAACAGAATCAGCTTTTTCATCCTCCATCCCTCCCTTACAGAATGCCCATGGCTCGCAGAAGGAGCCATACCAAAACAGAGCCTGCTGACAGGATCCCTGTCCAGATCCCCCACCAACGCCAGTAAGCACCCTTATCCATAGGCAGGTCCCCGATGAACTTGCCCGTCTGACCGTTCATGGCGAAGGTGTATTTCTTCCCCTGCCATTGGGTGGTCAGCATCCACACGGGGTACAGGGCATACTTAGCCTTGCCGTTGTCCGTATGGATATCAGAACGGGTGGTCTGGACCCCGGAGTAGCCTACCACCGTGTCACGGAAGGTGTTCTCCGTGCTCTGCTTGATCCGATCGTTGGCACGCTTCGCACTCTGCTCCGCACCTATGTCATATCGGTCCGCCAGGTAGCCGGAGAGATAGGCCGTTTGGAAGTCCACGGCCTGCCCTGCATCAAAGGGCTCGATAGATTCCATCATATCGTCGGGCATTTGGGAGGAGCCGTCTACAGGCACCTTCTCGAATGCCAGGGTCCCCTCTCGCACAACGTTATAATGGCTGGTCTCCGTATAGATATATCGGGCGTCGCTCCAGGTACGGACCTTGGTGGCTTTGTATTGGAGCTTGGCCTCTACGTCTGCGTCAAAGAGCCAAAAGGGCACGTAGACCCCCTTGATCTCCTCCAGACGGTTCTCGGATCTGAAGGACTTGGGCAGGAGCCGCTTGCCGGAGCAGTGCTTACGCAGAGCCTCCTTGGCAGCCTCCTTGTCTAACTTGAAGGGGATCACCAGGTCCGGCTTCAGGTCTCCGGACAGCCGTCCTGCCAGGACTACGGGATTGTCGCAGTAGGGGCAGTGGGTAGCTGCGGTATTCTGATCCGTTACCAGCTCGCCTCCGCAGGAATTGCAGACGAACACCTGCAGCTGTTCGGCCTCCTCCCGGCTCCACTGCTCCTGGTCACTCTCCCATTGGAGCTCCTGGGCAGGCCGGTCCAGGACCTGGTCCATCTCCTCCATGGCAGAGACATCGAAGGTGGTGTCGCAGAAGGGACACTTCATCATCTGAGATACGCTGTCAAATTCCGCCTTGCCTCCACAGGCAGGGCATTTATACTCTAAGATCGTGGGCATATGCCCCCCTCCTTTCTGAAAGAGGTGTGGATAATTATTTCATATCCTGCTCATTGAACAGGTCGCCGCACTCGGGGCAGAACTTGGGGGGATGCTTGGGGTCTGCAGGCTCCCAGCCGCACTTGTCGCACTTGTACAGAGGCTCTGCCGCAGGCTTCTTGGCACCGCATTCGGGGCAGAACCTGCCCTTGTTGACGGCACCGCAGGAGCATTTCCAGCCTTCCTCCGGCTTCTTGGCTCCGCATTCGGGGCAGAACTTGCCCGTTGCCGTTGCACCGCAGGAGCACCTCCAGCCCTCTGCCTTGGGCTCCGGCTTCTTGCTGCCGCACTCGGGGCAGAACTTGCCCGTTGCCGTTGCGCCGCAGGCACACTTCCACCCGTTCTGAGGAGCAGGCTGCTGTACCGGCTGCTGTGCCTGTTGCTGCTGACCCATCTGGAACAGGGTAGCGGCATTGACGCCCCCTGCCTGCTGTGCCATACCGAAGCCCATAAAGCCGGTCATGGCACCTGCACTGTTGGAGGCGGCGGCCTTCATAGCGTCGGCCTGGGCCTCTACCATGGTAGCTGCTGCCATGGTGGGATCCTTCAGCATAGCGGCACGCTGAGCATCCCGCAGGAGCTTGGCATCCTCCTCGGGAATGGTGGGAGGATTCATAGCAATGGAAACGATCTGGATGCCACGGAGATCTCCCCACTTCTTGGACAGGATGCCGTTCATCGCCTCGCACAGCTCCGTTACGTGAGCAGGCAGAGCATTGGGACGGATCCCCAGATCGGAAATAGAGGCAAAGGAGGGCTGCAATGCACTTACAAACTCCGTCTTGAGCTGTGCATCAATTGCCCCGCGGCGGTACTCATCCTTTACGTTGCCGCATACATTGGTATAGAACAGCAGGGGGTTGGAGATCTTGTAGGAATACAGACCGTTGCAGCGAACAGCCGTATCCATATCCAGACCGATGTTCCGATCCACCACCCGGAAGGGAATGGGTGTTGCAGTGCCGAACTTGTTGTCCATGATCTCCTTGGTATTAAAGTAGTATACTCTCTGATCCTTGCCGGTGTCACCGCCGTAGGTGAAACGCTTGCCGATCTCCTTGAAGGTATCCTTCAGGCTCTGGCCGAAGGAGCCGGAGAACAAGCTGGGCTCCAGATCCGTCTTATATGTATACTGCCCGGGCTCGGCACAGAAGTCTACTACCTTGCCCTGTTCCACGATGATCATACACTGCCCGTCGGCAACGGCAATACCGGAGCCGTTAGAGATCACGTTATCGCTGGCCTTTGTGTTGGAGGAACGTCCGCTGACCCGCTTCTGTCCCTTGGTCATGAGCACGTCCTTGTCCATTGCTTCACAGTAGAAGAACTCCTTCCACTGATCTGCCAGTGTTCCGCCTAATGCACCCAGTGCAGCCTTAATCAGTCCCATAATTGTTTCTCCTTTCAATTTAAACACAAAGACTCTATGTAACCGCTGATGAGATCATCGGTTACACAAGAAGGCGTCAAGCCTCCTTGCGAACCTTTGCTTATGGATACATTTATTATACCACTGAATCGCCGTAATTCCAATAGGAAAAAATATTTTTAAAAAAATAATAAAAATTCTTATTTTTATTATTGACAAATCCAAAAAGATATGCTATCATAAGCGCGTAAACAGGAATGATTCTTAATTTCGCAAGGAGGTGAGCTCATGGCGACCCACAAGCACAGCAAGAAACGGGATGCCATCTTAGAATGTGTCCGTTCTACCGATACCCACCCTTCTGCCGAATGGGTCTACGCCCGGCTCAAGCCTCAGATCCCGGATCTTTCCCTGGGCACCGTGTATCGGAACCTGTCCATGTTTAAGGAAGAGGGTCTCATCGGCACCATGGGAGTCGTAGCCGGGAACGAGCGTTTCGAGCGCAACACCGCACCCCACACCCATTTCATCTGCAACCATTGCTCCGCTGTGATCGACGTAGAGGAGCTGGACCCACCCCTGCACCTCGGCAGCAACGTAGGCTGCGGTAAGGTCGAACAATGCATCCTGACCTTCACCGGCATCTGCCACAGCTGTGCCGAGAGACTCAACTCAAAATCTTAAAATTATTATTTCAATTATGGAGGAAAAAATTATGAAGAAGTATGTATGCCCCGTTTGCGGTTATGTTCACGAAGGCGAGATGCCCGAAGGCTTCAAGTGCCCCCTTTGCAAGGTCCCCGGCGAGAAGTTCAAGGTCGTTGAGGGTCAGATGGCTCTGGCAGCCGAGCACGTATTCGGCGTAGGCACCCAGCTTGACGGCGTTCCCGAGGAAGATAAGAAGTTCATCCTGGACCAGCTCAAGGCCAACTTTGACGGCGAGTGCGCCGAGGTAGGTATGTACCTGTGCATGGCCCGTATCGCCCACCGTGAGGGCTACCCCGAGATCGGCCTGTACTGGGAGAAGGCAGCCTACGAGGAGGCTGAGCACGCTTCCAAGTTCGCAGAGCTCCTGGGCAGCTACTTAGAGCCCAACATGAAGAACGACACCAAGCACAACCTGGCATGGCGTGTTGACTGCGAGTACGGCGCAACCTCCGGCAAGTTCGAGCTGGCCAAGGTCGCCAAGAAGCACAACCTGGATGCCATTCACGACACCGTCCACGAAATGGCACGCGACGAGGCCCGTCATGGCCGTGCTCTGGAGGGCCTGCTGAAGCGTTACTTCAAGTAATCCCATCTTAAGCATCCACTGAGTTTCTTCCCCTCTTGATCTACCCCAACCCGACACTACCCTTACCGCCGTTCACCACCCCGGTGAACGGCGGTATTTCCTATCTGCAAATTCCGATTAAGGGTATCACTTTTCATAAGCAAGACACAATATGTCGATTTCTTTTTCGTAGAATTGTTGTGTTATTTGTAAAGAAATCCACCCTTTGTTGGATTCACACACTGCAACATCTTCGGTTATGCTTACTAAAGGTTATAGCCTAAATTGGAATTTGCCGTCCATTCTTTATGCACAAAAGCCCCAAGGATTGATCCCTTGGGGCTTTTGCATGGAAAAATTATTCCTTGGACAGGAACTTGTAGGTGACAGCAGCCAGGACGCCGCCTGCTAAGGGGGCTACGATGAATACCCATACGTTCTTGAGGGCCTCGCCGCCTGCGAATACGGCAGAGCCGATGCTGCGGGCGGGGTTGACGGAGGTACCGGTGAGGGCAATGCCCAGGATATGTACCAGGGTCAAGGTCAGGCCGATGACCAGACCTGCAACGGCACCGTTCTCGGTCTTGGAGGTGACACCCAGGATCGCAATGACGAAGACGAAGGTCAGAATGACCTCGATGAGGATGGACAGGCCAACGTTACCCTCGTAGAGAGCATTGGCACCGAAGCCGCAATCTGCGCCGAAGATGGGCAGGAGCAGGGCCGCACCGGCAATGGCACCTGCAACCTGTGCAATGATGTAGCCGATGAAGTCCTTGAGGCTCAGCTTGCCGCTGACCAGCATGGCGATGGAAACTGCGGGGTTAATGTGACAGCCGGAGATATTGCCAATGGAGTATGCCATAGCCACGATCACCAGACCGAAGGCCAGTGCGGTGAGCAGATAACCGCTGCCGGCCTCTGCATTACAGCCAACAGCAACTGCGGTACCGCAGGCGAAAAGCACCAGTACGAAGGTACCGATAAATTCCGCAATGTACTTCTTGATAGAACTCATAATTGATCCTCCTTTTATTTTCCCACAATTCTTTTGTGGTTTAAATGGATTATACCCTCTATCCCCCTACCTTGTCAATAAGGGAATCGGGATTTTTTAGAAAAAATATCTAATTCGGAGCAAAATATTGTTGCAATTTTGTCATTTCCATGCTATGATACAGGTACTATGGCTTGGTGTATTCTACTCCACCTTACTATTAGGTACACCTTGTCAGAAAAAAGGAGGAAATCCGCGAACTTGCGGTGCGGCAGTGTGGAGACCTGTCGTAATGCGTTTGTGCGTCCCACAGCGCGAGGTATGCACCGAGGAGTCGGGCATATCAAAGTTTATTGCCATGGCAAGCTTAACTCTCAAGAACATCATGAAGATCTACCCCAACACCGAGAAGAAAAAGAAGCCCAAGAAGGGCCAGCCCGAGGAGAAGAAGGTCAACCTCCAAATCACCGATCGCGGTGTCGTTGCTGTTCAGCAGTTCAACATGGAAGTTGCAGACCGTGAATTCATCGTTCTCGTCGGCCCCTCCGGTTGCGGTAAGTCCACCACCCTGCGTATGATCGCAGGTCTGGAGGAGATCACCGAGGGCGAGCTCTTCATCGGTGACCGTCTAGTCAACGACGTGGCTCCCAAGGACCGTGATATTGCAATGGTCTTCCAGAACTACGCTCTGTATCCCCACATGACCGTTTACGAAAACATGGCCTTCTCTCTCCGTCTGAAGAAGGTTCCCAAGGACGAGATCGACAAGAAGGTCATGGAAGCAGCCGAGATCCTGGGCATCACCGAGTACCTGCAGCGTAAGCCCAAGGCTCTGTCCGGCGGTCAGCGTCAGCGTGTTGCTATCGGCCGTGCTATCGTCCGTAACCCCAAGGTCCTGCTCATGGACGAGCCTCTGTCCAATCTGGACGCCAAGCTCCGTAACCAGATGCGTGCAGAGATCATCAAGCTCCGCAAGCGTATCGACACCACCTTCGTATATGTTACCCACGACCAGACCGAGGCTATGACTCTGGGCGACCGTATCGTCATCATGCGTGACGGCTTCATCCAGCAGATCGGCACTCCTCAGGAGGTCTTTAACCATCCCAAGAACCTGTTCGTCGCCGGCTTCATCGGTGTTCCCCAGATGAACCTCCTCCACAACTGCCGTCTGATCAAGGACGGTGGCAACTATGCTGTTGAGCTCCTGGGCAAGAAGATCGCTCTCACTGCCGCACAGCAGGAGGCTCTCAAGAAGAACAACACCCCCGAGAAGACGGTTATCGTAGGCATCCGTCCCGTACATATCCGCCAGGATGCTAAGGGCTTCGAGGGCTTCATCGACGTATCCGAGATGATGGGCAGCGAGTTGCACCTGCACCTGGACGTTCAGGGCAACGACATCGTCGCTGTTATCCCCACCGCAGGCCTGGATATCTCCAGCCTGGCAGGCGGCAAGTCCGTCACCTTCAACTTCGATCCCGCTCTGATCCACCTCTTCGACCCCGAGACCGAGGAGAACCTGATCTAATTCCCAATCACCCACCCCTGCAAGGGCCACCTTGAGGCACCTTCCTTACGGAAGGTGCCTCAGTTATATTCGCCTTTCGTCGAGTGATATTGCTTCGCAGTGATATTATGCTACGCATAGTGATATTGTCCTTAGGACAGTTAAATGGCGAATATAAGCGTTCGCTAAATCGAAATATGGCACAAAAAAGCAAGGCAGGAATCCTATCCTGTCTTGCTTTTTGCTGTTTGCTTATCTCCGATAATGGCGTGGGATATCCAACAGATAATCCGCAGAAACCTTGAAGAAATGGCAAAACGCAATAATATCTTCCAGGTTGGGATCGTTTCTTCCGCATTCGATATAGGATATCTTTCGTTGGGTCATATGCACAGCCTTCCCCAACTCTGTCTGATTCATATCCCTGTCCTCACGCAAATTCCGTATTCTTTCTCCGAAGGAAAGCTTCACCTTGCATCACCTCGGATGTATTGTATGTTAGACAGAAAGTGTCTATTGACTTTCAGAGCAAAATGGTCTAAAATAAAATACAGGAGGTATAAAATATGGATATTCAGCTTTATAAAAAATGTACGCCATTCTCTGCGGTGCGGCTTCGGAGGCGATCGATCTGCTGTCCTCTCCTCACGGCTCGTTGCAGGCAAAGGTCCTCTTGGAAACCGCCCTTGAAACCGCCGAGGAGCTGTACCTGTCCTACCCGGAAGCCCCCAACCAATAACCCCTCCCAAGACAAGGGTTTACTTTGCGAAATAGGCCTTTGCGCTGTCGCTGTAGGCGAAGAGGGCCCTGCAGAGAGTGCCCAGGGCGCCGGTCTTGTTGTTGCCGTAGGTATCGGCACTGTAGATCAGCATATCGGATACGGGAGTATTCCCCTCCATAACATGGGCGGAGAGAACAGCTCGCAGCTCCGCCGCTAAGAGGCCGTCGAAGCGGAAGGCATACTGATTGCCGCCGCTGCCGTAGGGAGCGGGATCCTTGACCTCTGCGGTAACGGTCCTGCCCTCGTGGTTCTGATAGGTGAGCCGCAGGGTAAGGGCAGTGGGATCTGCTGTGTAATTGGCAGTATTGACTACATAGACCACAGTGACCTTGGTGTTGAGATCCAGGGTCTTTCCTACCCAGGTGACCGAAGGCTCTTCCAGCTCCGTAAAGATCATGTTGGTATTGCCAAGGGTCAAGGCATTCAGATCCGTCAGATATGCCCTATGTGCCGGGGTCATGCTGCTGTCTGCCAGGCTGTCTGTACGGTAGCCCTTAAAGGTCTGGGTCGCACCGCCGTAACGGAGGAGGTCTGCACAGAGGATCTTCAGCCGCTCCTCTCTGCTCGGGTTGTTGAGCTGAGAATAGGCATATTGGGCAATGCTGTACTTATCCACAGGGGAATAATAGGACAGTCCCTCCTTGGTGCCGTAGAGGGTGCAGGTCAGCTCCGTAGACATATGGACTGCGGTCAAGCCCTCCAGGACGAAGTAGTAATAGGCGCCGTTGAGAACAGGCTTCATCTCCACCACTACCTCCTCCCCCTTTGTGTTGCCGGTATAGGTATAATAGCGGCACTCTGCATACACCGTGTCCATATCAAAGCCCTCTAAAGCGGCTGCGGGAACCAGGTAATTCAGAGAAATATCGTCGGCAAGATTCAGAGAGTGATAGAGCTTCAGTGCGGCATCCTCTACAGGATCGGGGTCGGGAATGTAGGGCAGGACCTCCTTGTAGGAACAGCCACAGCCCCGTCCGGAGAAGGCATCCACAGACAGATCCCGGGACAGACCGGTTGAACCCGTACAGCTATAGAGGATCCAGCCCTCCTTATCCGCGGTAGGCTCCACCCGTTCCTCCTGACCCGGGGTACAGGTCTCTGTCACCGTTTTCTTACATACGTAGCACAGAGCGAAATGGGTGTTATTCCCCTTGGCCCAGGTCTCCACCCGTGTATGGGTATAGCCGCAGTCTGCAACGTAGCTGTCTGTGCAGACAGTGCAGATGTAGGTGACCTTTCCCGTAGCCTCCTGGGTAGAGGGGGCGTAGCTATGTCCCGTCATGGGAATGGCCTCGGTATAGGCCTCGCCGCATTCACAGGTGTAGGTCAGGACACCCTCTGCGGTACAGGTTGCAGGGGTCGTGATCTTGGGGCTATAGCTGTGGGTATGACCCTCTACCATTAGGGCACAATAGCCGTAGCCCTCGGTATAGGAGGTGCCCTTGTAGGCGCGGAGCATGGCTGCCCCCTTCATCTCGTCCACGGTGCCCGATACGGTCATACGGAAGGAGCCGTAGTTGCACTCTGACAGGATGGTACTGCCGCTCTTGCTAATGGTAACGGTCTTCTTGTCAGAGCTAATGGAGAAGGTAGTACCGGAGGGCCAGCCAACCTTGTTGGTGACGGCACTGCAGGTCAGACCGTTCTGCAGGGTGAATACGTACTTGGATGCATTGTTGGCATCGTCACCGGGGATCACTGTAAAGTCAATGGTGTTGCTGTTCACCACCGTAGCCGATGCCAAGTTCAGATAACTGCCACGGAAGAAGGCATAGCCCTTAACGCAGCTGTCCGTAGTCATGAGATTACGGGCGTTGTAGGCCTCCTCGTAGATGATCTTGCCGTTGGGATCGGGATCGGAGGCACCCTCGCTGGGGTAGACCTGGATACCGATGACGGAATTACAGCCAACTGCGGAACAGGCCTTTGCCAGGGTCAGGGGCCAATTTCTGTCCCCCTGGTACTCACTGCTGTAGGACATAATGGTGACATAGTCCAGTACATCAGCCAGATCCTCGGGGCTCTGTCCGTAGAGAGCGGACTCATACTTATTGTTGCAGGTCTCAGGCATAATGGCGCAGGAGATCACCTTGTCCTCCCCTGCCGCATCGCTGATGACCTTTACGAAATCCGTAACGGTGTCCTTACGGAGCTGGGCAACCTTCTTGACGCCGTTCTGGGCATCTACGGAGCCACTGCCGTAGATCACACTGCCGAACTCCGCACCGGAGGCAGAGTAGGACGAGCCGTATACGTAGTAGCCCTCGGAGTTGATGCTGTAGCTGTAGCCGGCGGCTACGCACATGGACTTAACTGCGGCATTGTACTCTGCCTTGGTAATACCGTAGCGTTCAATGAGGAGCTGACGGGTATTACTGCCCCAGTCGTAATACAGACCGCCGTAGCGGATGGTATCCAGGTGGATGCCTGCAATATTATAGTTCTCAACCAGCTCCTTTACAAGCCGGCTCATGTAATTCCTGTATCCCGTATCACGGAGATTGATGAATTGGTTGACCTCGCCGGAGGTGCCTACACGGAAGTGGTAGAAGGCACAGCTTGCACCGTTGTTGTTAATGTAGTTGGTGTCACGGGAGGCCATGAGCCAGGGATGGACTCGGATGCCGTAGGGCTCCGCCGCATCACAGACTTCCTTGAGGAAGTCACGGGAGGAATTCTCCCGCAGAGTCCCGGGAACAGAGGAGGCCCAAGCCACCTTGCCTGCGAGGCCCTTGCACAGGAGATACACGTCCGTAATGCCTGCCTTGGCGTAGTCCGCCATGAGCTTGGCGGCACCGTCGGTGCCTCTGTTCTTTACTGTGTCTGTAAAGACCCAGTCTGCAACGATCATGTCCTCGGGACCGGCAGGGACCATAGGGGCCGCAGCAGCCTTGGTCACCTTGGGAAGCTCAACGGAAGCAGTCTTTACACTGCCTCTCCAGCCCTCTACAGTGTTGTAATTGGGCAGAGCACCGTTGGTGCTGTAGTAGTTCAGGATCTTGGTGTACATATGGACCAGATCATAGTAGTGGACCGCCCCGATGGAGCTGCTGGTAGCGTAATTGGGAGGCTGCTGATTGGTCTCTACGAAGGTAATGATCTTCTGTGCCATAGATACATAGTCACTGAGATAGACCTTACCCGTTGCAGACCCGGAGGGGTTCTCCGGCTCATGGCTCACGGGAACCGTCAGCTCCCCTGTGGTCTGCCCCTTGTTGATACCAACGGTCACGTGACAGGCTAAATACAGGAACTGTCCCGGACTTACGGTCACAGACCCCACCTGAACGGAGGAAGGGATCACCATGCTGTCCATGGAGGTCTTGACCTTTACCGCAGTGGCAATGACCTCAGCGAACCAATTCACAGGCTCCGGCTCTGTAGGTGCCGGCTCCGTTTCCGTAGGCTCCGTCTCCGTTACGGGAGGCTCCGGCTCCCCGAAATAATGGGTCGGCAGGAAGCTCACCGTCTCCGGCAGTGCTCCCCCTGCTCCATAGGCTCTCAGAACCTGTGTCAGTCCATGGGCCGCAGAGTAGATAGAGACCCGCCCCTCATAGCCTGTGGGTCTGTTGAAGGAGGAAGGCAGTCTGCCCCCTGTAGCCTCTGCATAAACGGTGATCCGTTCTGCCAGGTCCGTATACTGACCCTTGGTCAGAAGGCTCCCTGCACCGCAGGACACAGGGTCCGTCTCAACGGTAACGGTCTCATAGGCTACAGAGGTATTCTCCCCCTGTCCCCGTGACAGGGCAAGAACAGCCTCCGCTGCCATACGGATATAGGCAGGAGCCTCTACCCTATTCCCGTCTATAGCGAAGGTCGCCGGGAAAGCATAGTTGGAATATACACCGTTGCTGTCCTGCTCCCCCTCTTTGATGGCCTCTTCCATTTCTCCTGCGATCTGCTCCGCTGCAGAAATCAGCCGAGAGACCGGGAAGGCCGCAGGTACAGCCTCTGCTCCCACAGCCATTACGCCCAGAAGCATACTGCACAGCAACACAAATGCCAAGAATCTTTTCATGCCCATAGATCATTCCTCCTGTATTATAACACTCATTTTGGTAGAAATACCACAGATTCCCAAGGATCTTTCTCCTATTTTATCACATATCTCACAAAAATCAACCCCTATTTCCTCTTTCTTCCATAATCCCCCACCCCACAAATCTCCAATTTCCCAAACTGTCCAAAGGCATGGCAGGGGCCAAATCAACAAATCATACTAGTTCTTGTTAAAAAGGTTTCATACTATTCTTCAATGAAAAGTAGTATCAGAACAGAAACCACATAGCATTTCCGTAAGAAAAAATACACAGAAACGCGGCTCTGCGTTTCTGTGTATTCTTACTTCTACAGAATCAATCTCTCTCCCAGTTGTGCCAGACGTTCTGGACATCGTCGTCGTCCTCGAAGGCGTCGATCATCTTCTCCATCATCTTGATGTCGTCCTCGTTATCCAGGGTCTTGTACTCCCCGGGAACCTGCTCGATCTGAGCGGAGACGAAGGTATAGCCCTTGTCCCCCATTGCCTTGGCAACGGCGTTAAAGTCATCGGGCTCGGTGTAGATGGTGAAGCAACCTTCTTCGGCCTCGAAGTCGTCTGCGCCGCAATCCATAGCGTCCATCATAACGGTGTCCTCTTCGTAGTCCTCGTCCTCGTTGTCAATGACCAGGACGCCCTTCTTGGTGAAGTTCCAGGACACGCAGCCGGAAGCCCCCAGCTTGCCGCCGTACTTGTCGAAGTGGTGGCGGACGTTGCCTGCGGTACGGTTACGGCTGTCGGTCATGGTCTCGACGATCACTGCAATGCCGTTGGGGCCGTAGCCCTCGTATACGATGGATTCGTAGGAGTCACCGGAGCCTGCGTTGCCGGCCTTGTCCAGGACACGCTTGATGTTGTCGTTGGGCATATTGGCAGCCTTGGCCTTGGTGATGACGGTAGCCAGACGGGAGTTGTAGTTGGGGTCCGTGGAACCGCCGCCTTCTTTCACGGCTACGTACATTTCTTTGGCGATCTTGGTGAACGCGGCAGCACGCTTGGCATCCTGCGCGCCCTTGGTTTTCTGAATGTTATGCCATTTGGAATGACCTGACATAGTATTACTTCCCTTCGTGGATAAATTTCTTTGGATATTATAGCATATCACAGGGAGAAAAACAACCGTTTTATCCCATTTTTCTTTTCAATGACAGATAAATTTCCTTATACGAAGGAGATATGATCCTTGTGGACCTTGGATTCTATGACTTCCAGCTCCGGGAAGGCCTTCCTCAGCTCCTCTGCCAAATAGGCACAGACGGGATTCTCCGTCTGGAAGTGGCCTGCATCTATGAGGGTAATGCCGTACTCTGCGGCATCGGCAAACTGGTTATACTTACAATCCGCCGTTACCAAAGCATCATAGCCCAGCTCACGGATCCGATAGAGAGAATCCCCACAGCTTCCCCCACCTACTGCTACCTTGGTTACAGGACGGTTGCCGGGAACATAGCGGACCCCCTCACAGCCTAAAGCCTCTTTTACCCCTTGGACAAAGTCCTCAGGCTCCGTAGCAGGGATCACCCCTCCGCGGAGGAGGCCGTAGGCTCTGCCCTCCCCGTCAGTACCAAGGGGATCTATGACCTCTACCTGCTCCAGACCCAGCCTACGGGCAAGGCAATCGTTGACGCCTCCGGGGGCACAGTCTAAGTTGGTATGGGCGTTAATGGCAGAAATGCCGTTCTCGATCAAATAGATCATATCCCGTCCCGTAAGGGTAGCATCGTTGACGGCTTTGATCTCCCACAGAATGGGGTGATGGGTCACAATGAGCTGACAGCCCAGGTCCTTAGCCTCCCGACACACGGATGTAAAGGGATCCAGTGCAACCAGGATCTTCTTGACCTCCCGATCAGACCGACCGCAGAGGAGTCCTACGTGGTCCCATTCGTATGCCATATGCTCCGGGGCAAGGGTCTTAATAAAGTCATGAACAGTCTGTACTGTGATCATAGGTATCCCTCATTTCTCGCACCTGTTCCAGTGCGGTTTGGTAATAAGCAAGACGGGGGCTGGGTTCCGCCGCCTTGGAGATCCCTGCCACTGCAGTTTCCAGAGATCGGAGGATCCGTTCAAAGTAGGCAGGCAGAAGAGGATCTCCGCTTTTCAGCAGGACGGGAGAAATATATTCCTGTCCCGGTGTCAGCTCCATGGGGATGCCGTAACGGGCACAGATCACCTGATACAGGAAGGTGCCGTCCTCGACCAAAGCTTCCCTCTCGATACCGAAGCCCATTTGGGCCAACTGTCTCCGCAAGTCATTCCCTGAGGATTGGGGCTGGAGGATCAGATCGTACTTGGGGTCACGAGTCCAGGGACAGGCCTCTAAGATCCGTGCGATCAGATCTCCCCCCATGCCGGCGCAGACAATGGTATCCACCTCTGCAGGGTCAACGGCCTTGAGGCCGTCTGCCTGAGAGAATCGCATCCGCTCTGCCACGCCGAACTTTTGGGCGTTTTCCACAGCCTTCTTCAATGGCTGTTCCCGGAGATCCGAAGCATGAGTAAAGACCGCCCTGCCGCTGCGTAATAATTCTATGGACAAATAGCCGTGATCCGTGCCGATATCCGCTACCCGAGCTCCCATGGGAACCTGTGCCGCACAGGCCAACAGCCGTTTGGAAATTGGTACTTTCATATTCTTCTCCATAGGAAAGGTGCCCCACCTAAGGGAACCCTAAGTGAGGCAACTCCTTATTGTGTGATTAGGCGTTGGCTTCGCAAGCCTCGATGAAGCGGTTGACCTGCTTCAGGAACGCTTCGCAATCAATGCCGTGGACCATGCAGGCCTCTTCCACAGTCTCTGCACGGGCAGAGGGGCAGCCCAGGCAGTGCATGCCGATAGCCTGGAACAGGGGAGCAGTCTGGGGAGCGATATCCAGAACGTTACCGATGATGGTATCCTTTTCGATCTTAACAGCCATGATATGACCTCCTTATGTTTTTCTTGTTTCTATATTATACCCAACCCGAGAACAAAAATCAAGTCACACCTTGCAGAAATTCCGCACTTTCTGTCCTGCCCCCTTGCAAATTTCTCAAAAGATGATAAGATAACAGTAATATAGAAGCAAATCTTCAAATTCCGGTTTGTCGAGCTGTTTGAAAGGGCACAAACCACCAAATCACGCACTATCCCGTAGGGCAAGCAGCCTTGTACGATGATATGTTGCATGGTACGGGAATCGAACAGCTCCATAAATCGAAATTTGGTTAACGGAGGGAAACATTGATGTTTGAATATGTTATAAAGGGTGGCACGATCATTGACGGTACCGGAGCTCCCGGTTTTGTTGGGGATCTTGCTATTGAAAAGGGGAAAATCGCTGCGATCGGACATGATCTTCACGGAAAGGAAGAAATCTCCACCCAAGGCTATACCGTTACACCCGGTTTTATTGACATCCACCGTCACGGGGATGCAGAGGTATTCCGTCCCGGCTTCGGAGAATTGGAGCTGGCACAGGGCCTGACGTCTATGGTTAACGGCGTCTGCGGGCTGTCCTTGGCACCTTTTGGAGACATCCACAGGGATGCTCTTCTGAAATATCTACAGCCCGTCACGGGAGAATTAGACCCCGCCATCCCTACGGCCTCTATGGAAGCTTACCTTGGGGCCTTGAAGGAGCTGCCCCTGAACGTAGGCATGATGGTCGGCGGCGGCACCGTCCGCAGTGATGCCTACGGCTATGCTCCCGAGGATCCCACGGATTACGGTCCCATCCACAGACGGATCGAGGAGGCCCTGTCTCAAGGGGCCTTAGGGGTTTCCTTAGGTCTGGGCTATGCCCCGGAATGCTTCTACTCCACAGAATCCCTGATCCGTGCCCTTGCACCTCTGAGTCACAGCCGATACCCTATTGCAGTCCATATGCGTGAGGAGGGGGACATGGTCTGTGAGGCCATAGAGGAAATGATCACCGTGGCAAAGGCTCTCCGCTGTCCCCTCCACATCAGCCATCTAAAGGCCATGGGTATGAGAAATTGGGGCAAAAAAATACCCACCGCCCTGTCCCTTATGGACAAGGCTCGGCAAGAGGGGGTAGACGTAAGCTGTGACGTATATCTGTACGAGGCAGGATCTACCCAGCTCCTACATTTGCTCCCCCCGGATTTCCTGGCAGGAGGGGTAGATGCCATTTCTGCACGACTCCGTGAGCCTCACAAGATCGCAGAGCTCCGTCACCGCATCGAAAGCGGCAGGGACTTCGACAATATCGCCCAGATGATCGGCTGGGACAATATTATCGTCAGCGCCCTCCGTCTGCCTCAGCACAGGCCCCTGGTAGGAAGGACTATGACGCAGATCTCTCACCTCCTGTCCATGGATCCCGTGGCCTGCCTGTGCAAGCTCCTGTCCGATGAGCGGTGTGCCGTCACCATGATCGACCGCATCAACAGCGAGGAGGATATTTCCACCATCCTCCGTGATCCCTACAGCTCCGTGATCTCCGACGCCACCTATCCCCTTAACGGTCTCCCTCACCCCAGAGTCTACGGCACCTATCCCCGTCTCATAGAACGGTTCGTGCTGGAGAAAAAGGTCCTGTCTTTGGAGGAAGCTATCCGCAAATGCACCTCCCTCCCCGCCCGAGCCATGGGGCTGGAAACCAAGGGACTCCTAACGCCCGGCATGGATGCAGACCTGTGCATCTTCCGCCCCCAAGACCTCCGCGAAAATGCCACCTTTGAAGCTCCCCGACAGCTCGCCGCCGGCATGTCCTATGTCTTCGTCAACGGACACCTCGCATTCCGCAACAACCGCCCCACCTCCGCCGCCCCCGGCAGAGTATTGACCCCAAAATAACCGACCGCAAATTCCGATTTGTCGAGCAGTTCGATTTCCGAACCATGCAACATATCATCGTACAAGGCTGTCGTAGGGCAAGCTGCCCTCAGCTTGCCCTACGGGATAGTGCATGATTTGGTGGTTTGTGCCTTTTCAAACAGCTCGAATAAATTGGAATTTGCCTCGTTTGGGGTAAAAAAATTGGGAGGCTTCGGGTCTCCGAAGCCTCCCGGCTTTTATGACAGATCAATAATTGGTAGCGTGAAGCTCAAAGTAGGCCTGGGGATGTGCACAGACGGGGCACAGCTCCGGGGCCTTCTTGCCCATGACCAGGTGTCCGCAGTTGCGGCATTCCCACATGGCTTCCTCGCCCTTCTCGAAAACGGTCTGCATCTCCACATTGTTGAGCAGAGCACGGTAACGCTCCTCGTGAGCCTTCTCTACCTGACCGACGGCACGGAACTGGGCAGCCAGCTCGTGGAAGCCCTCTTCCTCCGCGTCCTTGGCGAAACGGTCATACATATCGGTCCACTCATAGTTCTCACCCGCTGCGGCAGCAGCCAGGTTAGCCTTGGTGTCGCCGATCCCCTCCAGAGCCTTGAGCCACAGCTTGGCGTGCTCCTTCTCGTTGTCGGCGGTCTTGAGGAACAGGGCAGAGATCTGCTCGAAGCCCTGCTTCTTGGCAACGCTTGCAAAATAGGTGTACTTGTTCCGAGCCTGGCTCTCGCCTGCAAAGGCTTCCCACAGGTTCTTCTCGGTCTTGGTGCCTGCGTACTTCATAGGTATACCTCCGTGTCATTAAAATTGTAGTTATAGAATATCAAATTTCCCTGCGGAATGCAAGGGATTTTTGTCTGATCATTGTTCGTGAAGGAGTCGTTTGGCAACCACGAACAGAGCTGCTACAAAAAGGACCACCATGCCGAACAAATAGTAAATTGCCGTACCCATGCCTCCTGTAGCAGGCAGCACGGTGCCGTAGGCATTCTCTACCCTGATCTCTACGAGATCCCATGGAGTCCCGGTATCGGAGCAGACCTGTCCACCCTCACATTGAACGGCGAAGCCTGTGACCTCCCGAACCCCGTTGCCCAATAGGGCATACTCGGCAGTTACCACGATCCTTACGGGAGCTCCCAGGAGCTCGTAGCCGTTAGGAGCCTTGGTCTCCGTAAGATAGTAGCTGCCGGGAGGCAGGCCCTCTACTGTAAAGGTGCCATCCTCATGGGTGACCAGAGTCCTTGCCTCTCCCTCTGCCTTGGTCCACAGGGGAGTCTCCTCTCCTGTGAGATAGGTGCCATCCTCACGGGACAGTAGGAACTCCGCTCCCCCTACGGGAAGTCCCGTCCCTTGATCCACCTTGCGGAGCTTCAGAACGAAGGCAGCTGTCTGATCCTCAGGAAGTCCCTCCTCTGCGAAGGCAGGAATGAGTGCAAAGCAGGTAAGACAGCACCCCAGCACAAGCAGAAATATCACACATACGCCAAGAGCCTTTCTTGCCATGCCTCATCCCCCTTTCAACGGAAAGCATCTCCTTTTCATTGAGACATCGTATCAGGATACTCCTCCATAATCATACCCTTACCGAGAGAAATTGTCAAGTGAATTTTTTTAAATAAGGCAGATGACCTTACCGGCATATTCCGAACAGAATCCTTCCGCTCCCTCCCTTTCATACTGCCAGGAAGAAGTATTCCGCAATGGTTTCCGGGGATTCTTTCATCCCTTTTTCTACCCACCAGCGGATGGTCTCCACAAAGGTAGCGGTAATGTGATTGATCCGGAAGTCCTCCGGCAGCCCCTCATGCTTCCTGTGGGCAAACAGGGAAAGCTGGCTCGCCACAAGCTCCCGAAGGTTCCCCTTAAAATATTGCAGGAACAGCTCGTTGTTCTGCCCCGACAGCAATTCCAAAATCTGATTGTCGTTCTGCTGCAGGTGCTTGATCAGATGGAGGAACACAGATCCCGGTGCATCGCAGGTAAAAATATGCCTGTGCTCCTCCTCCCCCTCCATAGCATCAAAAATATGGCAGAACAGCTCCCTGCACAGCTCCTTTAGGAGGAAGTCCTTGGTCTCGAAGTGGGCGTAGAAGGTAGCCCTCCCCACATCTGCCCTGTCAATGATCTCTCTTACGGTGATCTGCGAAAATTCCTTCTTCGACAGTAGCTCTGTAAAGGCTCTGAAAATAGCCTCCCTGGTTTTCCGTTGCCGTCTGTCCATAGTCCCCTCCGTACAATTTCACGATTTTGTTCCATAAGGAATAGCATAGCAATATGGTATGTTGCTTCCCGAGTCCTTATCTGCTACAATTTAACCGAACGATATGTTCATTATCAAATGTATTGTATCATAAAAAATCGTTGTTTGCAACAGGAGGCCCTTATGAAGTCTGACAAGAATATTTTGATTGCTTTTCTTTTGAACCTGGCTTTTTCCGTCTTTGAGTTTTTCGGCGGCGTTTATACAGGGAGCGTGGCCATTCTTTCCGACGCGGTCCATGATTTGGGGGATGCGGCCGGTATCGGCTTATCCTATTTCCTGGAACGGAAAAGCAAAAAAGACCCTGACCAAGCCCATTCCTACGGCTACGGACGGTACTCCGTTCTGGGGGGAGCCATTACCTCTCTGATCCTCTTAGCAGGCTCCCTCATGGTCCTGTACAATGCCGTCCTCCGGATCCTGAACCCTACAGAGATCCGCTACAATGGCATGATCCTCTTTGCTGTTATCGGTGTAGCTGTCAACCTCTGTGCCGCCTTCTTTACCCGCGGAGGCCATTCCCTGAATCAGAAGGCGGTGAACCTCCATATGCTGGAGGACGTCCTGGGCTGGATCGTGGTCCTGGTAGGAGCCCTGGTCATGAAGCTCACGGACTTCGTCCTCATTGACCCCATTCTCTCCATTGCAGTGGCCCTGTTCATCCTCTGCCATGCCGCAGGGAATCTCAAGGAGGTCATGGACCTCTTCCTGGAGAAAACGCCTCGTGGTATTGACCCGCAGGAGATCGCAGAGCACCTGTCTCACATTGAGGGCATCCTGGATGTCCACCACATCCATATTTGGAGTCTGGACGGTCACAATCACTGTGCCACCCTCCACATCGTAACGGATGCAGACCCCCATACCATAAAGGACCCGGTACGTCAGGAACTCCGGGACCACGGCATCCCCCACGCCACCTTAGAGCTGGAATCCTCCACCGACCGCTGCCACCACACCCACTGCCACATAGAAGCCCATAGCTCCACCTGTCACCATCACCACCATCACTGATACTGCTTTCTAACAGAAATGTTCGATTTCTATTAGAAAGCACAACGCTAAAGCGTTGTAATTTCACGATTTTTGGAGTAGAAAATCGTGAAATTTCGTCTCATGCAGTTCTTGACGTGCCTTCGGCACTATAAAAAGGTTTTAAACCTTTTAACAAGAACTTTGAAGCACCTGAATATCTACATTCACAGCTATGCTGTGGGAACCTGTAAAAACGGCTGTTTTAAGTCGTTTTTACAGGTTTGCAGACATTATACACTGTGTTTGAACAACGCAAAATAGTCCTGAAAGCCTTGGCTTGCAAGGACGATTGCGTTGTTCAGTACACATTATCTTAGGAAGAAGTGCAGCAGCTTACCGTACAAGCCCCTCTTATAGGGCTGATACCGCATAGGCAGATCCATCCAGGTCTTCTTATCCAGAATGGATTTGTTATGGCTGAAGGCATCAAAACCGGCCTTGCCGTGGTAGGCGCCCATGCCGCTTTCCCCGATGCCGCCGAAGCCCATGTTGGAAGTCGCAAGATGGATCACCACATCGTTGACACAGCCGCCGCCATAACGGCACCGCCGGGTCACTTCACGGACGATCTTTTTGTCCTCAGAGAAAATATACAGTGCCAAAGGCTTCGCTCTATCTGCCAGCATAGCATACACTTCTTCTAAATTCCTGTAAGTCAGAATCGGTAGCACAGGTCCGAAGATTTCCTCCTGCATCACCGGGTCTTCCCAGGTGACATCACGCAAAACAGTAGGTGCGATCTGCAAAGTCTCCTCGTTCCATTTGCCGCCGATGACGGCTTTGCCGGAGTCGATCAGCCCCTTGATGCGGTCAAAATGTTTGCGATTGACGATCCTTCCGTAATCGGCATTTATCAGCGGATCTTCACCATATTGCTTTTGGATCTGCTTGTCAAGCTCTGCGATAAGCCGGTCCTTCACCCTTTCATGGCAGAGGATATAGTCCGGAGCCACGCAGGTCTGACCGCAGTTTAGGAATTTGCCAAAGGCGATTCGCTTGGCAGCCAGCTTGATCTTTGCGCTGCTGTCAACAATGCAGGGGCTTTTTCCGCCCAGCTCCAGCACCGCAGGAGTCAAGGTTTCAGCAGTATGTCGCAGCACTTCCTTGCCCACGCTCTGAGAGCCGGTGAAGAACACAAGATCAAACTTCTTCTCTATCAGGGCGGCATTTTCTTTTCTGCCGCCGGTAACTACCGCTACATATTCCGGGGCAAAACACTCCTTGATAATTTTCTCAATGATCGCACTGGTTGCCGGAGAGTAGGCACTGGGCTTGACGATCACAGTGTTGCCTGCTGCGATGGCATCTGCCAATGGGTCAATGGTCAGCAAGAAAGGATAGTTCCAGGGACTCATAATCAGCACATTGCCATAAGGAGAGGGCTTCAAGTAGCTGCGGGAAGCGAACTGCGTAATGGGCGTGCAGACTGTCTTTTCTTTTGCATAGCGGCGGACGTGCTTTATCATATAACTGATCTCGCTTTGCACAAGACCGGTCTCGCACATAAAACCTTCAAACTCGCTTTTGCCCAGATCCGCGGTCAGCGCTTCGCCGATCTCTTTTTCATATTTGATAACAGTAGCGCGAAGCTTTTTCAGCATAGCGATCCGAAAACTAACCGGCAGAGTCGCTCCGCTTTGAAAGTAGGCTCGCTGCTGCTGTATGATTACATCAATATCCATTCTCTTCGCTCCAATCAGCTACAGTATAGTAGAACTGTTCCAGTTCCTTCACCGTCATCAGCTTCGGCACGGGATAGAGCGGATTTGCTTCTTTTGCGGCGTGCTTGGCAAGTGCCGGAACATCTTCCTTCTGAATACCCGACAGCTTAGTCGGAATACCCATATTCGCATTCAATGTCTTGATAGCATTGATAAACTTGACGGCACCGATCATTGGTGCATCGTCTTCCGTTGTAACGCCTGCGGCAATGCCCAAGCGATGCAGCTTTTTGTACACGCATTTGCCGTAGCTTTCCAGCACATAGGGCATCAACACCGCATTGGCAAGGCCATGGGGTGTGCCGTACTTACCTCCAAGGGAATGGGCAACAGCATGAATATAGCCAACATACGACTTAGAGAAGGCAATCCCCGCCTTATATGCCGCGCGGAGCATATTCTCTCTGGCTTGATCGTTTTGCCCATCTTGATATACCGCTTCCACATTATCAAATACGAGCCTTGTGGCCTCCAGAGCCAGTCTCTGAGTTTCTTTCGTAGTTGAACGGCCGATATAAGCTTCGACTGCATGGGTCAGTGCATCCATGCCTGTAGAAGCGGTAAGATGCGGCGGCAAAGAATATGTAAGCGAAGGGTCCAGCACCGCATATTTCGGAATAAGCGGGAAACTCATGATCGCGTATTTGTGATGCGTAGTCGTATCGGTGATCATAGCTGCCAAGGTGGTTTCACTGCCGGTCCCTGCAGTAGTAGGAATGGCGATCAATGTAGGAAGCTTGCGCCACACCTTCAGCTTGCCGCCCAACTGATTAACCGTTCTCTTGGGGTATGCAACACGGGCCCCCACCGCCTTGGCACAGTCCATGGTCGACCCACCGCCGATGGCGATCAGGCAATTACAAGCATTTTGCTGATAGACGGAGAGGGCATCCTCCACATTTTGTACTGTGGGGTTCGGCTTCGTTTCATCATAGATCACATAGGGTATTTTCTTCTTTTGCAGGATCTGCTCTACAGGTTCAGTAAGTCCGTTGGCGGAGATACCTTTATCCGTCACCAAAAGAACCCCACTGACATTTTCTTTTTTGAATACGTTATCCAGCTTAGAGCAGGATGGAATGATCCTCGGCTCTCTGTAGGGAAGAACCGGCAGAGCCATTCGGAATACAGCTTGAAATACGCGACAATAGATTTTTGCGAAAATATTCATTGTTTGGGAAGACCTTCCTTGCTAAGAGTTTTAAGATTGGCGGTGATCAGTTCAAGGCAACG
Source organism: Faecousia sp. (assembly GCA_045594585.1). Classification (GTDB taxonomy): domain Bacteria; phylum Bacillota; class Clostridia; order Oscillospirales; family Oscillospiraceae; genus JAZOXB01. Next base: position 3,445 of record JAZNYV010000071.1, on the reverse strand, counting down.
GTAAAACACTTCTCGTTCCTCGTCTGTCATACCGGAACCTGCCAGCTCCACAGCCAGGGCTGCACGTGCTTGCACATACTCTGCGGCGTGCTTTCCTTCGTCAGTAAGCAGCAGCTTGGCACGATAAAGATTGCCTCCAACGGCCTCCTTGCGTGCAAGACCCTTTTTCTCTAATATGCCCATCATGCGGGACACATCGGCTTTGTTCTTGCAACACAACTCACTCAGCTTCGCGGCAGTAATACCCTTCGGAAAATTGTAAAGTGTCGTAAGATAAACAGCATGAGGACTGTTTAATTCATATTCCGCCATTGCTTCTGCAGCCAGTTTGTGCCAACACCGGTCGATTTCAGCAATCGCCGAGGAAAACCGAGCAAATCGATTCAGCATAATATACCTCCCGGAAAATAGATATTGAAATGTCAACGTCTTCATTATACACTCAATTTGTTGATATGTCAACTTCTTTTCACTTCTTGGTTTTCTACAAAAAACAGGTATGGACGCGGAAAGTTGAATTATTACGCTTTCGGTGATACTCCCCTTTGCAGACAATGTCATTACCCTAAGCATTCAACAGTTCAGAACAGGGGATATACCATCTGGGAATAATCAGCAAAGTTTTTTCATCGAACGCTATCCCAATTTTCCGGATAGTGTCTGAAAAATTGGGATAAGTTGCGTTATCTCATATTTGACATAGCTTATTCAAGAACATGATCGCAACACTGTTAGCTATGGTTGTGTTGTAATTGTGCCGGTCTGTTTTTTGACCTCTTTGAACTGTGCTTCTAAAGATGCGAATTGGCATTGAAGCAGATGATACTCCTTTGCGAGCCGGATCAATTCCGGAGAGTCATAGGAGTGACCTTGGGATAGAAGTTCCTTTGCCTTTTCTCGTCGATATTTCATCTGTATGCCTAACTCTTTAAGAGAAAAACTCAAACGTAAAAGCAGATCTGTTCTTTCGTCCATTTTATAGCCATCCTTTCTATCTATCATGGCAATTTGCAATAATATTATATCATATTATAACTATAATAGCAATATGCTATGATAGATTGTTTTAGAAACCCATGCCATTCGGTAAAATAGAGAAAAAGCTCCGAGACGGGATGGTAAGGCAATATGAACGAAGTGAATTACGAAAAAATCGGTCAGCGGATCCGAAAGCTGAGATTAGAAAAGGGCCTAACGCAGGCGGAATTGAGCGAAATGGTCAACTGCTCCAATAATTACCTGAGCCACATAGAAACCGCACAATGCAAGCTGTCCCTCTCCATGCTCCTCCGCTTGGCAAATGCATTAGGAGAAAGCACAGATTTCTTCCTCTTAGATACTCCATATGCCCATCGTGATACCATCATCAGTCGGGATATCGCTGCCAAACTCAGTAAGTGCAGCCCAACCACCTTGGTTGCGGTGTCCAAGATGATCGACACCCTTCTGGAACAGCAAAAGGCTCTTTCCGAAGATTAGACTGAACACAGATCAAAAACATTATGGTCCTATACGTCATTCATCGCTCATTCCAACAATCTCTGTGATTGATGAAATGAGCGATGAATTTCTATAAATATGATACTTTCATATATTTGTAGTTTCACCCCATGAGGCCTTTGGGGGCTTTCTACAAGCCCGATTAAGAAAATAGCATGTGCCCGTACTTGTTATATTTACTCGGCAATCATTTTAAGGGTCGAGGAACATCGGTTAGACTGAGAATGTAATCTGCTGATATATTATAGAATACTGCTAACCGCTTCAATTTTTCACCACTAATATCTGCCCTGCCTGTTTCAATTTTGCTATATTGCTGCTGCGTAGTTTGAAGAACTTTTGCGATATCTGCTTGAGTTAGATCTCGATCTTCTCTTAAATCTCGAATACGATGCATGGAACAACCTCCTTCGTCTGTATGGGTCTATTGTACTCTACATCGAAAAGGTGTATTGACTTTTACATCTAATAGGTGTAAAATTAACAATAGCCACAAAAACTGGGAGGTGTCTCGCAATGAACAATGAAAAATTAAGACAGGAACGGCAGATTCTCTGTCAAAATATCCTTTTGCTAAGAACGATCCATGGCTTGACTAAAAGGAGAATGTCGCAGATATTAGGTATTAGTGTATGTAGTCTCAATAAAATCGAACAGGGTAAATTGCCACCACGGCTATCTGTATCGGTGGTTTTCCGCATATATGAGTATTTTGGTGTTTCGCCATTTTCTCAACCCCTGTATCCTTTTGTTATTCAGTCAACAAATCAAATCTTGGAAAAAATGAGTAATTGAAGTCTATCACAGGCATGAAAAACCTACTCATCGTAACAAAAGTCCCGAAAGCCACAATGACTTCCGGGACTTGAAGATCCATATGAGATAATTATCTCTTGGAGAATAAAATCAGCGCTTGCAGAATTCCTTGCTAATTTTGCTCTCCACTCATTACACCTTGTAATATTCGGTTTTCTTCGATATATCAACAAAAACAAGCGATTTCTACTTCTGAAAATCAGAAATCTCAATCAAACAGAAACCCTCGAAAATTCCCATTGTTCCTTACCTGTGCCTTACCCTCCACACCTCACCGCTTCCCACGGCAACGAGGGTATAAACACTGTATTTGAATCACCTCAACCTCAAATACAAAAAACAGGAGGAAACACCTATGGAAAAATACATCTACGATCCCACCAACGGCTGGTGGTATGAACTTGTAGGTGGCTACTACATCCCCTGCATTCACTCGGAAGATCCCACGACCAAGCCCGATTGCCACACCCCCGAATCCCATGCCGAAGTACAGCCCGTCGGCACACGGAATCATCGTAACCTAAACCATCCTTTTGGGAACAATCTTACCTCTGAACCCCGCACCGAAGAGCAACCCATCGGCACTTGGGGTATGCGGCACCTGACCTATCTCCGCACCCATAGCCCCTCCGCATACCGGGAATTTCTCCGTAATGGCAAACTAAACAGCTACCTTGCACAGATCGATGTATCCGCACAAGCAATGTTTGACCGTCTGGTAATCCAACTGGCAAAGAGTCAAGGTATCACCGAAGAACTCAAAGCCCAAGACGAAATGGAATGGGTCAGATCCATGAACACCATCCGCCATACTGCCGAAGAAATCGTCCTCTCGGAGGTGATCTACGTATGATGGAAGGATACATCAAATCCCTCACCGCCTTGGTCATGTCCGAACACCCCAACTTCGGCAACGGAAACGACCTTCTGTCCCTTCTCTACGAAGCCTACACCGAATGCAACAACCCGGACACCGCCCAAATTAAACCCGCCTATAAATCCCTCTACCAAGTCATGAACGGCAAAACCTTAGACGAAATGGATACCATCCTCTACCCCGTCTGTGCCCTCTGCCGTGAACACGAACTCTCCGGCTTCGTCACCGGCATCAAACTCGCCCTCCGCCTTG
>JAZNYV010000070.1:0-5590 GCA_045594585.1 Faecousia sp. | reverse complement strand
TCCTCGTCATAGGTTCACCCCCCTTCAAATTCCAGTTTATCGCTCTGTCGAGTGATTTGGAATGAATGAATAATGAATATTGAATATTGAATAATTGTGGTATCCCTCCGGGATGGATTTAAAATAATGGCTTCGCCATACAAATCGTATCCATTTTCAAATTCTTCGGCGGAGCCGAAACCGAAATTATTCATTCTTCATCATTCATTTTTCAATATTCTGATTTGTTGCGACCGAAGGGAGCGACAAATCGGAATTCACGGTGCTGTTGCCAACGCGGTTTGTTCTCTGACCTGTGCCATGGGGTCATAGGAGGGGTGGAGGGTCATGGGGCTGTAGGCTTCAGTTTGGACTTCACGGGAGGCCGCCGCGTTTTTGGCAATGGCCTCCATAATGGCACCCTTGCGGTCGAAGTCCATCATATCCAGGCACAGGAGGGCCTGCTCTGCCCGACCGGGATCGAAGAAGCCGTGGGCATAGAACTGCAGTGCCAGCTCATTCTGACTCAGAGTAGCGTAGGGAGAGGCCTTCTGTGCAGATACCTGGATATCAAAGAGGGGCAGGCGGCTCCCCATGGAAATACCGAAGGCCTCCCCCTGGCTTTGGGGCCGCAGACCCTTGTTGCAGTATCGGGCGAATTGGATCCCACCCTCTGCCCCTAAGATGCGGAAGGCACGGGGCACGTCGTAGAACTGACGGATCACCTCGATCATCAGCAGGACGATCTTGCGGAAGGCACGGTAGCTGCCCTTGTTGGCATCACGGGTCAGCTTGCTCCCTGCCTCCTGGAGGGCCGCAATGGCAGAGGCGGCGGTGACACCGCTGGTGGTCCCACCGGCTGAGATATCACGGTTGCCTGTAGTCTCCTTCAGCTCGTCGATCTTGTTATTGAGAATATGGACGTAGATAGAGGGGAGGCTGTTGCCCTGTACGGGGAGGATGCTGTCCTTGCCTAACTGACCGTCTACGTGGATCAAGGGTCTGCTCAGATCCAGGTACTCCTCCTCATTGACGGAGCCGTCGGAGCGGATAAAGTGACGGGGCGTGGCATTGGCAAGGAGGTTCTTCATGATCGCCTGGTTACAGCGGTCGATATACTCCTGTGCCGACTTGGCAACATCTACGAAGCCGAAGCCGCAGGGACTACCCTTCACCTTGAACAGAGGGTCCATTACGAAGGGATACTGACCGTGGTCGTACCAGCCCCGTTCTGCATAGGCAGGATCATTCTCCGAGGCGAAGAGGAGCTCCTCACCAACGAACTTGCAGTAATGGAGGCGGCCCTTCCTGCGGTAGTACCAATCTACCACAGCTCGCAGCTCACCGGTGTCTACAGTGTCATCATAAATATACTTGGAAACATCTGCACCGGTGGCTGTGAGCTTCCCCTCTAACTGAGGGTATTGATCCAGGAGGGTCTCCCTGTCCTGCAATTCCACATGGAACACGTGTCTGCTTTCTTGGAGATTGCCGATTCCCGGCTGCCAGAACAGGTTAATGGGATCCACACGGCGAACCGCCACATCTCCCAAGCCTCCCATTAAGGTAGGATCCCAGAAGATCCCGTAAATGGCTGTACCGCTTCGGAGCTTGTCATCCCAGCCGTCGGAGTAGACCTGCTCGAAGTCGTTCTGCTCCAGCAGCACCGGGATCACCGAGGACAGGAGCTTGGCCTCCTGCCGATCCTCCTGCTCCCTGGGCAGGAGCACGGGAGAGGGATAGTTGTCCATGGCATCGGCGTGCTTGTTGGCAATGCAGTTAAAGAGCCAGCCGCTTACAGGCTCTACCTGCTCCCCCTGGGTGCCGCGGAGATAATCCCAGTGCCGCAGCTTGAACCACTGCTCGTTGGCAATGAGCCTCCCCTCCAAATTGGCCTTCCCTGCCCGATACCTCCGCAGGATCCCCATAGCCTTCCGTATGTCATTCTTGTCGATCAATGTAATACCTCCAATCAAAATTTATTATCATAGGATCTCCATGGGCGGGATCCTGAGGGAGTGCTCTAACCGTGGGATATCCAGGAACAGCTCCGCTCCTGTGGGGAGGGGCTTGCCGCCGGTGGTTTTTGGGGCGATGGGACGGGACATGAGGAAGTACCGTGCCTCGTCTGCTGCGTGGTCCTCTCCTGAGGTGTCTAAGTCCTCCGGGATCTGCTCGTCGTATTGGAGCAGGGGCAGGGTGCGGATAAAGGCTCTGCAATTGGAGAACACGTAGAGCAGAGGGATCCCGTTTTCATCGAACTGCATACGGTAATGGAGCTGCATCCAGCCGGGGATCCGCTTATTGTCCCCACGGGAAAAGAATACCTGGTGCCGAGCCGCTACATCTGCAATGCTCTCCCCGGTTTCCGCATCCCAGATGGCAGGATCCGCCACACCGATAATGTGCTTCCCTGCCAGCCAGGGGTGCTCCGTTTCAATACGGTGGATCTCTCCAAAGACCCTGTGAGGGGGCCACTTGACCCCCTCGTTGGGAGTCCCTGTACAGCCGTACAGCTCTAAGATCCGATAGCAAGTCCCATCGGGAGCCACAGCCCACCAGCCACAGGAGAAGGGCCTGTGATAGCCCCAGTCAAAGGAGCGGTAGATCCTCCAATTGGGATCAATGGGGAAGGGCTCGATCACATGGGTCCAGGTCCGATCCCTGTAATGCTCCGGCCTGTCTGCAAACTCCTCGAAGAACTGCCCCTCGAAGACGTTCCAATCCCCCTCCAGCCAGGCCTTGCGGAGCTTGGGAGGCAGGAGCTCAAGCTGCTTCATATACTCCGGCTGCTGACGGAGCAAGGCCCGGTTGTCCGTGACAAGGGAACGGACGAAGGTGTAATCCTTCGGATCCTCCCCCTCCTCGTACCGCCTGTCAAGGAAGATCCGCTTGATGTATTGGTGTCCCTGTCCCCCGGGATTGCAGGTGTAGTAGATCCGTTTGGGGAAGCTGTTGACCCCACGCAGACAGGCTACAATGGTCTTCATCTGATACTCCGAGAACTGGGTGGCCTCGTCAATAAAGATCACGTCGTACTCCACACCCTGGAGCCTGTCCAGGTCGGCATCCCTTGCACAGTAGGTGAAGGAAATGGTGGAGCCGTTAGGGAAGCTCATCGCCTTCAGCTTGTCGTTGTACACTGCGATGCCGTTCAGCTCTCGCCGCAGGATCAGAATGTGGTTGTTCATGAGCTCCGGGTAGGACCGCCTAAGGATCAGGATACGGATCCCTCCGTACCGCAGTGCCAGGAGAATGGCCTTGGTCCGAACGGCCCAGGATTTCCCCCCTCCACGGGCCCCGCCGAAACCGATATGCTTCCCCTTCGCCCGTAAGAATTCCACCTGCTTGGGCTGGGCAGGAGGTAAGGTCAGTTGCTTCATACTCCATCCTTTCTTTCATTCCTATTCACTGCAGTCCTCGGTTTCGGGGCTGAAGGTGACGTGGAAGGCGGTGGGGGCGGTTTCCTCCTTGGCATCCCGTTGAAGCTTGGCGATCTTGGCCTCCTGCTCCCGTAGGTCCGTGGGATCACGGAGCATCTGCACATCCTTCACATCCTTCAGAGCGGCGGCAAGGAGCTTAATTCCGTTGCGGTCAATGGGAGTTTTTACCTCCGTAAGGCTCTCCTCCTCCGTAATGATCTCCTTGGTTGCCTTGTCGGAGCGTTGGGGATTTTCGTAGAGGATGGCCTTCTCCTTCCGCACCTGTCTGAGGAGCTGGCGGTCTAACTGGGCAATGGCTTGGGATATCCGCTCCAGCAGCTCCCGTGAGACGATCTCCATCCGTGCCATCTTCTCTGCCCGTTGCTCCTCCAAGAGCTCTAAGGCTCGGTCCAGGGTGGCATCCTCATGGGCCTTGCGGAGGGTCTTCCATCCCTCCTGGGCGGCTCTGCGGCGGATGGTCCGTTCCGACACACCGTAACGGGATGCCAGCTCCTTTATAGGCAGGTCCCCTGCGATGTAATCTCTCTTGATCAGGATCCATTGTGCCATGGTATTCCCCCTCTCAACAGCCGTGCTTGCTGTGGAGCATACGGGCAATGAGGCACTTCTCCCAGTTCATGCAGTAGCAATAGCTGTCACGGTAATCCTTGAAGGCATTCTCCTCGGGGAAGCAGAGGCGTACCGTAGAGTCCTCCGTCAGCCCCTCACATCTGACACCGCGGCGGTGCTCCTCCAGGTAGAAGGGGCATTCCGGCAAAGGTTGCATATTCTTCATGATTCATTCTCCTTTCAATCTTCTTCTGCCATAATGTCTGCAATGGCTTGACGATCCAGCTCGGAAACATAGGTCTGTCCGTGGATCTGGTACATGGAGTTGGGCCCGGGAACCTTACTGTAGCGCTGGTGGTAGCTCTCCGCCCGTCGGCGGTTCGTGATCCCCTTAGCCTGCAGATCCCGTAGGATCCCTCGGACATAGCTCCAATTGCCTCGTCCCTCCTCTCCTGCCCGTTCCACTGCAAAGAGGCAGGTATCTACTCCCAATCGAGTCACAAAGGTCCTCAGCTCCTGTAAGCAGGTCCGTGAGGGGTGAACATGAAGGAGCTTCACCATAGCCTCCGCTACCGGTGTCTCGGGATCCATTTTCACAGCTCCTCTTTCTCTCTCGGGGGCGGCGGCAGGGACACATCCGTGCCCTGTAGAGACTTCCCTATTCCCTGCCGCCCCCGTAAGTGAAGAAGAAATATTGGTTTCAGATTCGGATTTGGTTTCGGCTTCAGTTTTGGCTTCGGTTTTGGATTTGGTTTCGGTTTTGGTATAGCCATTTTTGTATGCGTTTGCCATACTTTCAGGGGCAGAGGGCTCTTGGGAAGCACCCTGTTCCTTCTTCCATCGTAGCTCGGCACCACGTTTACCGGCTTTACTCCGTTTGGCCGAAATCTCACACCAACCGGTCAGAAAACGCTTCTGTGCCCCGATCACGCGGTCAACATAATGACACAATACACCCTCTACTTCCGGAACCTCTCCCGTAAGATTGAATCGCAGGAGGATCCGCATCAGAGTCCCGAACTCCTGGTCACTGAGGAACCGCATCTCGTTGTAATACTCCAAGGGGACGGGAGCATAGTTCCGCTTGTTAGGCTCCCACCGAAAGTCGTCTTGAAGAGCGATCTTATGCATAAGGCTCCTCCCCTTCCTCAAACTCAAATTCCGTCCCATCCTCCACAGGACGGGTGCAATCATCCTCACCATGCTCACGTAAATAGCTGATCAGATCCATAAATAACCTCCTGAAAATTAAAATACTCTTTCTAAAGTCCCGTTTATTGGACAGGTCATATGATATAATAAGGGTATAAGAACGCAGAATCACGCCCATATCACAACATTTTCCCGTGATTCTCTACGCAAATGACGCTAAATCACGCCTATACTCAAAAAAAATACACCGAATCGTTACATCAAGTTCCTGTTTATCGAGGGGTTTGAAAACGTACAAAATATCAAATGACGCCCCTACAGAATGGTACGCAATTTGGGAGTTTGTGGGGTTTCAAACAGCTCGACAAATCGGGATTTGGTCCATGGCCCGGGCTCGCTCCCTTGGGGATGATCCTCGGAATATCATTGTGTAGAGATCCCGGGAGGGACAGGCCATGGCTCCGATC
>JAZNYV010000069.1:0-19345 GCA_045594585.1 Faecousia sp. | reverse complement strand
GTTTCTTTAAAAAGTAGACATTGGAAATGGCTACTTTTTATAGCCCGTAAGGGCGTAGAAACTTGTATGAGACGTCTTTTGTGTCACTTGTGGCACAAAAGCTTCAATGAAAAGTGTCTACTTTTCATTGAAAAATAGTATGAAATACGCTACGCGTGTGAAATATTGCTCCGCAATGTGAAATGCGCTGCGGCACGTGGGGATTTATTTCATTTCACTTGATGCGGTAGCATCAAATTTCACAATGACTGAAGGTCATTATTTCACATCCAAAGGATATTTCACTTTAACTTTGCGTAGCTGCATCACTTATCATACATTTGCAAACAGGTTTCTATCCCCCCATAGATATTTAGCAGCACAGGATCCTTCACGCTCTCCTCCAACAGGTGCAGGACGTTCTCCTTTGTGAGCCTATCTATGATTAGGAAGGGGGTGCTCGGAGTGAGGTAGGGAAGACCCTCTTTTTTTCATCAGGTCCTGCAGGTTGGAGGGAGTTGCCACCACAAAGGTATAGCTGTCTCCCGCCGGCAGGGTGAGACAGACGTTAATATTGTCGTTGTCCGGGTCCACGCACTTTCGGGGTGTGGGGAAGAAAGTGCGTCATGTCATATGGATATCCTTTCTTATTCAGCAGGTATTAAATAAGGGGAAACAGCAAAGAGCGACCACAATGCTCCTATCTCTCATAGAGGCTCCATGGGGGAGTCAAGACGATTTTCACATTTCAGTGGAAAATAAAACTCCTAAATTTTGTTTAAAATCGCCTTTGAATTTTAGGAAAATTATGGGTATAATACATATAAAAATAAGTGAGGTTGAGGGATATGTTCAAAATAAATGATGTGATCGTCTACGGATCGGAGGGCGTTTGTCAAATCACTGGGGTGGAAGAAATCATGTTCGGCGGTACGAGTACGGAATATTATGTTATGAAACCGATGGACGGCAGAAAAACGACGTTCTATATTCCCACCGGGAACCAAGCACTTTTGGCAAAAATGCGTAAGCCGTTATCTAAAAAAGAAATAGATGACTTCTTTGCAGCTCTGGGGGATATGGATCCCATTTGGATAGAGAATGATAACGAGCGTAAAATAGCATACGGCAAAATTCTCGCAGATGGAGACCGTCAGGATCTGATGAGGATGATCAAGGCCTTGCATCTCCAAAAGCAAGAGCGAGAAGCTGTGGGAAAACATCTCCGTATGTGGGATGAGCGTGTTATGAAGGATGCGGAGCGGATCTTATATAATGAATGGCAATATGTTCTGGAAATGGATAGAGACCGACTAACAGCATACATCCATGACCGGATCGAAAAGGGATAAGCGAGGCCTTGCACTGAAAATTCTCCTTACATAATGTGTACTGAAAAACATAGTGTATAATGTCTGCAAACCTGTAAAAACGGCTTGAAACAGCCGTTTTTACAGGTCCCCACAGCATAGCTGTGGGGATAAGTCGCAGTAGCGACTTATTCAGCAGACATTACATAAATACGACCGTAAATCGCAACCACCGTGGATCCCAAGATCTACGGTGGTTGCGACTGTTTAAAGAGGTTTGGGGGTCTTTCTTTTTTGGGAACGGGAGGGTAGGAGGTCTGCGAACATATCACAGATGCCCTCTATAACACCGTCAAAGACCTCACCGTCAGTGACCAGAATGATGACCACAATGACGATGATGCCCATAATGCCATAGCTTCCGATGGAGAGCACCTCCATCACAGAATCCTCCGGGTGACGGAGGAGAAATCGAAAGACAAAGGTATAGATCAAGGTAAAAACGGTACAGAAAAAGGTGAAGCTGTAAAGGACCCCTCCTATTAGGATCCATGCCACAACGGAGCCGATCATAAGAGCCGCATTTGCCAGGATCAGCAACAGAGTCGGCCACGGCCCCTTTTCCGGCAGCAGACCCAGAAGGATATATGCACATAGCAGAAGAACTGCCGGGAGCAGCAGGCAGGTAAGCACGGTGCCGCGATCTACAGCAATGGAGTAGTGCCGATAATAGACGGATGTAATGAGTCCGTTGGCAATAGAGTTAAGGATCAGAGCGATAAAGGAGTAGAACTCTCGTTTCTTTTTCCTAAATTGCATGACCAAACCGGAGAGGAACAAGAGGACCGCTCCGATTACAGCAGCCAATTGGGACAGGAGCATACAGCTTCCCCACAGAAATAGGGCAAAGAGCCCCAGAGACAACAGGGACAGACCCAAGGTCCGATTGGCATTGACTTGCTTTTTCATAAACAGATCGTCATTCATGGCAGCTACCTCCTTACACTGCCATCATAGCATACCAACATCAACGGAACATCAACTCCCTGTAAACATTTTGCAAATAGCTTATAAAATTACAATTTATCGAGTAGTTTCGTACCTGTAGCTGTAGGGGCGGATATCATCCGCCTGTGCACCATCGATAAGGTAAATGTTATCAATTTTACGAATCATATTTCTATTTACCGTTTTGAAAGCAACGTTGTTTTTGATAATTAACCAAGCAACCAATCTGCAATATCGACGATTCTGACACCCTCGTACTGATACTCATCGTGCCGAGTTCGGGCAATCACCATTTTGGGATAGGCATCCTTGATTTGAAGTAGATGGGAGACCTCTCGTTGGAAGGTCTTTTCATCACTAATATTATCGGAGACTTGGATATAGATCTTTTCGTTCCGCTTGATAGCAACAAAGTCGATTTCCTTCTTGTACAGTACACCAACATAGACCTCATAGCCTCTGCGGAGCAGCTCTATGGCAACCATGTTTTCCAAAACTCTGCCGTAGTCCATGTTTTTGGTGCCTAATTTGGCATAGCGGAAGGTATGGTCGCTCAGATAATACTTGTCGTTACTGTAAAGATACTTTTTTCCCTTGATGTCATATCGGCGGACTTTGTAAAAGGCAAAGGCATTGCACAAATACTGCATATATGCACTGACTGTCACATGATTGGCTTTTTCTTTTAGTCCGGTAATAGTGTCGGCAATGTTTCTTGCAGAGGTTAGATTTGAGATATTATCCATCAAGAAATCCACGATTCTGTCCATAAGCTGCATATTGCGAATTTTATATTTCTTGCGGATATCACGGACAATCAGCGTGTCGAATACATCGGCAATATAATCATACTTTGCTTCCTGAGCCCTGTAGAGATAGGAGCCTGCCATACCGCCCTCTAACAGATATCTGTCAACAGCAGTATATCTGTCCTCATAACCGTAGTACCGCATATATTCCCCGAAGGAGAAGGGAAACACCTTGATTTCAAAGGTTCTTCCGGTAAAGAGAGTTGCAAGATCCGAGCTTAGCAAGAATGCATTGGAGCCGGTAATATAAATATCATACTTTTCCGACGCATGGAGTGCGTTGATGGCTTTCTCAAAATCGGTACACATCTGCACCTCATCAATCAGGACAAAGTTTTCCCTACCTTCCTCATATTTCGTATTGATGTAGTCGTACAGAGCCTTGTAGGTAAGCAGATGTTCATATTCCAACAGATTGAAATTGATCTTAATAATATTGTGATCCGGCACATTTTGTTTGATGTGATCTTGGAAAGCCTCTAACAGTTTGGACTTTCCGCTACGGCGTACACCGGTAATAACTTTGATGTCCGGGGTGCCGATTACATTGATAAGTTTTTCTAAGTATTGATTGCGACTAATTAGTTTCATGGTGCATCACTCCTCGTACATTATTATACCATCCTTCCTTACCATTTTCAATAGATTTTTAAAAACGGTAAATGGAATTTTGCGAAGTGGAGGGTTTTATATACGCTAACAAAATTTCCCCTTAGGATCAATGTCGTTCCTAAGAGGAGTACACTTTTAGTTCTTAAACTGTCTGTAGTCCGTTATCTTTCTCTGCCGTTGTTCCGCCGGACAATCTTCTGCTGCTTACTTTTCTTCTGCAACTGTCTGAGGCGGTCTCTGACACTTTCTCTTTCCGGTGGAACATGTTGTTCATCATAGGGTTTGTCGGACTGTTGCTTTTGGTCGGGATTTTCTATTTCATTGACCTTCTGCTCCCATTCTGCAAGATCCTTCTTGTATTTCTTTACGATGACCTCTGCCTTTCGGTAGGCGGTGAAGAAGGCTTGTACATTGGGATAGCCTTCTGCCTTTACATTGGCAGATATGGAATCCTTTTTCTTTTGGATGGCTTTCTGCAGGTCTGCGATTTCTTTGTCTAGGGCTTTTCGCTCCTTACCCTTGAACAGCCCCTTGATTTCGGCACGCTTTGCTTCCAATCTTGGCAGGGTTACTTCCTCCATTTCGCGGACTTCTTAGACTGTTCTGCGGAGGAAGAAATCTGCTACTTGCATTTCCTTGAACTCTTCCCTTGTTTCAGCTCATAAGGGCAAAAAACAAGGGAAAATGTATTAAATTTGATTCTGCAATTAACGAAAAACCTTGTAAAATCAAGGGCTTTTGGACAGATTATTCGATAAATCGGAATTTGAACTACATTTTACGGAAAGGGTAGGAAAAAAGCCACCGTGGATCGGTGGATCCACGGTGGCTTATATATGGGGGATTACTGCTTAACGGATTCTACCAGCCCGGTTGCAAGGCCTGCCAGGCCCTGGATCTCGGAGGGGATGATGATCTTGGTAGCCTGGCCGTCGGCGATCTTCTGCATGGCTTCCAGAGCCTTGAGCTTGATGACCTGGTCGTTGGGGCAGGCCTCGTTCAGCAGACGCATAGCCTCTGCGGTAGCCTTCTGCACAGCCAGAATAGCCTCTGCCTGACCTTCTGCACGGAGGATGGCGGCCTGCTTCTCTGCGTCTGCACGGAGGATGGCGGACTCCTTCTCACCTTCGGCAACCAGGATCTGAGAGGTCTTGGTGCCCTCTGCCTGGAGGATGGCCTGGCGGCGGTCACGCTCTGCCTTCATCTGCTTCTCCATGGAGCTCTGGATGTCCTGGGGAGGCAGGATGTTCTTCAGCTCGACACGGGTGACCTTGATGCCCCAGGGATCCGTGGCATCGTCCAGAATGGCACGCATCTTGGTGTTGATCACATCACGGGAGGTAAGGGTCTGATCCAGCTCCAGATCACCGATGATGTTACGCAGGGTGGTGGCAGTGAGGGTCTCCATAGCCATCATGGGACGCTCTACGCCGTAGGTGTACAGCTTGGGATCCGTAATGGAGAAATATACGACGGTGTCGATCTGCATGGTAACGTTATCCTTGGTAATAACGGGCTGGGGGGGATAGTCCAGGACCTGCTCCTTGAGGCTGACACGCTTGGCAATACGCTGCAGGAAGGGGATCTTGAGGTGGATGCCTACGCCCCAAACCTCTTGGAAGGCACCCAGCTTCTCAATAACGTAAGCGTTGGACTGCTTGACGACGATGATGTTCTTCATAAGAACGATGGTGATCACCAACAGCAGGGCAATGACACCTACTAAAGTGGCACCGGGGTTGACTGCAAAGATCAGATTCATGCTTGCTCCTCCTTATGCTATATGTAGTGTGATTATACAATCTCTGCGGGTTCAACGCAGAGCTTTGCACTGTGGACACTGAGAATGCGGACGGGAGTCTCCTTGGAAATGGGCTTTCCGTCTGCACTGAAGGCGGTCCAATCCACGCCGTGTACCCGAACAACACCCTTGTTGCGGAGGTTGTCAATATCCTCTGTTACAAGAACGGTCTTGCCCACCAGGCTGTCGGAATTGGTAGGGATCTTGCGTTTCTCCACCATGCTCCGCAGACGGGGCCGCAGGAGCAACAGGAGTACCAGAGATACCACCACAAAGCAGAGGATCTGCAACCAAACGGGCAGACCGAACACTGCCAGCAGGAAGGCTACCAGAGATCCTCCCATGAACCATAGGGACACTATGGCACCGGTCGAGGCCTCGGCGATTGTAAAGATGACCAAAGCTGCGATCCATGCCCACTGCATATAGGCTTCCATAACGATTCCTCCTTTAATCTTGGTAATGGTTGGCAAGCCGCCTTTTCTCAGATCCGGCATTGCCTTTCCTCTTCGCTTATTCAGCTTACTACTATTGTACCACAATGGTCGAAAAAGTCAAGAGAAATCACCGCTGTCACAAAAATTGTCAAAAAACAGGTTTTTCCGTTGCTTTTTATCTGCAAATTCGGTATAATATGATCAAGTACAAAACTATGGGAGCGATAATATGGAAAAGTTTACTATGGCCGTCCCCTGCCTCTTCGGCTTAGAGGGCTTGGTAGGGGATGAGCTTCGTCGTTTGGGCATGGAGCAGGTCCGTGTAGAGGACCGCCGTGTGTTCTTTGAAGGTGATCTCACCGCTATGGCTAAGGCAAATATCTGCCTCCGTATGGGAGAGAGAGTTATGATCCTCCTGGGGCGGTTCCCTGTACACTCCTTCGAGGATCTGTACCAGGGGGTCAAGGCACTGCCCTTAGAACGGTTCATTCCTCGTGACGGGGCCTTCCCTGTAAAGGGCTACAGCCTGGATTCTCAGCTTCACAGCGTCCCGGACTGCCAGGCCATTGCCAAGAAGGCGGCGGTAGACCGCCTGGGAGCCAAGTACGGTCTGAGCTGGCTCCCGGAGACGGGGGCTACGTATCAGCTCCGTTTCTCTATTATGAAGGATATCTGCGAAGTATTCCTGGATACTTCCGGTGCCAGCCTCCACAAGCGCGGCTACCGTGCCGTAGGCAATGAGGCCCCCCTCCACGAGACCATAGCGGCGGCACTGGTCAACCTGTCCCGTTACCGTGGACGGGATTACTTCTGGGATCCCTTCTGCGGCTCCGGCACCATCGTGATCGAGGCGGCCCTGGCAGCCCTCAACCGTGCACCCGGTCTGTATCGGGAATTTGGAGCACAGAAGTGGACCTGCGTCCCCGGTGAGATCTGGCAACAGGTAAAGACCGAGGCCAAGGACAAGGAGTACCGTGGGGAATATCGGATCTTAGGTACGGACATCGACCCTCAGAGCCTCTCCATTGCCATTGCCAATGCCAAGAAGGCGGGGGTCAGCAAGTATATCGACTTCCGCGAGGCAGACGCGACCAAGCAGAGTTTGCCCTCTGACACCGGTGTCATCGTCTGCAATCCTCCCTACGGCGAGCGTATGATGGAGCAGAGAGATGCCCGGCACCTGGTCCGTGCCTTCGGCAAACATCTCAAGTTTGCCAACGGCTGGAAGAAGTATATTATCTCCTCTGAGGCAGAATTCGAGCACTATTTCGGCAAGGCTGCAACCAAGAAGCGTAAGCTCTATAACGGCAGATTACAATGCAACGTCTATATGTATTATTGAGGAAGGGTGTGTCCTGATTTGAAGCACGTTTTCATTATCAACCCTGCCGCAGGAAAATATGATCATACGGGAGAATTTACCCAGCGGATCCGTGAGGCTTGCGGCAAGCACTGTCTTGCCTATGAGATCCTGGTATCCCGTCACCCCGGAGACTGCACACGGATCGCACAGGCGGCGGCTGCTACGGGAGATCCCGTCCGCCTCTATGCCTGCGGCGGTGACGGCACCCTTAACGAGGTAGTCAACGGTGCTGCCGGCTACAGCAATGCAGCAGTGACCAACTTCCCCGGTGGCTCCGGCAATGACTTTATTCGCATCTTCTCCGATCCCTCTGCCTTCCGTAGCTGTGAGCGGCTCCTGGACGCCGAGGTAGCAGAGTTCGATCTGATCCGCTGCGGAGATCACTACTCTATCAATATCTGCTCCATGGGTGTGGATGCCCGTATCGGCACCTCCGTGAGCAAGTACAAGAAGCTGCCTCTGGTCACGGGACCCGGTGCCTATTGGCTGTCTACCGGGGTCCATGTGGTCAAGGGTCTGTCCCGTCATTACGTGGTTGAGCTGGACGGGGAGACTGTGGACAAGGAGCTGACCATGATCTGTATTGCCAATGCCCGTTGGTATGGCGGCGGCTTCCATCCCGTACCCGATGCACAGCCCGACGACGGGATGCTGGATGTGCTCTTAGTGAACAAGGTCACGCGGATCCAAGCGGCCGGCGTCATCGGCAAGTACAAGAAGGGCCTGTATAAGGAACTGCCGGACCTGGTAACGCCCTACCGTTGCAAGAAGGTCACCATCCACTGTGATGAGAAGAGCGAGATCAACTTAGATGGAGAGCTCCTTATGGCAAAGGATGCCACCTTCGAGGTAGCACCCAAGGCCATCCGATTCTTCTACCCCAAGGGACTTACATACTGATTTTGATAGATTTGCCAAAATCAATGGTGTTTTACCGAAAGAAACGAACGTATTTACCGTTTCTCATCCTTTTTTATCCATTTTCACATTCTCTATTGCGTTCTAAGCTATTTTACTTTAATATATAAACAGACTAACCTACTTAGGAGGACGGACCTATGAAGAAACCGACCCTTGTGATCATGGCTGCCGGTATGGGGAGCCGTTTCGGCGGAATGAAGCAGATCACTCCCGTGGATCCCCAGGGACATATTATTATGGATTACTCCATCTATGATGCTATCCGTGCAGGCTTCGGCCGTGTGGTCTGCATCATCAAGAAGGAATTTGAAGCCGATTTTGAAGCCGCTATCGGCTCCCGTATCCGCAAGCACGTAGAGCTGGTATATGCCTATCAGAGCTTAGATCAGCTCCCCGAGGGCTTTACCGTTCCCGAGGTAAGAGTCAAGCCTTGGGGCACGGCCCATGCCGTATGGTGTGCCCGTAATGTGATCGAGGGCCCCTTTGCAGTTCTCAATGCAGACGACTTCTACGGCCAGGAGGCCTTTGCGGTCATTGCAGACTTCCTGTCTCAGGATCGGGAGCCTACGGAGCACGCTATGGTGGGCTATCTTCTGAGCAATACCCTTACGGAGAACGGCTCTGTGGCCCGTGGCGTCTGCGAGAAGGACGAGAACGGCTTCCTGACCCATATTGTGGAGCGGACCAAGATCGTCAAGCAGGGAGAGGGTGCCGCCTATACGGAGGATGGAGAGACCTATACAGAGCTTCCTGTGGACAGTATCGTATCCATGAATCTGTGGGGCTTCCGTCGTGAGGCTCTGGACGGCTTTGAGGGCAAGTTCCGTGATTTCCTTACCCATACCGTGCCTGCCAACCCGGAGAAGGCAGAGTTCTTCCTGCCCAAGATCGTCAGCGACATGATCGCAGAGCAGACCGGCACCATCCGTGTCCTCAGCAGCGAGGCCCGTTGGCACGGTGTCACCTACAAGGATGACCTCCCTGCTGTAGTAGCCGCGATCCAAGCCATGAAGGACGCAGGCAAGTATCCCGAATATCTGTGGAGGTAAGATCCTATGGTAGATCCTCGACAAGTATTGCAGAGCTATTCCCTCCGCGGTACACCTATCTATGTAGACCGCTACGGCTGTGGTCATATTAACGATACCTTTGCCGTGGCCTGTGACAGCGGCTGTATGTACATCCTCCAGCGGGTCAACAGCCGGATCTTTACCAAGCCGTGGGAGCTTATGGAGAACATTGCGTCAGTTACCGCCTTCTTACGGGAGCGGACCCGGGATCCCCGTGGCTGCCTCACCCTGATCCCGACCAAGGAGGGGGCATCCGCCTTCGTAGATGAGGAGGGGGAGTACTGGAGACTGTTCCCCTATATTACAGACAGCATCTGCCTGCAGAAGGCAGAATCCTCCGAGGAATTCCGTCAGAGTGCCATCGCCTTCGGCAGATTCCAGAGGACCCTGGCGCAGTTCCCTGCTGCCAAGCTCCATGAGCCTATTGCTAACTTCCACAACACCGTAGACCGCTACCGTCGGTTCCACGAGGCACTGGAGGCAGACTCTATGGACCGCAGGAAGCTCTGCGAGCAGGAGATCCGCTTCTACCTGGACCGCGAGGCAGAGGCAGGCACCATTGTAGACCGGCTGGCTGACGGCAGACTCCCTCTCCGTGTTACCCATAATGACACCAAGCTGAATAACGTTATGCTGGATTACGATACCCGTGAGGCTCTGTGTGTCATTGATTTAGACACCATTATGCCCGGCTCCCCCCTCTATGACTTCGGGGATTCTATCCGTTTCGGTGCTGCTACTGCGGCAGAGGACGAGCAGGATCTGAGCAAGGTGTCCATGAGCCTGGAGCTGTACCGCACCTTTACAGAGGGCTTCCTCTCTGCCTGCGGTGACAGCCTTACGGAAGAAGAGATCAAGCTCCTCCCCATGGGAGCCAAGATGATGACCCTGGAGTGCGGTCTGCGTTTCCTTACGGACTATCTTGAGGGAGATACCTACTTTAAGACCCACCGTGAGGGGCAGAATTTGGATCGAGCCCGTACCCAGCTGACCCTGGTTGCGGATATGGAGGCTAAGATGCCTCAGATGGAAAATATCATTCGGGAGGTACTGGCATGAAGGTACTTGTAACCGGCGGTGCAGGCTATATCGGCACCCATACCTGTGTAGAGCTTGCAGAGGCAGGCCATGAGCCTGTCGTTATCGACAATCTGCGGAACTCCAACCCCAAGAGTCTGGACCGTGTCCGTGAGATCACCGGTATGATCATCCCCTTCTACGAGGGGGATGTCCGTGACGAGGCTCTGCTGGAGCGGATCTTTGAGGAGCATGATATTGGCTGTGCCATCCATTTTGCAGGCCTCAAGGCCGTAGGAGAGTCCTGTGCCATTCCTCTGGAATACTACGAGAACAACCTGGGCTCTACTATGACCCTGTGCAAGGTCATGAGCCGTCGCGGAGTCAAGCGGATCATCTTCTCTTCCTCTGCAACGGTCTACTCCGGGGACAACGAGATGCCCCTGCGTGAGAGCTCCAGGACCGGCAACTGTACCAATCCCTATGGCTGGACCAAGTACATGGGGGAGCAGATCCTCCGTGACGTAGCCAAGGCAGACCCGGAGTGGTCCGTTGTCCTCCTGCGGTATTTCAACCCCGTAGGAGCCCACGCCAGCGGCAAGATCGGAGAGCATCCCAACGGGATCCCCAATAATCTAATGCCCTATATTTCCCAGACCGCCATTGGCAAACGGGAGAAGCTCAGTGTATTCGGCAACGACTACGACACCCCCGACGGCACCGGCGTCCGTGATTATATCCACGTAGTGGACCTGGCCAAGGGCCACGTGGCCGCTGTGAACTACCTGTGCAGCCACACCGGGGAGGGCGTATTCAATCTCGGCACGGGAACCGGCTACAGTGTGCTGGATATGATCAATGCCTTCGTAGAGGCCAACGGTGTTCCCGTTCCCTATGTGATCGCACCCCGTCGCCCCGGGGACCTGGCAACCTGCTACGCAGATCCTGCCAAGAGTGCAGAGATCTTAGGCTGGAAGGCTACCCACGATCAGAGGGATATGTGCCGCGACACCTGGAACTGGCAGTCCCGGAACCCCAACGGCTTTGACGACTAACCATAAATAACAGCAACCATCCTTTCTTACACAGACGTCAAGGATGGTTGCTATTTTACTTTAATACTGTTTCTTGATAAAATGGTTTGAAAACCATTTTATTGCAGGAAGAATACCCTGCACCGCCTTTGGCGGCAAGAACAGTATCACAGGTTATTTCATGGAGGCTCTGCCACCATGCCGCTTATGAGCGGCATAATAAAACGGTTAACCGTTTTATTAGAAATAAGTATAAATCGGAATTTAGGCTGCAAATAAGGCTCTGTGTGACCTCCGTCACACAGAGCCTTATTGGACTTACGGGTTTAAGAAATAGGTTCCTTATTCTTCGGTAAAGGCAGAGGGAGCGGGGGCTACACCCATCTTCAGCTCAATGGTATTGATGAGGAAGAAGGTGATGACGCCTACAGCACAACCGAATACTACGGGCAGGATGCCGAACAGGAAGCCGCCCTTAGACAGGATCTGCCAGAAGACGAAGCCTGCAGTGCCGGTGATAATGGACCAGATGCCGGCATGCTTGGTTGCCTTCTTGATGACGAGGCCCAAGCCGTAAGCGGCGAAGGGACCGGAGCAACGGATGCCGAAGGCGAAGGTGTTCATGGTAACAATATCCACGCCGAACAGGGAGATGCACATGGCAACAACGGCGAAGATAATATTCAGCATACGGGTGACGAAGATGATCTTCTTCTCGCTCATGCCCTTGCCGTAGCCGTTGCCGAAGACCAGGTCGTTCATGACCATGGTAGACATACACAGCAGGTTAGAGTCAGCGGAGGACATGGTTGCACAGATAATCGCAGCGGAAACCAGGCCCATAATGATCTGGGGGGCGTGAGCGGCAGTAACCTCCATCATGGCGTTGGAACCGTTTGCAGCCAGGTTGGGCAGGGTGTCCTTAACAGCCAGTGCGGCAAGGCCCAGGATGGTGGGGAACAGGGACATAGCGGCCATGAGCACGCCGGACAGGAGGGAGGCACGCTGGGCGGTCTTTTCGTCCTTGGCGGTAGAGAAACGGGAAACCATTTCGGGTCCCGACAGGAAGGTGCAGAAGTAATTGAAGATGTAACCGATAATGGTGATCCATCCGATCTTAGTGAAGCTCATCTGTACGGGCGGCAGAGCCTCGGACAGTGCCTGCCAGCCGCCTACACCCTTAATGACGAAGGGAGTAGCAATGGCCAAGCCCACCAGAATGATAATAAACTGCACAAGGTCCGATATTTGGTCAGCGATCATGCCACCGAAGGTGGTATACAGAATGACGACCAAGCCGGCAATGAGGAGGGCGACATTCTGGGGCATACCGGTCAGGGTGGAAACGACCACGCCGGAAGCGGCGATCTGAGATGAGGTCAGGCAGAACAGGGAAAGGACGTTAAGTACGGCGGTGAAATTGCAGGACAGCTTGCCGAAGCGGCGTCCCACGACCTCGGGGATGGTGACGGCCATGGTCTTGCGGATCTTAGGTGCGAAGTATGCCAGGGGGATCATGGCGACAGCGGCTGCCAGAACGTACCAGCAGGCACTCATGCCCCATTCACCGAAGGCCTTCTGAGCCAGGCCGGTGGTGGATCCGCCGCCAACATTGTTGGCAGATAGAGAGAATGCGACCATGAACAGGCCCATTCTGCGGCCTGCGATCATGTAGTCCTTACTGTCGTTGATCTGCTTCTTGCCTACGAGCCAGCCGATGAACATCATGGTGACCATGTACACAACAACAATGATCAGGGGTAATGTTTGCATGTTTTCTCCTCCATTCAATTTGTATGTGTTTTCGGATGCAGCCACTTCTCTTGGGAGCATCTCCCTCACAGGGATATTATAACAAGAATTCTCCTCTAAGTAAAGAAAAAACTTTGTATATTTCGTCGGTAAAATACACAAATGTTTCACGATTCTTTATACAAAATAAACAATGGTGACTTCTAAGTTGGAAGCCACCATTGTTATATCCTTACAAAAATCAATCTACTGCCGTGCCGAAGAATACCCGGTCAAAGAAGTCCTTTGTGGTCTCCTCACCAAGGGCACTCTTGAATACATCCGTAGAGATGCCGCCCTTTTCGATCAGCCCGTCGGTGTAGTCTACGGTGATCTTTAGCTTTTCCTCACGTTCTGCCTCGGTTAGCTCCGGGAGAGTCTCAGCGTGGTCCAGATAGACGTCCAGACAATCCGTTAACAGACTTGTCAGTTCAGCATCTTCTGCAAAGCCCCCGTTTTTGTATGCCGTAACGGTGAGCAGAGGGGCGTACCATGCAGGCGTGGCCTCCGCATCCTCCAGATGATCGTACTTTATGATGGCTGCATTGAGATCTGCCAGAAGGCTGTTGTATACATCATCCTTTTGTTCCACTACATCATAGTACTCCATATATGCGGTACGGTTCCCCAGTATATACATATAGTCCGTGGAAAGCAGGGGCAGGTTCCGATCACGGGGCGTGATCACAAAGGTGGCCATCTGCATGACACCCATGTTCACTCGCATAACGGAGAGGTTGCCGATGCCTTCGATCTCATACTGCTCTACATTGAATTTCATCAGTCCGTAGAGTGTCAGACCGTCGTACTCACCGGGATCCACAGGCGTGACTGTGTAATGACTGCGAAGCTCCGCCATGGCGGCATCTACGCACTGATTCATTGCCTTCACATTTTTGGAAGCATATATCCCAATGACGATGGCAAGGATCACGATGACGATCAACAGTCCCAACAGGATCCGCCCCAGGATCTTCTTCCAACGGGGTTTCTTTTTTGCGTTTTCCATACAGACACCTCCAATGATTTGTAATACTTCCATTCTACTCAAAACCGAATCCAAAGTCAATAGGGATATTCCTTGAGTTTCCGCAAAACAATGCCCAATTCATGAACAGGCTGTGCATAAGTTGGAAAAGTTCGTAAAATTGAAAAAAGATGAGGAAATTTGATCCGGTTTGTAGTAAAATATAATCACGACAAAACACTTTACTAAACAAACGGAAGGAGCAAATTCCTCATGACTCATTGTACCACAAATACCTACAAGATGAAACGGGAAATTTTAAATTTTGTCGAAAAAATTTCTGCAAACACTTACCGACCCCAGAAGAAGTTCACGGCAGATATCATCTACGGCATGCTTGATCCGGCAGTTGCCTTCTGACGGAAGTTGCCCAGGAACTCTGTGAGGATTCTCGTAGGATCAATGTGGTGGATCGTTTATCTCGGCATCTGGCAGAAGATGATTTCGACCTTGTGATGAATAACTATTTGCAGCTCATCTGCAAAATGGTTTCGGATCATCCTGTTATCCACATAGATGATAGTGATGTAGTAAAACCCGATGGCTATAAGTTTGAGTCCTTGGGTTGGGTTCGAGACGGATCAAAGAGCACAAAGGAAAAAACTGTGATTTTCAAGGGGTATCATGTAACGGAAGCTTGCGTATTAACAAAGACCGGACACCCTGTAAGCTTTTTTTCGGAGCTTCACTCTTCCTTGGAAAAGAGTTTTACTTCCATTAATCATGTTACATTCGCTGCAATGGAACGAGGAAGAGATCTGTTTTCCAAGGCAACTTATATTATGGATCGCGGATATGATGATAACAAAATGTTCTGCAAACTCATGGAGTTGGGACAGGATTTTGTGATTCGCCTTACAAATAGACGGAAGCTCTATTATAAAAACAAATGGGTATGGGCTACCGAGCTTTGTGCAAAGAGAAAGGGAAAGATAAAAATGGATCTTTTCTACAAAGGAAAGAACCATTCCGGCTATTTATCCCATGTAAAAACTTTAATCACAGCGTCTAAAGTTCCTGTTTATCTCGTTTTGGTCTATGGGATTACAGAGCATCCCATGATGCTTGCAACGAACAAAGCAATTCGCTCAAAAGAAGATCTTATGGAGATTGCAAAGCTGTACTTCTCTCGTTGGAGGATTGAAGAGTATTTTCGGTGTAAGAAGCAGATGTTTGATTTTGAGAATTTCAGGGTACGAAGTCTCAAAGCTATCAATGCATTGAATTTCTGCCTTAGTATTTGTATGGCATTTCTGGGAAGCATGGAAGGGAAAAGTCCTACCAACAAGCTACGGAACACGATTATAGAAGCTGCAGATCCTATAAAAAAGAAAGTACATTTTCAATACTATCGTATCGCATCTGGAATTGCCGAACTGCTAAAGCACGCAAAAGAAGGTGTGTGCCTATGGTTCAAGACCCTTCGCCCGGATCAAAAACAGCTACGAATAAAATTCGCATAGACGAAAGAGCTATCATCTTCATATAAATAAAAAGCTCGACCAATATCACTGGTGGGGCTGGGGTTGTTGTACCCAAACGAGCCTATTACCACTCTTTGTAGCCTTGTTTGTGGGTGGCAGTTCCTGCATAAAGCGTAATAAGACAGATTTCTGCTTCTATAACTGCTTTTTGCGGAAACTCAAGCTTTTTCCGTTAAGACGACCCCATCATGGGGAGATCGCCTTAGCAGCGACTGCCTCACAGAAAGCTTGATCGTGCTCCGCAAAAATTAAAATAGAGAGGGAGAGAATTTTGTCGAATGAGTATAATAATGGCAAACTTCCACATACTAACTCCACGCCAACAAATATGAAAAGGAGTTTTTATATATGAAAGCAACCGGTATTGTACGCCGCATAGACGACCTCGGTCGTGTCGTTATCCCCAAAGAGATCCGCCGCACCCTCCGTATCCGAGAGGGAGACCCGTCACAGACAACATTGGAAGCATGGCAGTTATTCGCCATTTCTATGATCAATCTCCAAAAAAGACTTGCACTAAAATAGTACATTCCGTTGATAAAAACCGATGATAAAATTGCGTTGCTACACGGAGCTAATACCGCTCTGTCATGCAACGCTTTTTATCTTGTTAGATGAGGGCAAGGAGGTGGACCTTTGTTCCGGAAGAAATCCGAAAGCACTGTGCTTTTTCGTGGACATATCCGTAGAGATGTGCTATAATAAAAGAAAAAGATAAAGGAATGTGCAAAGGAGGAGCGTCATGATTGATTTTGCTAATATCGGCAAATACCGTGAGAACAATCGTATAGAGGCCAAGAAAGCCCTTGGCGGACTGCCAAAGAGCATTTGGGAGACCTACTCCGCCTTTGCCAATACTCATGGGGGCCTTATTCTTTTGGGTGTAGAGGAACTGGAAGACAAGTCCTTTCGCTCTGTTGATCTGCCGGATCCGGAAAGGCTCATAAAGGAATTCTGGGATATTGTCAACAACCCTAACAAGACAAGTATAAATCTTTTGTCTTCAAAGGATGTATTTGTGCAGGAGGTGGACGGGAATCATATTGTGGTGATCTGCGTTCCCCGTGCAGAGCGTTCCTATAAACCTGTTTATGTGGACGGCAACCCTTTATTTACCTACCGCAGAAATGGAGAGGGGGACTATCGCTGCACCAAGGAAGAAATTCAAGCCATGGTGCGGGATGCTGCGGTGAAAACGCAGGATATGCTGATCCTGAATGAAATGGATCTGTCCGTCTTCAATAAAGAAAGTGTTCGTAGCTACCGTCAGAGAATGCGCCTTTCCCGTCCCGGCCATGTATGGGAAGCCTTGGAGGATGAGGACTTTCTCTTAAAGCTCGGAGCTGTGGGAATCGGAACAGACGGGAAGAAGCATCCCACTTCTGCCGGTCTTCTCATGTTCGGAAACGAGTATGACATTGTACGGGAGTTCAACGCCTATTTCCTTGACTATCAGGAGCAGTATGATGGGTCTATCAGATGGACGGACCGTGTTATTTCCTCTTCCGGCGAATGGAGCGGCAATGTGTACGACTTCTATTTCCGGATATACAACAAGCTGATACAGGACATAAAGGTTCCCTTCAAAATGGACGGTGGCACCAGAGTGGATGATACGGCGGTCCATCAGGCATTGCGGGAGGCTTTGGCAAACTGTTTGGTCAATGCGGACTATTACGGAAGACAAGGTCTTGTGATCATCAAGAAACAGGACTCTATCACCATGGCAAACCCCGGCGGCTTCCGCATTGAAATTGATGCAGCAAAAAGCGGCGGCATTTCCGATCCCCGGAACGGAACGATGCTAAAGATGTTCAATATGATCGATATTGGTGAAAGAGCCGGTAGTGGTATCCCCAACATCTTCCGTGTCTGGCACGAACAAGGCTGGCCTGCCCCGATGATTACAGAACATCTGGAGCCGGAAAGAATCGTCTTAACACTCTCTCTTTCTAAAACCGACGATAAAAAACCGACGATAAAAACCGCGACCCAAAAGAATGCAATTATTGCGTATCTTACGGATCATGTTAGTGGCAAGATTTCGGATTTTTCAAGTTTGTTGGGGTTGAAAACCACCAGGGTCAAGGAAATCCTATACTCTATGATGGATGAAGGCACCATTGTGGCAGAGGGAAGCAATCGCAACAGAACCTATCGTCTAAAGTCCTGATTTTTAGCGAATCCTTTTCCTTCGTGTATGTATGCAAAAACGATTCTTGCTTTCATAAGCTTCGAGAATAGATAGCCTTAATAAACAGCGTTGCCGTGCAGAGCAAATAAGCCCTGCACGGCAACATTTGGTTTTTGAATCGGTATAATTGATCGTTTGTAAAATGGAGATTCAAAGCACCGCTTGATCCAAAAGGAAGTCAATGACTCCGATGTTCAAAATGCCCTTATCGTCGTACCAGCGTTTGCGGATGTCGTACCGGACCATGATCTTGGGGAAGGAATCTCCGGTTAGACCGAAGGGCCTGTTTTCTGCTTCTGCTTTGGCTTCATCGTGGAGGGCGTAGGCGGACTGGATGTAGATCCGCTTCCCACTTATGGTTGCAACGAAGTCGATTTCTCTCGGCACCTGTACGGTGCGGCCCTTTCCATCTGTACCGCTTCCGTATACGATACCTACATCTACACTGCAGCCACGGATGATCAGCTCGTTGTAGATGATGTTCTCCATAATGTGAGTCATTTCCTGCTGACGGAAGCCGATCCGGGCATTTCGCAATCCGATGTCCTCACAGTAATACTTGTTGGGGTAATCGAAGTAGCTCTTGCCCTTCACATCCCAACGCTTACATTCGCTGAACAGGAAGGCATCCGCAAGATGATCCATATAGGTTTTGACGGTGTTCCGGGATACGGTGTTTTCCCCACCCAACTTCTGCTTGGTGTTTAGGGTGTTGGTCACATTGGTAGGATTGGCAAGAGAACCAACGGAAGAGCAAAGCAGGTTCAGAACGGAATCCAGTAAATCTGCTCGCTTGATTTTCTTTCGTTCCAGAATGTCTTTCAGATAGACCTCAGAGAAATCAAAGTGCGATTCTCCGTGGATGGAAAGGAAATTCGGCACTTTGATATGAAGCAGATGCTATGTAATCTGTTAGGAATTGCCACAAAGCATCTGCAGGAGCCTACCTCTAAGAGAATTACCTTCCTCTATCTTGCCTACGATCCAACGCAAATTAAATTGATCGACAGTGAAAAGGGTGCAAAGATCGTAGAAACCTACAACACCATGTGTGCAGAATGCAATGCTGTAGCGTTCAAAGCCCTGTTTGAGGATATTTGCCGCTTCCTTTCCAAGAATCGAAATCTGCCGAGTGAAAATATATCTACTCTTGTCAGTTCCTTCAGTTTTCAATTAAAAAATCAGAGCGACTTTATGTGCGAGGGGTAACGTCTCCCGTAATACAGATCCATAATACTGTTTCTTGATAAAATGGTTTGAAAACCATTTTATTGCAGGATGAATATCCTGCACCGCCTATGGCGGCAAGAACAGTATTACACGGCATTTCTTGGCGGCTTTGCCGCGATGCCGCTTACCAGCGGCATAATAAAATGGTACGTACTCTTAAGGATAGTAAATTAAGATACGAGCATTGCGAGGGTAAGAAAAAAGAGAGAAACTTCGGTTTCACTCTTTTTCTTTTTTGGTGTGCCCGGTGGGCACACA
>JAZNYV010000068.1:0-15251 GCA_045594585.1 Faecousia sp. | reverse complement strand
GCCTCATGGAGCTCTTTGTCCGTCGGGTCACGGAGCGGCCGGACAGGACCGCTGTGGTCTACGGAGGAGAGTCCCTGACCTACAGACAGCTCCATGACAGCTCCAACCGCCTGGCATGGACTCTGAGGAGCCTGGGAGTAGGCCGTGGGGACCGTGTTGCCATCCTGCCCCGTAGGGGCATCCCCACCATTGTGGGGCTGTGTGCCATCCTCAAGGCAGGAGCCGCCTACGTGCCCATTGATCCCGACTATCCCCACAGGCGGATCCTGGATATCCTGGAGGATGCCCGACCCAAGGTCCTGCTGACCTACGGCTGTGATATAGAGACAGACCTGCCCACCATCGACCTTGATGTGGAATCTCGCTGGGATGTCAGAACCGAGGACATCCCCCTTGTGAACACTTCGGAGGATATTGCCAACTGCATCTATACCTCCGGCACCACAGGCAGGCCCAAGGGCGTCCTGGTCACCCATAAGGGCATCGTGAATTTAGTAACGGATTGCGACTATATGCCCTTCGGACCGGAGACTGATACGGTCCAAACGGGACAGCTTGTCTTTGATGCCTCCACCTTTGAGATCTGGGGGACCCTGTTAGGGGGCGGCTGTCTCCATATGATCCCCAGAGACCTGCTCTTAGACAGTGAGGCCTTCCGCAGCTATCTCATTACCAACAAGATCAATATGCAGTTTATGACTACTGCATTGTTTAACCAATTCGTCAGCTATGACCCATCCATGTTTGACGGGATCCATAGCATCTGCTTCGGCGGAGAACGGGTGTCCGAGGACCACGTCAGACGCCTGCTGGAGCGGAATCCCAACCTCCGTCTCACCAACTGCTACGGTCCTACAGAGGCCACGGTCATTGCCCTGCGGTATACCATCCCCTGTGGGCAGGAGGGCGCCATCCCCATTGGCACACCCATTCGTAACACACAGGTGTATATCATGCAGGCAGACCGCCTCTGCGGCATCGGGGTTCCCGGTGAGCTGTGTATCGGAGGGGTAGGCCTGGCACAGGGCTATCTGAACAGACCGGAGCTTACAAGGGAGCGATTCGTCCCCAATCCCTTTGGGGAGGGACAGCTCTACAGAACAGGGGACCTGGCCCGTTGGCTCCCGGACGGTACCGTAGACTTTATGGGCCGAATAGATGCCCAGGTCAAGATCCGCGGCTTCCGTATTGAGCCGGGGGAGATCGAGACCGCCCTCCGCCACTGTAGAGGAGTCAAGGATTGTGCCGTCATAGGTGCCAAGTCCCCTGCAGGGGAGGATGCTCTCTATGCCTATGTAGTAGGACAGCCGGATCTGACACAGGTCAAGCAGGAGCTGGCACAGAGCCTCCCTGCCTATATGATCCCTGCCTATTGGGCAGAGCTGGATGCCATCCCCCTGACACGGAACGGCAAGCTGGACCGCAAGGCCCTGCCTGCCATTGCGGCAGAGGAACGGGAGTATACCCTGCCCAGAGATGAGGCAGAGGAGCTCCTTGCAGATGCCTTCCAAAGGGTCCTGGGACTCCATAAGGTCAGTATTTACGACGACTTCTTTGAACTGGGAGGGCACTCGATTAAGTGTGCCCGGCTTGTGAACCTGCTGAGAGGGCAGATCGGTATCAAGGACGTGTTCCACAGGAGGACCGTTGCCTCCCTTGCAGAGCTGATCCGAGGCTGTCCCCTTGTACAGGAACAGGGGATCCCCAAACAGCCGGATGCTCCCGCATATCCCATGTCCCAGGCACAGAAACGGCTCTACATCTTCGAGGAGCTGGACGACAGCAAGAGCAGCTACCACGTGACCTCCTGCTACCGCCTGGAAGGCACCTTCGACGAAGCTAAGGCAGAAGAGACCTTCCGCAAGCTCATCCACAGACACGAGAGCCTGCGGACCTCCTTCTCCCTAATAGGAGAGGACTTCTGTCAGACCGTCCATGCCGGGACGGACTACGCCATGGAGCATATCTCCCTGGGAGACAGGACCATAGAGGAGGGCGTACGGGATTTCCTGAAGCCCTACGACCTGTCTGTCCCCAACTTGTTCCGTACCGCCATAGCAGAGGATCGGGAGGGGCAGAGGTGGCTGATCTTAGACTTCCACCATATTATCATTGACGGCTACAGCGTAGATATCCTGCTGAGGGAATTTAAGACTCTGTATAACGGAGGCTGTCTCCCGGAGACTCCAATCCAATACAGGGACTACTCTGCATGGCTGGAGCACAAGGACCTTGGGGAAGCAGAGACCTACTGGCTGTCCCGTTTTGCACAGCCTCTCCCCGAGGCAGACCTGCCCATAGACGGCAAGCGTCGTGAGGATCTGAGCCGCGAGGGAGCCCTGGCAGAATATCCCCTCCCCGACCTCTCCAAGGCTGAGGTAGAGGCCTACTGCAAAAGGGAGGGAGTAACCCCCTACGCCTTCTTTACAGCGGCAGTATCCGCCTTCTTAGGACGGATCTATGATACGGAGGACGTGACCTTAGGTATGCCCGTGTCCTGCAGGACCCACGCAGATACGGAGCAGGTGGTGGGTATGCTGGTCAATACCATTGCCCTGCGGACCAAGCCCACAGGGAGCAAGACCTTCCGCACCTACCTACAGGAGGTGAAGGAGAGCCTCATCTCTGCCATATCCCACCAGGAATATCCCTTTAATAAGCTGACAGAAAAGCTGGGAGCCAACAGACCCTACGGCAGAGCACCTCTCTTTGATGTATTCTTTAATTACTTCCACGGGGATACTATGGTCCTCCCGGAGGGGGAGGGCTTTAGAGCCACAGAGCATCCCGTGAATATTGGGGCAGGGAAGTTCGACCTGGTCTTTGACCTGGTGTTGCAGGGAGAGGACTACAGTCTGATCTCCAATTACCGTCCCTCCCTCTTAAAGAGGGACACCGTAGAGCATCTGCAGCAGCTCCTGGGCAATGTCCTCCTGTCCTATTTGCGGCAGGGCGACAGACCCCTCAGAGAGGCAGATCTGTTAACAGAAGCACAGAGAAGGCAACTGTTACACAGCTTCCACAGTACAAGGGACTTTGACAGGGACCTGACCTTCCCGGAACTTCTAAAGGAGCAGGCCAAGGAACGTCCCTGCCATACCGCCCTGGTATACAAGGACCGCAGGCTGACCTATGGGGAGCTGGACCGTCAAACAGATGCCATAGCCTCTGCCTTGTTAGAGTACAAGGTCCGTAAGGAGGAGGTCATAGGCATCATGGCCCGTCCCGGCTTTGCCGCCTTCCTAGGTGCCATCGGTGCCATGAAGGCAGGCTGTGCCTATATGCCCATAGACCCTGCTTATCCCACAGGGAGGATAGAGCATATGCTCCGTCAGAGCAACTGCAGACTCCTGCTGAAGGATGATGGGACCTACGACCTGCCCCACAGTATAGAGACTATTGAGATTTCTGCCCTTACAGAGACTCCCGTAACAGCCCTGCCCAAGCTCTGCGGCAAGGACCTTGCCTACGTGATCTTTACCTCCGGCTCTACGGGACAGCCTAAGGGGGTTATGATCGAGCACCGGTCTCTGACCAATCTGATCCTGTGGCATACCCGCTACTATGAGAGCAAGGCCACGGATCGGAGCACCAAGTATGCAGGCTTCGGCTTCGATGCCTCCGTCCATGAGATGTATCCACCCCTTGCAGCCGGCGGCACCATATACATTATCTCTGAGGAGCTGAGGATGGACCTGCCGGGTATGGGAGCCTATATAGAGAGGGAGAGCATCAACGTAGGCTTCTTCCCCACGCCTGTCTGCGAGCAGCTTACCAGGGAGCGGATCTCCTGCCTCCGAAAAGTGATCACAGGAGGAGACAAGCTCAAGACCTATACAGAGCAATACCCCATTTACAACAACTACGGACCAACGGAGGCCACGGTCCTGGCGACGGCCTTCCGTGTAGACAGAGCCTATGACAACATCCCCATCGGCAAGCCCATAGACAACGTAAGAGTCTATGTAGTCAGCAAGAGCGGGACCTTACAGCCCATCGGCATGGCAGGCGAGCTGTGGCTGGGGGGAGAGGGCATTGCCCGTGGCTATATCCGGGACCCGGAGCGGACCGAGGAACGCTTTGCCCCGGATCCCTTCTGCCCCGGCTCACGGATCTACAAGACAGGGGACCTGGGTAAATGGCTCCCGGACGGGAATCTGCTGTACTTAGGCAGGAATGACCACCAGGTCAAGATCCGCGGCAACCGTGTAGAGTTAGGGGAGATCGATGCCCTCCTGCGGATGCAGGAAGGGGTCAAGGATTGTGCTGTGGTGGTCCGCGAGGATCCCCATCACGGTCCTGCCATCTATGCCTATGTCTGTGGCTCCCATATCCCGGAGCCGCACCAAATCAAGGAGGCACTCAGAAAGCGGTTGCCCGCTTACATGATCCCCACAGGGATCGTGGAGCTCCCTGCCATACCCTATACCGCCCATAATAAGTTAGACGCGAAGGCTCTTCCCCCTATCTCCGTAGAGGAGTTCTTTGCCCCTCCCGAGACAGAACGGGAGCGGCTCCTTGCACAGGCTTTCTCCGCTGTGCTGGCAGTAGAGCCTGTGGGACGCCATGACAGTTTCTTTGCATTAGGGGGACATTCTCTGTTGATTGCAGACCTCCTCAATGAGATCGAGAGGCTCCTGGGGATCCGTCTGTCCTTCCGTACAGTGTTTACCTGTCCCACAGTGGCAGAATTGGCACAGTGCCTCCCGGAGGAGGATGCACCTGTGCTCCCGGGGGACGAACAGCCCTATTACATTGCAACTCCCGTGCAGAAGGGCTTGTATCTCGCCCAAATGAGAGATCCGTTGTCAACGGCCTATCATATTCCCCGTGCCTACCGTATCAGTGGCACCCTTGATCTGCCCTCCTTGACCCGAGGAGTCAACAAACTCCTGGCACGGCATGACATCCTCCGTACCACCTTCTCTGTGGTGGAGGGGGAGCTGTGCCAGATGGTTGCCCGGGAGATGACCCTACAGATCCCCACAGTGACTCTGTCGGGGGAGGAGGATCTGACACAGGCCTTTGCCGACTTTATCCGCCCCTTTGATCTAAGCCATGGTCCTCTGCTCCGCCTCTGCCTTGCACAGAGGGGAGAGGAGCAACAGCTATGGATGGATATCCATCATATCATTGCCGATGGCGGCAGTATGCCCATTCTCCTACAGGAGCTGTCTGCCCTCTATGCAGGGCAGGAGCTTCCCCCACCCCCCCTACAGTACCGGGACTTTTCCCAATGGCTATACAAGCAGGAGCTCACGGAGCTGCAGAAGCAGTGGACAGACCGTTGTGCCGCTATGGGAGAGGCTCCCGACCTGCCCACAGATCACAGGGGCAGGGCCAGGACCTCTGCACAGCTGCAGCTCCCTTTGGAGCCTGCTGTTACAGAGGCACTTAACAGCCTTGCAGGGAGG
The DNA here is from genome assembly GCA_045594585.1 of Faecousia sp. Classification (GTDB taxonomy): domain Bacteria; phylum Bacillota; class Clostridia; order Oscillospirales; family Oscillospiraceae; genus JAZOXB01. The sequence goes on along the minus strand of JAZNYV010000068.1, from coordinate 9,837 downwards.
CTGAGAACCAGCCTCCACAATGTCCTCCTCTTAGGTGCTATGGTGACCCTGGAGCGGTTTACAGGACAGCAGAAGCTGTCTGTAGGCATTCCCGTTTCCGTAAGGACCGGGGTCAACCTGGGACAGATGCCGGGGATGCTGGTCAACGTGCTCCCTGTGTCCTGCGACTTTACAACAGATCTGACTGTCGCACAGCAGATCAAGGCCGTAGAGGAGCAGGTGATCTTCGCAAACAGGGGCGTGCTCTGTGACCTACATGGTGGGCAGATCCCTGCACCCCCTATTTCGGTGGTGTTCTCCCACGAGAGAGCCACTGCCCAAGGCTTCACCTTAGGGGGAGCAGAGCTTACAGGGCTGGAGCACAGCCTGTCCTCTGCCAAGTATGATCTGATCATCGGGGCAACGGAGACCGACCGTCAGCAGCTCCTGACACTGAGCTACGGTTGCGAGCTCCTTGCAGAGAGCAGTGCCCGGAGCATTCTGGACACCTACCATGCTGTCCTCAAGGACCTGCCCGGAAAGGAGCAGGAGCTTTGCTCCCGTATTTCCTACCTGACAGAAGCACAGGCTGCACGGCTCACCTCCCTTGCAGGGGAGGTACGGGAGGAACTCCACGGAGAGACAGTCCTCCGTGCTATCAGAGAGCAGGCAGACCGCCATCCCGAGGCTGCCGCCTTGGTCTCCGGCGAGAGACGTATGAACTACGGGGAAATGATAGCCAGGGCAGATGCCTACGGCCTCGCCCTTGTAAACAGGGGCTTAGAGTCGGGTGATCTGGTCGCCGTCTATATGTCCGACGGCATAGAAGCCATATGTGCCCTCCTGGGTGCTGTTATGGCAGGTATGGCCTATCTCCCCTTAGACCCCCATACCCCGGAAAAGCGATTGGAAACCATTTTGGACAGGAGCAGGTGCAGACTTGTTCTCACAGATGATTCCCTGTCCTCCCATATTAAGGGCTGTCCCCTATTAAGGGGGGACAGTGTGGCACCTGCAGACCGCCCCCTTGCCATCAGAGGGACCTTAGACCATGTAGCTTACGTGATCTATACCTCCGGCTCTACGGGGGTGCCTAAGGGAGTGGCTGTGTCCCACAGGGCCCTAAAGAATCTTGTAAACTGGCATATAGAAGCCTTTCGTCTGACGGATGGGGACGTGACCACCCGTTTTGCAGGCTTCGGCTTCGATGCCTCTGTGTGGGAGATCTTCCCCTCCCTAACCGTGGGTGCAGCCATCCATGTGATCCCACAGGAGCTGCGGCTGGATCTGAGAGGTCTGGCGGCCTATTATGAGGAACATGGGATCACGGTCAGCTTCCTGCCCACACCGATCTGTGAAGAATTTATCAAGCTCCCCTGCAAGAGTCTCCGTCTGCTCCTGACCGGGGGAGATAAGCTGAAGCATTACGAAAGCAACAATGCCTATGCTCTCTATAACAACTACGGACCTACGGAGAATACGGTAGTCGCCACCTCCTATTTGGTCAGGGAGCACAGCAGCAATATCCCAATCGGCAGACCCATTGGGAATGTCCGAGCCTTTTTGCTGGATCATAGAGGACAGCTTGTTCCCCCCTACGGCAGGGGAGAGCTGTACCTGGGTGGTAACAGCCTTGCCCTGGGCTACTATTTAGACCCTCGGCAGACAGAGGAACGATTCGTGGAAACACCCTTGGGCAGGCTCTACCGTACAGGGGACCTGGTCCGCTGGAATCCCCAAGGGGAGCTGGAATTCCTGGGGAGACAGGATGACCAGATCAAGATCAACGGCAACCGTATCGAATTGGGAGAGATCGAAGGCACCCTGCTTACCCTTCCCGGTGTGCAGAACAGTGCGGCGATCTTACTGCAGGGACAGGGAGACCCCCGACTCCTGGCTTATTACACCGGGTCCTGCAGTCTGAGAGAGGACGAGATCAAGAGACACCTTGGAGCCTCTCTCCCGGGCTATATGATCCCCTCACGGATCCTGCCCATTGAGCAGATCCCCCTGACCCTTAACGGCAAGGTAGACCGCAAGGCCCTGGCCCTCCTGCCCATCGAGGAGGATAAGAGGGGGCCTCTGTCCCTTACTCCCACGGAGAATGCCCTCCTTGCCCTGTGGCGGGAGCTGCTGGGACGGGAGGAGATCGGTCTCAGTGACAGCTTTATGGAGATCGGAGGCAACTCCATCCTGGTAGTCAAGATGCACTCCGCACTGGAGGAGCGGTATCCCGGCTGTGTCAGTATCTCGCAGATCTTTGCACTGCCTACCATTTCTCTCTTAGCAGAGCATATAGACAGAGCAGGTCGGAAGGGGCAGACCATGACCCTTAAGGCTATGACCCTTAAGCCCTCCCTGCCCCGTGGACAGGAGACGGGAGACCGGGGACGGGAGTATACGGCAGACCGTGGAGCACTCCACAGCAGGCTACGTGACCTGGAACAGCAGGATCCGAAGATGCTGCGGCACCTGCTCCGCACGGTGTACAGCGGATGCCTGGGGCTCTTGACATCTGACAGGGAGCTGACCCTCTATTGCTGTGAGGATGAGGCCTCCTTTGCTCTGACTGTTCCCCTGTCCGGGAATGTAGGCACCATCCTGTCACATATCAAGGACGTATATGAAGGTGCACAGAAGCTCACTGCACCCAAGGTAAGCCCGGAGCGGCGGCAGGAGGGCATTCTCTGTGCCTACGGCTTCCGCACCGGGACAGGAGACGAGCTGTGCCGACGGGCAGAATTTACCTGGCATTGCAGCTTGACCCAAGAGGAATTCAGGATCACCGCAGAGAGCCGCAAGCTCTCTGACAGGCTCCTTAAGAAACTCCTTGACCACGCCCGACAGATCCTGGGCGGAGTGCTGGGAGTGTAGCAAGAATCCATTTATCTTTAGCAACGAAGGAGGCAGGTTGTATGGACGTAGAGAATCGGACAACAACAGGAATAGAGGGGGGGACGCTGTCAGAACAGCAGACCCCTCACTTCCGTGCACAGGAGGGATATACCCCCTTGGACCTGCCTCTGGATCATCCCCGTGGGGACCGCAGTACCTTCTCACGGGGACAGGTCCGCTCCGAGACGGAGCCCGGATACAGGGACGCTCTCAAGACCCTCTGTCACCGCTACGCCGTGACGGAGCATACGGTCTACCTGTCTGCTGCTATGGTGCTCTTCAGCAAGTACGGCAGACAGGAGGCTGTTACCCTGGGAACGGTCCTTGAGGGCAGTATCCTCCCAATTCACGGGAGGGTAGAGGAGGAGCAGACCTACAGCTCCTTCCTAAAGCAAATAGAACAACAGGCAGGGAAATACAGACCCTGCACAGACCCGGCCTGTGATGTGCTCCTTGTGCATGGGCAGGAGACTCCCTGTGCCCATAAGTGTATTCTGATTCTGCAGGTAGAGGAGGGGGTACTGGCCCTTACATATGCCCGGACCCTGTTTACGGAAGAGACGGCTCGGCGGATCCTGGAGCACTACAAGGTGTTACTCTCTGCTGTTGCCCAAGATGGGGAAAGACGGATAGGGGACTACTGTCTCCTGTCTGCCCAAGAGGCGGCACAGATCCGGGCGTGGAATCAAACGGCTGTGGACTTTGGTGGGGTACAAACCATTGTAGAGGAATTCCGTCATCAAGTCAGCCTCCATGGCGACAGGGTGGCACTCCGCCATGGGGAGGAGACTCTGACCTACAGAGAGCTGGATCTCCGTGCCAATGCACTGGGAGGGACCCTCCGCAATATGGGCATTGGCCCCGATGACAGGGTGGCACTTTATGCACCCCGTGGGATTATGGCCTTTGTGGGGATCATGGGCATCCTGTACGCCGGCGGTGCTTACCTGCCCATGGATCCCAAACTGCCGCAGGAGAGACTACGCTATATGTTCGACGACTCCAGCTGTAAGGCAGCGGTCTACTACGGAGACAAGCCCAAGGTCAGCCTGCCTATGGTGGACCTGGAGGACTATGCCCGTATTACGGAGGCGGTCCCCACCCTCCCTGTGGTCAACGGTCCCCACGACCTGGCATACTGCATCTATACCTCCGGCACCACAGGCAGACCCAAGGGCGTGCTTATCGAGCACGCAGGGGTCCTGAATCTCAACGGATATTACAGACGGGACCTTGCCATCGTGCCGGAGGATCGGATACTGCAGTTTGCCAATTTGGTCTTCGACGCCTCTGTTTGGGAGTGGGTTATGGCACTGCTGAACGGCAGTGAGCTGGTCATTGCCCGGGAGAGACAGGATCCCCAAGGCATTGCCGAGGAATTCCGCAAGCAGGGCATTACCGTTGCCTCCCTGCTTCCCAACTTTTACATTCAGCTTCCCACCATCCGTCCCCGACTGCTGATCACCGGAGGAGCCGCCTCCGACAGGAGCATCTTGGAGAAGGTGGGAGACATCCCCTATATGAACGTCTACGGTCCCACGGAGAACACCACCACCGCAACGGCATGGAGACGGCAGGGCGATCCTGCCATCCCCCCCATAGGCAAGCCCCTGCCCAATATGCAGGCCCACGTGCTTAAGGGGCTGACCCCCTGTGCCATCGGAGAGATCGGGGAGCTGTGCATCAGCGGTGCAGGTCTTGCACGGGGCTATTTGAACAAGCCGGAGCTGACAGCGGAGAAATTCGTCCCCGATCCCTTTGGACAGGGGCGGATGTACCGAACAGGGGACTTGGTACGCCGTCTGCCCGACGGAGACCTGCTGTTTGTAGGTCGTATGGATCGGCAGGTCAAGGTACGGGGCTACCGTGTAGAGACGGGTGAGATCGAGTCTGTTATGCGGCAGCTTCCGGGGATCAAGGAGGCTGCGGTCCTCCTTAGACAGGATGCCACGGGAGAGAGTAACCTCTACGGATACTACAGCACCGACCGGAGCCTGTCCCGCCAGGAGCTCCTGTCCTTCTTAGGCAGGGAGCTGCCGGACTACATGATTCCTGCCTTCCTCATAGAGGTAGATGGGATCCCCGTAACCACCAGCGGCAAGGTAGACCACAGAGCCCTGCCTATGGCTCCCGGGGAGTCTGCATACGAGGCTCCCGTGACAGCCGCGGAGCAGGTCCTGTGCGACCTCTTTGCCGAGATACTGGGTCTGTCCCGAGTAGGGAGAGCAGGGGACTTCTTTGCCCTGGGTGGGCATTCCCTCAGGGCGGCCGGACTGGCTACCGCTATAGAAGAACGGCTTTCCCGCAGGATCTCCGTCAGCGAGATCTTTGTGAGACGGACACCACGGGATTTGGGTGCCTATATTGATGCACAGACCATAGCTCCTGAAGCTCCCATCCCCACAGCGGAGATAAGGCAGACCTACCCCATGTCCCCTGCACAGAAGCGGATGTACCTGTCATGGCAGATGGACCCCCAAGGAGTCAGCTACAATATTCCCGTATTCTGGGCATTCCGGGACAAGCCGGATCCCCACAGACTCAAGATGGCTCTGGAGACTCTGATCCGCCGTCATGAGATCCTACGTACTGTGTTCTCTATGGAGCATGGAGAGGGAGTGCAGAGGATCCTGCCCCGGATCCCCGTACCCTTCCGCTGTACACAGTGGGAGGGAGCCTGGGAGGCCTACGATCAGAGTTGGTTTGTACGTCCCTTCGCCTTAGACCGAGGGCCTATGCTCCGCATGGAGCTAATGGAGACCTCTGAAGGTTGGGTCCTGATGCTGGACATCCACCATATCATTGCCGACGGTCTGTCTATGGCACTGCTCTGCAAGGAATTTGCAGACCTGTATCAAGGAAAAGAATTGCCTGCACTCAAGGTGCAGTATAAGGATTACAGCCAATGGGTCCTGTCCCGTGATCAAGGGGAGGCAGAGACCTATTGGACCCAAAAGCTGCAGGATGCTCCTGTATCGGAGCTCCCTACAGACCACAGCCGCCCGCGGGAGCAGAGCTTTGCAGGGGCGACGGTGTATGCAGACCTGTCCAAGGACCTGACAGGGGAGCTTCGCACTCTCTGCAAGGCAGAGGGCGTCACGGACTACATGGTGTTCCTGGCAGGGCTTATGGTGCTCCTGGGCAAGTATGGCTCCCAGGAGGACGTAGTAGTAGGCAGTGCCTACAGCGGACGTACCCACAGGGATACAGAGGAGCTCCTCGGTATGTTCGTCAGCACCCTTGCAATGCGAGGGGCACCCACAGGGGAGAAGAGCTTCCGTCAATTCTTAGGAGAGGTCCGTGACCTTGCGACACAGGCCTACCGCTACCAGGACTACCCCTTTGAGACCCTGGTAGATGCCCTGGGTCTGAGAGGAAATTCCGGCAGAAATCCCCTCTTTGATGTCATGCTTGCTATGGAGGACGGGGACACCTCCCGTCTCCTCCTGGGAGACCTGGTAGGGGAGAGCCTGCCCTACCGCAACGGCAGTGCAAAATTCGATCTGAATCTGATGATCACGCCGGGACAGGAGCAATGCAGTCTTGCTCTGGAATATGCAACAGACCTCTTTGAGGAGAACACTGCCCGACGGATCCTGGAGCATTATCTCTCTGTTTTAGAGCAGCTCATACACAGCCCCGAGGCACCTCTTGCAGGGATCCTGCCCATAACCGAGGGGGAGAGACACAGGATCCTTACAGACTTTAATCAGACGGAGGCCCACTACCCTACGGAGGCAACTCTGGTGAGCCTCTTTAGGCATCAGGCCCGTCAGACCCCGGATAGAGTTGCCCTTACCTTTGGCCGGGACCATATGACCTATGGGGAGTTAGACCGCCGCTCCGATCTCGTGGCACAGGAGCTGCGCAACCGTGGGATCTCCAAGGGAGACTTGGTTCCCCTGTTCATAGAGCGGAGTCTTGAAATGATCGTTGGCCTCTACGGCATACTCAAGGCCGGGGGAGCCTACGTCCCCATCCATACCTCCTACCCCCGTGATCGGGTGGCATTTATCTTAGAGGATTGCGGTGGCAAGCTCCTGTTAACGGGGAGGACTCCCCTGCCTGTAGAGCGTGATATTCCCCGGCTGAACCTAATGGACTTTGACTACGACAGAGCAGCAGAGCCGGGACAGGACGGGGATATAGATCCCGAGACCCTTGCCTATATTATCTATACCTCCGGCACCACCGGCAAGCCCAAGGGAGTTATGATCTGCCACCGCAATGTGGTACGACTCATGAACAACAGCCGTTTCCCCTTCGACTTTACCCAAGAGGACGTGTGGATGATGTTCCACTCCTACGGCTTCGACTTCTCCGTATGGGAGATGTACGGTGCTACCCTCTTCGGTGGGCGACTGGTCATAGTAGACCAGGAGACGGCAAAGGACAGCAGTGCCCTAAAGGAGCTTATGCTCCGTGAGGGTGTTACGGTTCTGAACCAGGTGCCCTCCTCCTTCTATAACCTACAGCGGTGCTGTGACGGAACCGAGGGACTTAAGGTCCGATATCTGATCTTCGGCGGTGAGGCCCTCCACCCCGGGAGGCTGGAGCCCTGGCACCGTATGTATCCCCAATGCAGGATCGTCAATATGTACGGCATTACGGAGACAACGGTCCACGTGACCTACAGAGAGATCGGAGACGAGGAGATCTGTGCCGGCATCAGTGATATCGGCACAGCTATTCCCACTCTTAAGGTATACATCCTCCGTGGAGAGGAACTGTGCGGTATCGGTGTTCCCGGTGAGCTGTGCGTTGCGGGAGAGGGCTTGGCAAAGGGCTACCTCCACCGTCCCGAGCTGACGGAGGAGAAGTTTGTGTCCAACCCCTTCGGCAGTGGGAGGCTCTACAGGTCCGGGGACCTGGCACGGTGGCTCCCGGACGGGAACCTGGAATACCTGGGACGAATGGATGACCAGGTAAAGCTCCGCGGCTTCCGCATTGAGCTGGGAGAGATAGAGACGGCACTCCGCCGCTGTGCCGGGGTCAAGGATTGTACCGTGATCCTGCAGAAGGATCCTATGGGAGAGCCTGCCATCTATGCCTATGCCGTAGGTGAGGAAGAGCTGGACTTCGCCACTGTCCGTGAGTCTCTCAGAGGCTCTATGCCGGAATATATGATCCCCTCCTATATGATGCAGATCCCCACCATCCCCGTAACAGGGAACGGAAAGCTGGATCGTAAGGCTCTGCCCCAATTTACGGGAGCACATACCTCCTACATAGCTCCCGAGACTCCCGTGGAGGAGGCACTGTGTGCTATGTTCTGCCGTCTCCTGGGGGTACAGCGGGTCAGTGTGGAGGACAGCTTCTTTGAACTGGGGGGACACTCTCTCCGCGCTGTGGAGCTGACAGCTCAGATTCGCAGAGAATTTACAGTAGACATTACCCTGCGGGATGTGTTCCGATATCCCACAGTTGCACAGCTTGCCGCCTATTTGCAGGAGGAGCCAGGTCCCCTTGAGGATCTGCCTGTGGCAGAGGAACAGGAGGACTATCCCCTGTCTCCTGCACAGAGGGGGATCTACTATGCAGCCGTTGCAGACAGAACGGCCACGGCCTATAATATGCCCTACCTGTTCCGCCTGCGGGGTAGGGTGGATATTCCTGCCCTCCAACAGGCCTTCCGAGAGCTGATCCGCCGCCATGAGATCCTGCGGACGGGATTCTTTATGGCGCAGGGGGAGCCTGTTCAGAGGATCCTCCCCGTGGCAGAGGGAGAGCTGGAGATTTGCAAGGAGCCTGTAACACAGCCTCATGCAGTGCTCCGTAGCTTCCTCCGTCCTTTTGACTTAGAGCGGCCGCCCCTGATTCGGGGGAGACTGGTCTGCGGTGAGGAGGAATCCCTTCTCCTCATCGACCTACACCATATCGTCTTTGACGGGCTCAGCGGTCCTATTCTGTTTAGGGAGCTGTCAGAGCTCTACAGGGGTGAGACCCTCCCCCTGCCTCAGAGACAGTATAAGGATTACAGCACCTGGATAGAAGGCAGAGACCTGTCCGGGCAGCGGGCCTTCTGGCTGGATATGTACAGGAACGAGCTTCCCGGAAGGGACCTGCCTACAGATTTCCCCGTGACCCAAGACAGGAGCTTTGAGGGAGCTGTGGTTTCCCTGCCTATAGAGCAGACCCTGGCACAGAGGCTCCGTAGCCTGGGGGCTTCCCAAGGGCTGACGGATTACCCGGTGTACCTTGCCGGGGCCGTGCTCCTCCTTAGCAAATACGGCAGACAGGAGTCCGTGGTCATAGGAACCGTATCCCAGGGCAGGACCCATGGTCGCCTGCAGGATATGGTGGGTATGTTCGTCAGCACCCTGGCACTTCGAGCCTGCGTAAATGGGGAGCAGAGCTGCCTCTCCTTCCTGCGTGAGGTGGGCAGCTCCACAGCACAGGCTCTTGCAAACCAGGAGTATTCCTACGGACAGCTTGTAGAGGATTTGGGTCTAGCCGGGTCTCCCGGAGGGAACCCCCTCTTTGATGTGATGTTTGCCATGGAACATAAGGAGGGCAACCTCCTGACCCTGCCCAATGTGGAGTGCAGTCCTATTCCTGTGGAGCAGAATACTGCCAAATTCCCTCTGACCTTCCAGCTCAGCCAAGGGCCACAGGGGACAGAGATCGCACTGGAATATGCCACAGACCTGTTCCGTCGGGACACAGCAGAGAGGATGCTCCGTCATTACATTGCCCTGCTGGAGCAGTTCTCCCATGATCCACAGGCCCCCCTTGCCTCCCTTATGCCCATTACCCGTGAGGAACGGGAGCGGATCACAGGGGTGTTCAATGCTACGGACCGTAGCAGACCCGGGGACGGTTGCCTCATGGAGCTCTTTGTCCGTCGGGTCACGGAGCGGCCGGACAGGACCGCTGTGGTCTACGGAGGAGAGTCCCTGACCTACAGACAGCTCCATGACAGCTCCAACCGCCTGGCATGGACTCTGAGGAGCCTGGGAGTAG
>JAZNYV010000067.1:0-18425 GCA_045594585.1 Faecousia sp. | reverse complement strand
TCAGGACTTCATTACGCACCTAAAGTATATCCATCGGTTAAAAATAAACAACTCCTGGGTTACCGGAGAGATCTCAGGCAAAACCCAGAAGTTGCTTGACGCGTTAAATGTTCATATTACTTAATCATTCAAAAGTTACGGATTTATCGGCCTTCTCAAGCCGTGCTTCGTTAGGATCTGCCAAGGCAATCTCATACTGTGATTCAATGAAAAGCAGACAGCTTTTCATTGAATCATTTTGTGCCGAAAGGAACAAAAAGCGTCTCATACGAGTTTCTACGCCCTGACAGGCTATAAAAAACAGCCATTTGCGAATGTCTGCTATTAAAGAAACGCAGTATAAGGGATCCCCTTCATGGGAGGCGGACAAGCCGCCTCCCATGAGCACAGCTTATTGAAAGTATGCCTTTGCACTGTCGCTGTAGGCAAAGAGAGCTTTGCATAGCTCAAGCAAGGTACCTGTTTTGTTATTACCGTAGGTGTCTGCACTGTACTGCAGAGTGCAGGAAACCGGGGTTTCTCCCCGGTAGATCTGTGCAGAAACTACGGTGCGGAGCTCTGCCGCTAACAGACCGTCAAAGGCGAAAGCGTACTGCCCATTGGCAGCATTGTAGATCTCAAGCTCCTTCACCGTGGCAGTGACAATCTTGTCCTCAATATTGGTGTAGGTGATACGGAGGCTCAGATCTTCCAAATTGCCGCTGTAGCCTGCGGTATTGAACACGAATTTCAATGCGACCTTAGATTGCAGATTCAGAACCTTACCTGCCCAGGGAATAGGAGCATTGTTAAGGTCGTTCAGAACCCTGTTGGTATTGCCGAAGGCCACATCCTCAAGCTCGGACGGGTAAGCCTTGTGATCCTCGGTCATAGCGGCATCTGCAAGGCTGTCTGTGCGGTAGCCCTTGAAGAGCTGTGCCTTGGCACCGTACCGAAGGAGATCTGCACATAGAGTCTTAAGGTTGTCGGCAATGGCTGTTTTGTTCAGCTGCCCATAGGCATAGGTAGCAATACTGTATTCATCCACAGGAGAATAATAGGTCTGCCCGTTCTTGGTGGCGTAGAGGACAGAGGAGATCTTATCATTCATCTGCACAGCAGTAAGGCCGTCCAGAGTGAAATAGTAGTAATACTCCCTTTCCACAGGATCAATGCGGATGGTTGTGGTTCCCGTCTTTCCGTTACCCACATAAGTGTCAATGACGCTTTCCACATAGACCGTATCCATATTGAAGCCCTCCAGGAGGGTCTTGGGAATCAGCAAATTGACGGAAATATCACTTGCCAGATTCAGACTGTGGTTGAGCTTCCATGCAGTTTCCTGAATGGGCTCATTAGCCTCTGCCTTACCGCAGCTGCACACACCATTGATATAGCTATGTCCAAGTGCCGGAACCGTCTCGGTATAGAAGCTGTTGCAAGCGGTGCAGGTGAAGGTTTTGACACCCTCGGCAGTACAAGTAGGAGCCGTGGTGATTTCGCCCTGATCCCATGTATGATTGCAGGGATTGGCATAGATATCCAGCATCTGTTGGTCAACCACAAAGCGTACCATTTTGCGACTTGCAGGCTCCTCGGGATTCGGGAAATCATAGGCGTATTTGATATCCGTAACGGACAGAATGCCCGTTGCTCCATGGTTATAAATGGTGACATAGACCCAATGGGTATCCGTATTGTTAGCCGTTACGGTATTCCACAGAGAAGGTAAGATCTCCATGGGATAATACTGTGCCGTGGCGGCTTGGATCTTCCGATAGGTTCCTGCCGGAAGTGTAGTCGGTACGGTCTTGGAAACACCTACGATCATGGAAGCTTCTGCACCGTCTGCACTCTTTGCTCCTATGTCAATGCTTGCAGGGATGGGGCCCTCAACCTCCATCTTAAATGCGATGGCATTGCCGGGAGTCAGGTAAACCTCGTTATTGGGGCCGATTGCCCTATATTCAGCGATCTTCGGCTCCAGCTTTCCGTCCTCGTTATCAAATTCTGTTCCCTCTTTGGCTGTGGCATCCAAATAGACCACACCGTTGGCTGCACTGCCTGCAGTGAAATTGTTTGCATCGATCAGAATATCTCTGACCTCAGTAATGGTGGGATCTGCTTCCCCGTGCTTCTGATAGACCTCATAAGCATAGCGGCTGTTTGTATCGGTTGCCCGGGTGTTAATGGGATTGTAGATACGCACTGCGTCGAAATAGAATTCACCGCCCCGGTCCATTCCTCCACCAAAAATGTCTGCATTACCATCATTGCCGTAGTCAAATTCTTCGTCTACAAATAGCTTAACGGTATACTTCCCATGGGTCAGGCCTTCTACAGAAAGCACCGGGATCTGATACAATTCCGACTTGCCCTTGTTGATGACCGAAACATTCTTTACTATGGTTCCTTTACTGTCGAGGATCACAGCCCGAACCAAGCCCTGGTTTACATTGGTACGGCTGATGATATCGAAGCCCGTACCGGTAAAGGTAAAGGAGGTCTCTGTGTAAGAATCCGTTGCAGCATAGTCGATATAGATGGGATTTCCGTTGCTGTCCTTTGCTATGTACGGAATACCTGCACCCTCAACAAACAGGGAGCTGCCGTTGGAGAGCCTGCTGTCATCGGTATAGGAGGAATCATAGCCGTAGGTGACCAAATTGTTCGTGGGCAAGGTTTCTTCCGGTCCGATGTAGATGTAATCTATGACCACATGACCCAAGTTTTCGGCATCTTTGCTCTTGATCCCAGTAAATCTAAGCCCCACTGACAGAATCTCATCCGCATTTTGGAACGAAGTGATTCCTGCCAGGGAATGGGTTACCGTGAGCCATTCCCCATCGGTATAAGTGAAGGGCTTATCTAAGCCGGCATACTTCATATAGGTGCTGCCGCTGGTAGGTTCGTAATGGTAGTCCAATTGGAACTTCACATCTCCCACATTCTCGCAGCCCTCAATCTTAAAGCGAGCCTGGATATACTCCTTGCCCATGGGCTTATAGTGTAAGGGGGCTTGCTTATGTGCATCTTCTCTGTTCCATGGGTACACACCGTAGGTCTTTGTGGTCTGGAACTTGGGTCCATAGACATTTTCGCCCTCTGCAGTATCACCAACTGTAATCGTAGCGGTACCGGTAATGTTGTCCATCACATAGTTGGTCATGTTTGTTGCCTCGCCCTGTGCAGTTGCGTATGTTGCCCAGTATCCCTCGCCACTCTGGTCGAAGTTATAATAGCCGTAGGTATAGGAGTTATAGCGTTCCCGGTCTGCAACGGTGTCGGTGAAGTCGAAGAACAAGGGCTCACTGTCGGAGGAGGGTGCCTGATTCAAGGGTCCAAGATAGATATAGTCAACAGTAATGGTGCCTACCATCGTCTTGGCAAGATTGTTGAACATCAGCGTTATGGAACGGATAATCCCTGCGTCACGGTAGTAGACAGAGGTCATTGGGATTTGCAGGGTATAATAATCTCCGTTGTTGATGGCATCCAAATCATATTTTGCACCGCTATTATTGTTGCCTCCACAGCCTGCCGTTCCGTAAAGGTCAGGGCTGAAATAGATATTCACGGTGGTGTTCTTCGTTGCATCCCCAATGACACCATCGGAAATCTTAAAGCGAACCTCGCAATAATCATCGTCACCGGGCGTGTAGTTCAGGGCGGCGTCCTGCATAAGGAGATGATAATATAACACACCTGCTTTACCTGTAGTGGTGATGCTAATGGCTCCATCGCTGATCACAGGTGCTTCCGTACGGTTAACACGGTGTGTCCACCGAGCTTCTGAATCGTAGTTCATACCGCCGTAGACCGGATCTTCATAGCTGCCCGGCTTTTCTTCAAAGTCTATGAGCAAGTGATCCCCTTGTTGTATGGGGCCAACATAGATATAGTCGATGATGACAGATCCCTTATCGGTAGCACCGGGACTGAGAATGCCGGTGAAGCGTAAACCGAGAGAGGTAATCTCCGCGGCATTCTTGAAGGTATCAGACACCGGCACAGCAACTGTCTGCCACTGATCCAAGGTCAAGCTATAATCTGCCTTGAGGTCTTCATATTTAATATTGTCCGTTCCGGCATCATCATTCCAGTGGTATTCCATAAAGAGCATGGGGGCGTAGTCGCTTCCCGCAATGACATTTTCCAGCTTGAAGCGTACTACCAAATAGTCATTGGGAGAAGGCACATACTTCAAAGGAGCGTTGGCCCCCTGACCTCTGTATGGGAATACGCCGTAGGTCTTTGTAGTCATAAACTTGGGGCCGCAATAGTTATTTTCTCCCTCAAAATCATCGCCTACAGTAACCTTGGCAATTCCCTTTTCATTATCAATGCTAAAGTTGGTCTTATTGACTTGGTCGTTGCTGTTGTCGCTGGCATATGTTGCCCAGTAGTCCCGGATGCCGAAGTTATAGTTGCTGCCGTAGATGGCCTTCTTGTAATAATTCTGAGCTTCTGCTGTATTGTTGAAGTCGAAGAAGAGGAAGTGGTCGTCTGACTGTTTCTCGAAGGTGTAGGAATCAAAGGAAAGCAGTGCAATCCCTTCATTACCCCAAGCCTGCACATAAACCGTATGCTTTCCCGCAGAAACCGTCCTGTGCATAGTGGCACTGCGGGTCACGCAATACTCGCTTCCGTCGAAGGAAATGCTTGCAAAGCAGTTTTCCTCCTTCATAGAGTCCACATAGAACAGCAGGGTGCCATTGCCCATAAGACTCTTTGCAGTAGCGTAGAGGACATTTTCCGAGCCTGTAAATGTAATATTGCGGTATTCCAAATAGTCACCGTTGTGCATATCATTGACGAGCTTGTTGTTATTGAGGTCAGCCGCCTCGTTCATATAGAATTTTGCACTGCCTATGTTGTAGCTCTGGAAATGCTCTGCCTGAATCAGTTCGGAAGTAGCTCGACTTGCACCGTTGTAGTAATGCATGAAGGCACCGAATTCCTCCGGACGGTCGGTCATTAGACCATCTACACCTAATTCTTCCAGATAATATGCCCATGTGGTTTCATCATCATCCATCTGACCTGCCCAACCGGGTCCGATGACGGTAGGCCAGAAGTCAATGTTGTTCTCTCTGCAATAGGGAATGACTGTATTGGTGATAACACTCTCCTGTTCTGCAGTCAGTGCAGTTCCCCAGGAGCCCTCAAGCGCCACAACATTGATGCCGCTATTGCGATAAGACTTGAGAGAATTGACCGTGGAAGCCGTGGGAACACCGATAACCCATAGCATCTGCATGGAGGAAAGAACCTCTGCCTGTGTAATGCCGCAGGCCGTTGCAGCATCATTTGCCCAGGTTTTCAGCGTTTCCGCACTTTGCCCCAGCTTAAAGAAAGCATTTTTAAGCATCCCTGCCTCATACGCAGCCTTGTAGGAATAGACAAAGACATCCTTATCGTCATTGACCTTATCAAAGGTCAAGATGGCATTGGGAGCTTTCTTTTTAATCAGCTCCAGTACATCATCCAAGCGGGCTGTATAATGCTTGCCACCGGAGGAAGCTGCCTCACCGTAGTGCTCTGCATACTTGGATATAGTGCTGTTCAAAAGTGTAGCCTCATCAGCAGTAAGAAGGTAATCCTGGGTGTCGCCCGTGCCGTTACCAACCTCCAGGGGATAATCCCGGATAGAGTTCCATGTGACATCTGCAATGGTAACATTGTCCCCGGTTGTACGGCTAAGGGTCTTGTCATGGCTCAGTACAACAACCTTGTCGCTGGTAATCATCAAATCGATTTCCACGCCGTCCATGCCCTGCTTCAAGCTCTCTAAAACCGCCAGATAGGAGTTTTCCGAGGAGGTACGGAAGGAGCCGCGGTGGGAGAAGGATAGAGGAACATGATTGTTATAGTTGCTCAAGCCGTTTCTGATTCCGTAGTACTCATTCATAATAGCAGGACCTGCCCCGATGGTTTCAAGTCTGCGATCTATCTCCGCCGGGATCGTGCTGATGAATTCCTGATCCTGATATCTGTCTGCAGCAGTAGTACTGTCCTCAACTGTTTTCCAGGACTGATCATAGGCGGCTATGATCTTATTAAGATCCTCCTCGCGGCCTACATAGACATAGTCGAGGGTGATTTTGCCGTTGACAGCATCACTTGCATTTTCCACATTGGAAACATGAACACGGAGGTACTGAACCTTACCGCTGTTGGCATTGTTTTTTGCCGTCTCTGCCAGGGTGGAGATATCCAGCTTTGCCACAAAGTATTCTTCATTGTCAAGGTACTTGTCTTCAATGGTGTAATAATACTTTGCGAAAGCATCCGGTTTCTTCCCGTCATAGAAGTCCACATAGAAGGTGGGGTCACTGCCGGTGATCTTCTTGAAATCCTCCACCTTCAGGCGTGCAATCAACCACTGAGCATCCTCATCGGGGTAGTAAGCAAGGTTCTGTGCTTGGAGATAGTGAATATAGGGATATGTAATACTGACAGAGGAAAGTCTGACGGCACTGAGTGTACCGGCTTCATTGTCATAGGTCAAGTCGGACATACACCCATCACGCAGGATCCAGTTACCGGTATCGTAATTTTTTCCAACATAATTGGGATTGGCATAGCGTCTTTGATCCCCATCCCTGTTCTTAAAGTCAAAGTAGAGATGATCCCGGGGAGGGGCAAGCTCAGAAGGTCCTACATAGATCCAGTCAATAGAATAAGGCACATCCGTATCCGTGATCGTCGTAGTGCTATAGGAATTGATGGGGTCAATACGCAAGCCCTGAAGGGTTTGCCCATAACAGCTCTTACTGGGTGTCAGGGTAATGATCTGATAAGTGCCATCATTGGTATACTCCACCATATCGGTGGAATAACCGGTTTTGGGATTACCGCTGTTGATTTCCTTCAGGCATAAAAATCCTTGGGCTTTCACTGTAGCCAAATCAACGGTGGAATCTACTTTCATGCGGAGCATTACAATATCATTGGGTTGGATAATATGATTGTAGCCGCTGCCATTGGTTACCGTAAGCCAGGGATCGCCGCCGGAAATGCTGCCACTGACGATGCCGGAGGACCGGTTAATAGTGGCGGTCATATTGTTCAGAGGCGTACTTGTAGCTGCAATTGCGGAGTTGGCATCGTTGAAATCCTCGAACACATAGCCGTTTACTGTGTTCTGATCCGGACCCACATAGAGATAGTCAAGGGTGAGAGTTCCCGGATTGTTTCGGTCAGCATTGACTACACCGGTCACATGGACACGAACACGGTCGATCATCTTGCCGCAGCTTGCAAGATCGGGTAAAGCCACCTCGTAAATATGGTACCCTCCATCGGTAATATAGGAGGGCTCTATCTCGATCCTATAATCCGCAATCTTCGCAGATTCACCGGGGGCATAGAAGTCCATATAGAACAAGGGAGTTTGACCTTCCACAAGCTTTAAGCCTTCCATTCTCAGGCGGGCGGTAACCACCTTTGCGTTGTTCGGGTTATAATTCAGCTTTTCCGCTTGGAAATAGAGAATATAGCTAGTGAAGTCATTCAGAACCTTGGCGCTGAGCGTACCACTGTTCTTATCGTACTTCAGATTATTCATCGTTGAGGTACGCAATATCCAGTTTGCGGTATCGTAGGACTTGCCACCGTAGCTGGGAGCAGAATAACGAAGCTGTGCATCGCTGTCGTCCGTAAAGTCGAAGAACAGGGCATCTGAAAGTGCAGAAGTGTCAAAAATGTTGGGAGCGAAGTCTGTTTCGTAGTAGACAAAGGTTGCCGGAAGCAGCTTCAGCTCAACGAGCATATATTTATGGTTCGAGTTGGTTGCTTCAATGTTAAAAACGAGGTAGACCGTTTCAATGGTGTCCATAAATCTCGTAGGCTGATAGTCCAAGCCCTCGGCTGTACGGATAAAGGTTCCCTGTTTCCCTGCATAGGTCTGCCCCTCGGATGCACACTTTAGGTTAGAGGAAGAAATGTAGCTCAAGACCTGCTCATGGTTGCCGGAGGTGACGAGGCCTGCAAAGCCGGTCACCGTCGTGAGTGCGTCCGTTTGAATATTTGTTCCGACGGTGGTGGTGGGAATCTTGACTGCCTTACCGTAGTCCAGAACAAGCTCCAGCTTCTGTGATTTGGGAGGCTCGGCAGTAACCTTATAGGTTCGGCTGGCAGTACCCTTAATAGGGATCTCCTCCACATCGGGCTCTGTCTGTGCTGTACCTTCCAAATTATAGTAACAGAGGGAGCTCATAGTATTCTCATAGCTCGGAAGGGATGCCTGTGCTTGACGCTTAAAGCCATAGATTATCATCTGGCAATTTGCCGGAATGCCCAGCTGAAGCAGTGCCGTCAGATTGTCCACCGTTCCGGGCGAAACCATATAGTTGCCTGTATTCAAGCCCTTTTTTAGATCATTGGCCGTATCAATCAACCCACTGATTTCCTCACAGGATTTGGTTGTGGGATATCCATTATAAAATGTACCATCTTCTTCAAGGGTTCGGTAGTAAACCTTAATATCGGAAATGTCGGTGCTGACTCCACCGGTCAAAGCGGTATCGCACAGAGTAACGGTATCGGGCGAAAGGGTTGCACCCAAAGTGGTATCGTCGAAGGAAAGATTATACACCGGGATATTACGGGAGTTAGCGATATTGAAGCTGTATGCAACAATATCACCGTCACGGAGCAGTGCATTGTCCGCAAGTTCCTCACCCATACCGGTTGTGCTATCCACCTTTGACATACCGTTAGAGGATTCCAAGTACATGCCTTTGGTGGTCATGGTTTCCGTTTCAACGATCTTAATGTTGGTGGAGAACTTAAGGTTGGATGCAGTGGTATGTCGTTCAATGTAGAACATATCAAAAGAGTAAACACCGCCATCAACCATACCGAATTCTTCGGCAATGTCGTTCAGATACAGCTCGTCACCAAGTGCACCGTGGGAGCCGCCCAAGTCCATAGCGATCTCGCCGTTAATGAAGAAATAAACATCATCGTCACCGATAAACTGGAAATACAGATTCTGGTCACGATAATAAACGAAACTGCCCTCTGCATGAACAGAGAAGTGATAGTTCATATCCTCACTTTCATGCTGATACCTTGTCAAATATGCACCCTGGTCCGTATCCCCACCAAGAAGGGTTAAGTTCTCAGGGGATTCAAAGCCCATATTATCAATAGGACGGAAGAAGGGATCTCCATACATGGCATCCGTAGGATATTGTTCCGAGGAATTGGAGATGTAATAGCCGTCATAGATCAAGCGATTCGCCGCATCAATGGTATAATATCCCGTTTCCTTATCCTTGAACAATCGCATACGCTTCCGTTCCGGGACGACCATATTATAGCCGACCTTTTTCGCCGTGTCCATGTAATCCTCACTTTCCACCGGTCTCCAGAGGTTATTGAGGATATAGTAGGCCATATCGTAGTAGGATGTTACTTCTGACCAGTGCAGATATCCTCCGTTTTTCTCCGTATCCGTCTTCCCTATGGTTTCGGCGAAGGTTCCCATCTCGATCAGATCAGACATTTTTTCGTAGGAGATATTGTTATATCCGGGGATTTTGGTGTTTGTGCTCCAGTCTGTAGCATATTTTTTGGAAAGGAGTCCGGCAACATATCCCACTACCTTCTCGGTATAGATCATCTGCCCGTCAATCAGCTTTGATTCCGTCAGACCTGTATAAACTGTCTGGTTTTCACCCGGAGGGAATTTTACAAAATGCTGACTCGCACCGGTCTGACCCGATTGTCCACGGAAATTCCACAAGGGATTTGTGGCTCTATCCCATTCTATAAGCATACCATCGGCACGGAAGTCCAAGATCTCAATAGGAATGTCGATGTAGGACTCTAAGTCTGTGACATTAGCACTCAGATCGTTGGCATAGGCGAAGAGCTGATCCGCCATATCGTCCAAGGTAGTCTTCAACCCCGCTTCATCCTCTGTTGCAGTATTGTTGGCAGTGTATGCATCGATACAGCTTTTCAAGTAATTGCTGAAGGTAACATAGAGGTCGTCAGGGTATCTACCATCGGTATTTCCGTCTGCATAACCCCGTACCGCCTTCATCGCCTTATACAGCTCAATACCCTGGGTATACACGCGATAGAGCTGCATAGTCTGTGTGCTCAAGAAGGACAAATGATCTTTGCCGTGATAAGCGAATGCAAAGGCATCCTCGGTTGCATCATAGGTCAGCGTGAACCATGCATCATTATCATCGCCTACTGCACCGGTACCAAAAATAGGGAACACCCATAGGCCGTTGCTGACACGGCCACCCATTTTGTTATCGGCAAGGAGCCCTCTTACAGTAAGCAGGTAAGCATCATTCCCGGACTCTCTTGTAAGAGTAAGAGTGTTACCCTTATATGGATAGAAGAGCCCTCGATAATCAGCCGTTGCCTTAATGTAGATGGCATTATTGGGATTGGGATCCGTCAGTGTGTTTCCGCTGATGGTAACATCAGTGGAAGGAATATACTGATCAACATTCTGCTCCGACATAGACAGCAGGTGCCCTACGGTACTGCTCTCTTTATTGACGACATAGTAATAGCCCAAGCCGTTGTTTGCAAAAACTTCTGTGTACTTATTTGTCGTCGGAGAGATCGCCACATTGTAAGGTGTAGCAAGGGCGTCGATCTGTGCAACATAGCTGGTTGCCGCTTTTGTTGCCGCCTCGGCTTCCTCTTCGTCTTCCGTTGCAAGCACATTCACGGGCATCAAGCCCACGAGCATGCATAGCAGAAGCACCCAGGCTAAGGTGCTCCGAAAAAGGGACACTCTATTCATAAATTTACCTCCTGTGTAAATTATTGTTTGCTTAGTATACACTAACTAAAAAGCTAAATTCTTGTGTACAGTGTAATCTTACAGATGCAGATTGGGGGCATCCATCCGTCAGGCTGATTCCCATTCGTTGCGTAAAGCAGCTAATTATGTGACTTCCTTTTTTTCGGATGAAATAATGCAGCAACTCTCCACACTTTTTTCTATCCATTGTATTTTACAATAATTGTCTTCAAAAAGCAACACAATATTCTCTAAAAAAGTACGTCTTCTCATACTAGTTCTTGTTAAAAAGGTTTAAAACCTTTTTATAGTGCCGAAGGCACGTCAAGAACTGCATGAGACGAAATTTCACGATTTTCTATTCCAAGAATCGTGAAATTACAACGCTTTAGCGTTGTGCTTTCTAATAGAGATCGAACATTTCTATTAGAAAGTAGTATCAGTATAGCATACATCATTCTCAAACCGCACCATAAAATACAACATGGTCAGTTGAGAACACACTTGATAGAACCCCGAGCGGCTTAGACGCACGGCCAACCGAAAAACACACCAAACCGAGAGTGGTAAGCTCTACCACGCTGGTTTGGTGTGCCCTTTTAAGGGAAAATTAGATTTCCATGCGCAGAAACTGAACAAGCTGTGCATAACTGCCCGGGAGCTATCAACCCAAAGTCCTCGTCTCATTTTTTATTTTGAGACAGCCCCAAAAACGGCTGTTTCAAGCCGTTTTTACAGGTTTGCAACCATGATACACTGTGGGTCGTTCCGTACACATTATGTATGATTCCCACATCCGTGGCTGCCACAGCCGTGGTTGCCACAGGAGTGCCCTTCTGCACTATGGCCGTGCTCGTGGTGATCACATCTGACATGCGGATGATATTCCAGCTTACCTGCAAGGAGAGCCTTTACTGCCTCATCACAGGAGCCGCTGACGCCGCCATAGAGCTTGACCCCCGCATTCCCCAATGCCACCTGTGCACCGCCACCGATGCCGCCACAGATCAGGATATCAACCCCCAGCCGGGACAGGAGCTCTGCCAGAGCCCCATGTCCGAAGCCGTCCGTATCCACGACCTCTGCTGAAAGGAGCTCGGTTCCCTCTACTGTGTAGACCTTGAACTGCTCCGTATGACCGAAGTGCTGAAATACCTGACCATTTTCATAAGTGACTGCAATTTTCATTATAATTCCTCCTACATTTCCCAGCTTCCCAGCCAGTTTGCAAATTCAGTATAGATTTCATTCATTCGAGCCGCCAGCTCATCGCCCTTATTCAGGGTGTAGATATAGTCTTCTTGCCCGAACATTTCCACATATTGATACTCGGAAGTATAATTTCCGTTTTCCAGCTCTGCAAGTGCTTCCTGTGCAAGGGCATCTGCCTTACGAACGTTGGCAACCAAATCCGCAAATGCAGAGGGGTCTACCGCCTCGATTTTGGCAATGATGGAATCAAAATAGCCTTCCTGATAGCCGTAGTTGTACTGTGCCCCATCCTGATATAGGAAATTTTCTGCATCGGCTGCGTACAGATAGTAGCCCTTGACCTCATTTCCATTCTCATCTGTGAAATTGTTGACATAGTAGGTAGGCCAAGAGCACAGGAAGTTGACATAGTCGTACATCTTATAGATATCATTCACCACATCGCTTTCAGCAATCTTCTGCCACAGTGCCATATCCGCAGAAAGCTCCTCGGCTTTGATAATCGTATAGCTTGCATCCACGATCTTACAGCAGAACTCATACCCATAGGTATCGGTAAAGGGCTTGTCCTCACTCTCGGACACTGCCAGAGTTCCCTCAACCTTGATGGCCTGTGCGGTATAGGAAAAGCTCTCTCCCTCCTTGGGATACACCTCCATGGTGTTTGAAAGTTGGGAGGTATTCGGTACGCAGAAGGGACAATTTTGATAGGGCAGATTCATTAGAAACAGAAACGAACCGTCCACAGGGGAGCTTGTTGCCATATAGCCGCTGATGGTGACGGGCTTTCCATCCAGAGTTTTCAAATACTCATAGCCCGAAGCCGCTTTGAAGCTGAGCTTGGTGATTTCCCAGTCTCCTGTGCCCGGTTCCTCTGCACCGCAGGCAGCAAGAGCGAAAAGCATCACCGCAATCAGCAGTAATAAAATCATTCTTTTCATAATTTACTCCCCAATACTATCCTTTCTTGACATACA
Organism: Faecousia sp.; assembly: GCA_045594585.1. GTDB lineage: Bacteria > Bacillota > Clostridia > Oscillospirales > Oscillospiraceae > JAZOXB01. The sequence goes on along the minus strand of JAZNYV010000067.1, from coordinate 5,474 downwards.
ATATGTCCATATTACAGTAGGCAGTACACTGATGATGAATACCGCAAGGAGGATGATCCCCTCCATAGGGTACACCTTAGACAGGTTCAGAACCACACCCATGGATTCTACATAATCATTCATGAGGGACATACAGCCTCTGGAAACGCCGAAGGCAAGGAATACTGACACAAAACCCATGATGCTGTTCTGAATGATGTATAAAAGGTTGATTTTCTTCATGCTGATACCGATCAGACGCATGAGTGCAATTTCCTTTGCAGAATGGTACATATTTAAAAGAGTGATGATGGAGATGATCATAATATTCATAATCAAAATGACTGCACAAAGGACGAATACAATATATTTCGTATCGTCTGCATCCCGGAGAACATCACGGACTACGCTCATAGGCTCAATGGCTTGCAGAGTGTAGCTGTCTCCATCCTCGGCAGTCAGAATTTTCCCGTCATACTCCGCAACAAGCTGCATTGCAAATCCCGGATTTTTGGTGTTGACCAAGACAGAGCAAACTGTGCCATGATGGTGATGCTCCTCGGCTTCCTCGTGGACATCGTGCTCTTCTCCATGGTCGTGCATATCCCAAAGGGTTTTGATTTGGGTGAAAACCACATTGTCAAAGGAAGAATGGCTTTCCTCCAAAATACCCACAACCGTAAGTCCTTGGGTATGGGTGTCCTGTCCGCTTGCGGAATGGCTTGTGTAAATCACCTCGCCTATAGAAAGGTCACAGTATTTTGCAACATTGGAGCCAACAACTACCTGCAGGGTTTGCTCGGCATGGAACATTTCTCCCTTGTCCACTGTTTTGTTTTTCAGGAAATCGGGGGTCGTTCCAACCACATTGTAGCCGTTAAAGCTGTCTGCCATGGCAAAGGGGATCACGGAGGTCACTCTGGAATCTCTCTGCAGATCAGAAACCACCGAATACGGCAGGGTTCCCAGAGGTGTATCGGTAAAGTACATGGAGTTCATAGCCAGTTGGGTATTGCTCCCCGCCGGACCGATAATGGCAGAATAATACCCTGCGTTATTGGTAATGCCTTCGTCTACCTGCGTAGCAACATTGAAGGCAAGGACACCGATGCCGGCAGAGATCACAATGGAAATCACGATCAAAAGGATCTGGACCTTTTTGATCGCCATGTTTTTCAGTGCAAATTTCAGCATCTTACCGGGCCTCCTTTCCGGAGACCGTATCACGCATTCCACCGGTGATCTCGTTCATATCAATGATCTCATCAAAGTATTTTGCAAGGCGGTCATCGTGGGTAACCGCAATCAGCGTCTTTCCTCCGGAAACAGCGACCAGCTCTTTGATCACCTGCTCGCCAATTGCAAAGTTGAGGTTGCCTGTGGGCTCATCCGCAAGAATAATGTCGGGGTGCTTGACCAGGGCACGGATAATGGCAACCCTTTGCTTCTGTCCTCCCGAAAGGTGTTTGATCTTGGCATTTTTCTTGTGATAAATATCAAGGGTTCGGAGCATATCATCCATACCTGAGACATCTATACCCTCCAAACGGAGAATGCCGATATTATCGGAAACGGTCATGTCGTTGATCAGCTTGAAATCCTGGAAAACATAGCCGATCTTTTGAATTCGGAAGTGATCCTTTTCCTTCTGGGAGGCAGTGCTCATATCCACGCCGTCAATAATAATGGATCCCTTTGTCGGACTCAGAATGCCTGCGATCATGTTCAGTAGTGTGGACTTTCCGCAACCGGATGCCCCCAGGAGCATATAGGACCTTCCGGTTTCAAAGGTTAGATCCCTATACGCGATCTCGGTCTCGTTTTCAAATTGCTTGCTGAGATTTCTAATTTCGATCATTTGTTTCATTCCTTTCGTAATAAGATCTTAACTCTGTACGAAAGAAATTGTTAATTTGAAAGCTTCACCTTTAACCCTACAGGAGTATCGGCTCGTGTTGTGAAAATACAGTTACTCCCATAATGCACCGCCATAGAAAAGGCCATCAGAGAGGCGACTCCGGCATAAACAGCGGGAAGCACAAGGATATCCCGCACCTGTTTTGATATCAGGCAAAGAACGCAGTCTGTTTGGAGACACTCATGGAAATGAGGTAAGAAGATATATGCTAAAACCACAACAACGCACAGCAGTAGGATCAGGTTTCTTCTGAACAAGGGATTGCGCATATACCTTTCCTCCTTCCATTTATGTTCCGCAATGCTTGGGGCAACCGCCGCATCCACAGGTTTCTTCCTTTCCCTCACAAAGTCTGTAATCTCCACCCTCGATCCTAAGGGTATAGCCATTGACCAGAGCAGAAGCTATTTTCTTCCTTGCTTTGTCGCAAATAAGCTGCACAGTCGCACGGGATACCTGCATATACTCCGCACATTGCTCCTGAGAAAATCCTTGATGATCCACAAGACGAATACACTCATATTCGTCTACCGTTAAAACGACGGCTTCCGTTCTTGCAGCGTTTGGAGCAAACACATTCGCTATGGGTAATCGACAAACCTTGCGGCATTTCCGTGGTCTCGGCATATGTTCTCTCCTTTGAAATTGGTATATGCCAATTATACAGCTGCTTTCGGTATATGTCAATCATCTGATACTACTTTCTAATAGAAATATTTGATTTCTATTTGAAAGCAGTATTAAACCTTTTTATCAAGAACTACTATGAATCATAATACTGTTTGATTAGTATAAAAGCCATCGTACAAAAGCGGCATTGAGTCGCTTCTGCACGATGGCTTCTCAGTTATGTTACCGATCAAGGAGCCATTCGATGAGATTCAGTGATTTCATTCCATCGCGGGCCTTCCCTGTGCTATACTGAGTTTCTTTAGAAAGCAGACATTTTTATTGTCTGCTTTCTGTAGTCCGAAAGGCCGTAGAACTCGTACAAGACGGTAGTATCAGATTTTCCTCGTGGGACCCTTAGGTCCCTAAAAAGCAGGATCTTTTAGTTGTCACCGAAATAGGCATTTGCTGCCCGGTTATACAAATACAGAGCAACAACCAGATCCTTCAGCTCTCTGTCAAATTTACCGGTGTTATTGTTAAATACACTTTGACAGTAAGCCATGGGGTTGAAGGTCACATCGGCAGTATGCACGCCATCACTGATGGTGATGGTTACATTTTTATCCAGATCCTTCGCTACAATGCCGACTACATCTACATAGTGCAGACCGCTACGCTCCAGTACTTCTAAGGATCGCCCGTTATAGGTAGCAGTGAAAGTCTCTGCATTGCCATCCAGCAGGAAGAAGAACCGCAGAGTGGTCTCGGACTTCAGAAGCAGAGATGTGGCATAGAGCTTTGCCAAATCGGTACCCTGACCGGGAATCTTCTCAAATCCTTCCATCGTCATGCCGGAGTAATCGGGAGCTTCCAAACCGGCATTTGCCAAATTGTCGGTATTGTATTCAAAATGGATCTGAGCTGCTGCACCATAGTGGAGCATGGCCTTAATGAGTGTCTCTAACTTCTCATCAGGGTCCTTATTCAGCATATTCATTGCGTAGGTCTGCACGCTGTAGGCATGCTCCTGAGTGGATCCACCCTGATAGAAGAATTGGCTGATCACCTGATCGGTCATTTCCTTTGCATTGACCTCGCAGGTAAAGACATAGTAGGTCTCGCCCTCAAGGGCAGTCTTGACCCCCTGACTCACGGGGATCTTGATGATCTCACCATCTACCATGGTAAACTGCATATAGGCGTTTTTGTCTGCCGCAACACCATCGGAAAGGATCATATAGTAGTTAATGGCGATATTGCCCTGCAGGCTAATGGAGCAGGAGTAGAGCCTTGCCGTCTCCATCGGAGAGCTGCAGATGTCGCAAGAGCCACTGTTATCGGCATCCACATGGGTAAGGCAAATGTACTTTTCTCCGTTCCAAATATAGGAGCTGTCTCCAATGGTCAGTGTGCCTCCGGTAATAGCAGTGGGGATCGTGGCATAACTGTAGCTGTCAGGGAGAACCACAGTACCACTGCTTATGATATTTCCTTCTGTTATGATCTTGTCAGCAGTCACATGGGACATATCCAAGGTAACACCCTCTGCAATGGACAGAGCAGCATCCTGGGTAATGTGATAGAGCCCAATTGCGGGGCAATTCTCTTCCAGAGTCACCGTGCCGTAAACCACCAGGCATTCCGTATAAACATCCATATCCTCATCAGGGGTAAGTAGGGCAATGGTGTTTAGGGTTCCATGATTCACAATGGCTTGTGCCAGCATACCGAGACCAAAGAAGGCCCCGTCAGGATTGCCGGTGGCAGTAAGGCAGGCTCCTTTCTCAACTGTCACAGTCGTTTTTCCGTTGGACATGATCCCGACAGAAATTCCACCTTCTCCGGCGGCAACGGTAACTGTGCCACCCTTAACATGGAGGTCGCCGGAAAGAATGCCGTAGCTTGCAGCAGCTGCCCCAGACTGTATGGTCAGGCTTCCGGTTCCGTCAATGGTAAGCAAGCCCGTTAAGACATCGATCCCAACACTTTGATCTCCGCCGGCTATGGGCGTGATGCGATTGCTTCCGCTGATATGCAAATTCAAAGCTCCGGAGGTCTTAATACCGATTTCTGTGCCGGCAATGGTGGCGTTGTTCAGATAGAGCGTATTCGTTTCAGCATCGTAGGTGACCGTAGCCCCCTCGTCCAGCTCTCCTAAAATATCCGCGGCATTGATGCTTGTAACACGGATATCTTGAACCCTAATATCGCAGAGGTCACTTTCACCGCACTGGATGCACAGACCGTCCTCCCCGTAGCTGTGCCCCAGAGCAGGGATCTCCTCCTGCTCGGTGAAGATCTCGCCGCAGAGGTCGCACTTTACGCCGTCGGTCAGACCGGGTTCGCTGCAGGTAGGTTCCTTGCCGGGGATGGTTACCTCGGTGTGGACACAAACATACTTCTCACCGTTCCAAGTATAGGGGCTTCCCCCAACGATTACCGTGCCACCTGTAATGCCGGCAGGGATGGTAGCGTAGGTGAAGTAAAGCAGCTCCAGAGTGCCATTGTTGGTGAGAGTTACACCCTCCGCAAACAGCAGCTCCTCAATGGCTACCTTGTAGCTGTCGTTGTTAGTGTAATTCTTAAGGAGCGTAGCACTCAATCCGCCTCTGCGTAATGCATACTCCACATGGGTCAGATACTCCATGTTTCCACTTCCCACATCTACGGCAATAAGGATCTCAGCACCGCACTCATTGCAGCAGCCGGTCTGCTCATTATAGCTGTGCTTCTCCAGACCAAGGGACACACCGCAGCAAGCATGGAATTTTTCATGCTTCGCAAAGTCACGATTCAATTTATATGTGTAGGTAAAATCGGTGCTTGCGTGGTTGTTGAGATCTGCTTCGCCCTCGGTTGCACTGCAGGCGGTGCAGGTCTTGGGCACGGTGCAGGTGGCATCCAACCATGCTTCGTGGGCACATTCTGTCCACATGGCGGTAAGCGTGGCCTCATCCTCGGAAAG
>JAZNYV010000066.1:0-9630 GCA_045594585.1 Faecousia sp. | reverse complement strand
GTATACTGTATAATCTACCTGCGTGTTATTGTTTTTCACACAACTATTATACGCCATCGACCGGCATTTGTACAGCTATTTGTACTATGCCGGTCGATGTATTTTTCTGGGGCTGCCCCATTTTTAATGAGACAGCCCCTTTGTGGTTTTTGTGATGCTTCTCTTCGAGAAGCTGTCATCCGGGGTGAGGATGACAAGGGATCCGGGGGTGTAGGAAAAGGGGAGCATACCGGTTCTTGTTAAAAAGGTTTAAAGCCTTTTTAACAAGAACTGCATGAGACGAAATTTCACGATTGTCTATTCCAAAAATCGTGAAATAATAACGCTTTAGCGTTGTGCTTTCTAATAGAAATCAAACGAAATCAGTATCAGTTTGCAAAGTAGCTCCTTGCACTGTCAGAATAGGCAAAGAGGGCTTTACACAGGGCTAAAAGCTCGCCTGTTTTGTTGTTGCCGTAGGTGTCTGCACTGTAATGCAGTGTGTTGGAAACAGGGGTATTACCCTCGTAAATCTGTACAGACAGGACAGAGCGTAGCTCTGCGGCTAAGAGAGTATCTAAGGCAAAGGCATAGTAGCCGTAGTCGGCATTGTATACCTCACCGTTAGTCAGACTAAGGGTTTTGGCGTTGCCGTAGATATCCTCGTAGCTGACTCGGAGAGTCAGGTTTCCAAGGTCTCCCGTGTAGGTTCCCATAGAGAAGATGAACTTCACCGTGACCTTGGAGGCAAGATCCAGCACCTTCCCCTTCCACTGAATCCCGGGGGTTCCCAAGTCGTTGAGAACGGTGTTGTGATTGCCGAAGGTGATTTCCTCTGCATCGCTGAGAAAGGCTCTCTGCTCCTCGGTCATCTTGCTGTCTGCAAGAGCATCCGTGCGATAAGCCTTAAAGATCTGTGCCTTGGCACCGTAACGGAGAAGGTCGGTGCACAGGATCTTCAAGGATTCTGAGACAGCTGCCTTGTTCAGTTGGGAATAGGCATAATCTGCAATGCTGTAATCGTCAGTAGGAGAATAATAGAGCTGACCATCTTTGATGCCGTAGATGGTAGTTATTATACGGTCGTTCATCTGTACGGCTGTAAGGCCCGACAGGGTAAAGTAGTAATAATTTCCGTTCTCTACGGGGAGCAGTTTTGTGGCGGTGATGCTTGTTTCTTCGTTCCCTATGTAGGTCGTTAGAATGCTTTCTGCATAGACAGTAGACAGGTCGAAGCCATCTAAAGCGGTTTTGGCTACTGCAAAGTTGATGGAAATGTCACTTGCTAAATTCAGGGTATGTCCTATTTTTAGATCGGTGTCTACAATAGGATCCATGGGTTCCGGTTCCCTGCAGATGCAGATACCATCTATATAACAGTGGAAAGCTTCTTCAGAAAACTCACAGCCTTCACAGGCGACCGTGTGGCTCAGAGCATTGAGGGAGGCGTAGGTATAGCTGTGGGCTGTGGCAGTGAATTGGGCGGTATAGACCGTGTCTGCGGTAATAATGCCCGGTGTTTTGTCCCACCCAATAAAGGTATAGTGGCTGTTGCTGTCATAGGCTTTTGTAGGGACTGCACCGGTATAGGCAGCAGATTCCCCTTTGTGGACTGACTGGGTTAATAATGTGCTTCCGTCTTCGTTCTGAAAAACAACCGTATAGGAAGGGATCGGGATGTTAGAAATGGGGCCAATATAGACATGATCAAACACAACGGTTCCCAGGCCATTTAGATTCCAAAAATTCAGCTTAATGCCTCGGATGAACTCGCTGTTTCGGAAATCCTCGGACAGCGGTAAGGTCCATATCAGATAACTGTTATCGAAAACCGTTCCTTTTTCAAAGGAATAAACAGCACCATCCATGTACTGGGTACTATCCCCATCTTTATAATAATTTAGGGCAAAACGAGATTTTTCATTTGTAGCATCGAAACCGAACAGTTTAAGACGTAGCTGTAAAACCTGTGCGTTTTTCGGCTCAAAATGCAGGTCGCCACTCGTCATGAGATAGGTGTAGGAGAGGGTGTTATCCGGGCTTTTTGTTAGGGTCATGGTTCCCTCTGCTTGATTACTCTCTACGGTGTCCCTTCCCCTTCCAATGAGCCATGTGCCGGTCCAAAGAGAGGCTTGGTCAAAGTTTTGGAAGGAATAGGTCTTGGTACTGTACCGAGTGCGATCTGCCCCTGTATCTTTAAAATCAAAATACAAATAATCCTGTGTAGGCAGAGTGTCCTCGGGTCCAATGTAAATGTAGTCAAATACCACTGATCCCGTACCGCCTAAACTCCAGAAGTTCAGCTTGATGTCACGGATGCTTCCGCTGTTTCGGAACTCGTCGGTAATGGGCAGGGTCAGAGTCCTGTAGGTACCGTCAAACACTGTCCCCTCTGCAAAGGAGTAGGTTGCACCGTCCATATATTGAGTATTTTCTCCGTTTTTATAATAATTCATGGCAAAACGGGTTTTTGGACCTGTGGGATCGAAGCCGGAGATTTTAAGTCGCATTTGCAAAAATTCTGCATTCTCCGGTATATAATCCAAATTGCTATTGGTCATAAGGTAAAAATAGGAATAGGTGTTTTCTGCGGATTTGGTGAGGGATATGGTGCCTTCGTTGTAATCGACCTGAGGTTCCTCCCGTATATTTCCGCTGAGCAAGGTTCCATACCATGCAGAGGCTTCGTCAAAGCTCTGCCCAAGATAGGATTTCTTTTCATAGCGTTTTTGATCTGCTTCTGTGTTCCCAAAATCAAAGTAAAGCTGTTTCTGTGAGGGCAGGGGTTCTCTCGGTCCAATGTAGATATAGTCGAAGGTAGCGGTTCCCAATCCCTCTAAATTCCAAAAATTTAATTTGATACCGCTGATGGTTTCGCTGTTGCGGAAATCATCGTTAATAGGTAAGGTGAGGGTCATGTAGGTGCCGTCAAAAACGGTTCCCTCCTCAAAGGAATAGAATGCGCCATCTGTATATTGGACGGTACTGCCGTTTTTGTAGTAATTGAGAGAGAAACGAGATTTTTCATTTGCGTCATCAAAGCCGGACAGGCACAGGCGTATCTGCAAATAGTCTGCCCGTTCCGGTTTATAATGTAGATCGGGAATAGTAGTCACATAGAAATAGGAATTGGTATTCTCAGAGCTTTTGGCAGCAATAAGGGTACCTCCCTCAGGATCGATTTGTACCGGCTCATTTTTATTCCAGGTTATGTAGGTTCCCTTCCAAGGAACGGGTGACCATTGGGCTCCGGCAGCGGTATCAAAATTCCAATAGCCGTAAGAGGCCTGGCAGTATCTTTCCCTGTCGGCGGAGCCATTGCCAAAGTCAAAGAACAGGTAGTCATCTTGTGCTTCTTTATGTCCGCATAGGCAGGTACCCTCGGTATAGGAATGTCCTACATTGATGGTTTTTCCACAGGATGTGCAGGAAACATCGTGGGTACCATCGTTTTTTATCAAATAATTCTTGCTGTAATTATGGTCACATTCTCCTTTAGTAGAGACCAGTAACAATGCATTGGCGATAGCTCGTTCGGAGCCGTCAGAGGGAGAATTTCGCAATACCAGCTCGGACTCTCCTTGGTGAACGCTGGCATAGGTGGCAGAACCACCACCGTCAAGGTCAATGGCATTGACACACCCCATGGATAAAAACAGCTCTGCTAAGTGATGCAGATCCATTCCTACGGAATAGGGAGCTTGCCTGCCGTCTGCAACAAAGGTGATCACTCTGCCATCAGCAGTAAGACCAATGGCATTCATGGGATTGTTGGAATGGTAGCCCTCTGAATGGTAGTAAGTATCTGTTACATTTTCTCCGTCCATGATCAACCAACAGCCGGAAACTGCCTCAAGAACATCTGTATATGGGGTGTGGAAATCACGGATCGCAAAGCTTCCATCCTTTAACACCGCAAAATAGGGTTGCTTTCTGCTCATTCCGAAGGTTTGCAGTATATTTCCTTCCATGATCAAATGGCCGATGGGCTGGTAGGTGTTAACGTTATAGAAGTCTGCATTTGTTGCAAAAAGGACTTTCTCACCCGTTGCAGCCTCATAGGCTGCTGCTTGGGCAGTCGTGCGTTGAAGCCCCCAGGGTAGATCTTTGGCAGTTTCTGCGCGGCTTTCAGGAGTGCTGCCTACGGTATAGTAGCCCTTATAGGAGGCCTTGAAGGTGACCTTGGCATCGGGCTCAATGATAGTCATGAAACCTGCGACTTGGTTGTTACAGGAGTCATCATTGTAGAAAAGGTGGGATTCTGTGACACCCTCGGTAATGGTATAGTCTGTCCGTCCTGTTAGCTTCATATCAGGTGGTGCAGCAATATCCACTGATGTATTTACACTTGCTGTTTCTGCAGTTGCCATAGGAATCACTGCCGGAACAAGTTGTAGAAGTATTGTCACAAGCAATAGTAGAGAAAGGGATCTTCTAATCATAGTCTGCCTCTTTCGTAAAATGTTTTCCTAATAATACTGCTTACAAGTATAAGGTGCGTTATTTGACGGTTTGTGCGTTTTTAAACAGCACTATAAATTGGAATTTTTTCCTTTAGGGACGGACGATATAATCAGGCTTTCTTTCTTTGGCGGGGCGGCAGGGGCCGTCGGCGTAGCCTAAGATGCAGTGGCCGCAGCCGGTATATTTCTCCTCGATGCCCCATTTTTGCAGGAGGGCCTTGCCCTCCGGGCTGTCAAATTCCTGCTTGGCTCTGTGGATCCAGCAGGAGGCAACGCCTAAGCTGTGGGCGGCGTTCATCATATTGCCCATAACCAAGGAGGCATCCTCCAGGGCTGTATAGACCTCTGTGTCATAGAGGACCACGCAGACTGTAGGGGCACCGTAGAAGGGATGAGCCCCGGCTTGGCCCATAACAGCGGCATTCATAGCCTCCAACTCTGCAATGGCGACGGGATCTTGGAGGACTACGATCTTAACAGGCTGTCTTGCCATGCCGCTGGGGGCATAGGTGCCTGCCAGGAGGATCTGCTCTAAGGCCTCCTCCTCTACCTGCTTGGGAAGATAGCTGCGGCAGCTTCTTCTCTCTAAGAGACATTTCATAACTTCGTTCATGTTACTCTTCCTTTCTTTTAGATGGTATTTTAAGGGAGACCTCTCCCATGGATACGGCCTCACGGTGTCCGTCGGGGAAGCGGACCAGGAGCTCCCCATTGTTTCCGATGCCTTCGGCATAGGCCTCCCGCTGCCCGGTAGGAGACAGGAGGAGGACCTCCCTGTGGAGGCTGATACAATGTCGGCGGTATTCCTCCATCCATTGGGCCTTTTGGGAGAAGAGACAGGCATCCATTTCTCCCAGGCGGCGGAGGAGGGCTTGGAGGAGAGCCTCTGTATCTACTCTGCCGCAGAATTCACGGAGAGAGCCTGCGATCCGGCTTAGCTCCGGGGGGAAGGACGCTGTATTACAGTTGATACCTATGCCGACAATAATACCCCCTTGGGGGGCTACCTCTGTGAGGATACCGCAGATCTTCTTCCCACGGACCTGTAGATCGTTGATCCATTTAATGTCTACATCTACGGGATACAGATCCAAGACAGCTCTGCGAACTGCCACTGCCGCCATAGGGGTCACATGGAGGAGCCTGTCTAAGGGCTCTTGCCGTTTGAGCAGTACAGACAGGTACAGACCACCCTCCGAGCTCACGAAGGTCCTGCCCAACCGTCCCCGTCCGGCGGTCTGTGTCTCACTGCACAGGACCGTTCCGTGGGGAGGGTCTGTCATAGCCTTCAGTGCGGCATTGGTGGAGTCTATGGACTTGAGGCGGATGAGAGTAAAGGGATGGATACGGATCTCCTCCTTTCTTTCATTGGGTATTGCATTTTATAAAAATTGCAGTATAATAATTGTATCTCATTTTTATGGAGAAGTAAATGATTTTTTGGAAAGGAACCTGTAATTATGCAAAAATCTGTATTACAGAAAATGTTATTGACAGCCCTGTTTACTGCCCTTGCGGCTGCAGGAGCCTTCCTACATATCGGTGAGGCCTCTCTGCAGACCCTGTTTGCAGCCTTATCCGGTATTCTCTTAGGTCCTGTTTGGGGACCGGCTTCTCAGGTGCTGTATGTGTTTATGGGACTGTTGGGATTGCCTGTGTTTATTTACGGCGGCGGTATCGGATATTTGGCACAGCCTACCTTCGGCTTTCTCCTGGGGCTTATCCTGGCATCCTTCGTAACGGGAATCCTGACAGAAAAGACAAGCTGGAATGTTTGGCTGGTTTCTGCCTTAGGCCTTCTTTCCGTATATGTGATCAGCATTCCCTATTGTTATTTCTTTTTTGAGGCAAAGGTTCCGGAAGAAATGACCTTTGTTACGGCTGTAAATATGAACATTGTATTCTTACCCTTAGATATCTTTAAGCTGTTCGCTGTGGCGAGCCTCGGCAAGCGACTCCTGCCTGTGGTTCGCAAGGAGCTTTACGAATAAAAGGAGAGTTTGATTTGAAAATTGTCATTATCGGATCAGGCAAGGTAGGCATTACTCTTGCAGATCAATTGGCTGCAGAAGGGCATGAGATCACGGTTCTGGACCGCAGAGAGGCCCATATGGAGCTGCTGGGAGCCAAGGATCTTATGCTTCAGGAGGGAGACGGCCTCCATATTGACGCGCAGAAGGATGCAGGTGTTCCCGAAGCTGATCTTGTGATCGCAACCATGGAAACGGATGAACAGAATCTCACAGCCTGTATGATCGCTACGAAGCTGGGAGCCAAGAACACCGTTGCCCGTATCCGCAATCCCGATTATATTGCCTCTGTCCATTTGTTGAAGGAGGATATCAATCTCCGCATGATGCTCAATCCTGAGAGCGCCTGTGCTTCGGAAATTGCCCGTGTCCTGCGTACTCCCTCCTCCATTAAGATCGACACCTTCTCCAAGGGACGGGTGGAGCTCCATCAGACTCAGCTTACTGCCAAATGTCCTCTGAACGGCAAGTCTCTTATGGAGTTGGGCAAGCTCCAGATCGGGGTCCTGGTCTGTGCCGTAGAGCGCGGGGAGGACAAGGTCTATATCCCCGACGGTTCCTTCTGCCTAAAGGAGGGGGACCGCATCAGCTTTATTGCAGAGCCTGCCACTGCAGTTAAATTTCTCCACAAGATCGGCATTCCTACCAATCCCGTGCGTGAGGTCATGCTCATCGGCGGCGGTATGATCGCCTATTATCTTGCACAGCAGCTGGTTGCCCTGGGGATCAGGGTCAAGATCATTGAGAAGAATACAGAGATCTGCGAGTATCTCTCTCAGCACCTGCCCAAGGTAACGGTGATCCAGGGAGACGGCACCAGCGAACAGCTCCTCCTCCAGGAGGGCATTGCCTATATGGATGCCGTTGCCACTCTGACAGGTGAGGATGAGGAGAATATTCTGATCTCCCTCTTTGCCAAAACCGTTTCCAAGGCCAAGCGGATCACCAAGGTCAACCGCTTCGGCTTCTCCCAGGTGATCTCTGCCATGGATGTAGGCAGCGTATTCTATCCCCGATATATTGCCTCGGATATTACGGTGCGGTTTGTAAGAGCTCTCCAGAATTCCGTAGGCTCCAATGTAGAGACCCTGTACAAGCTCATCGGAGGCAAGGTTGAGGCCCTGGAATTTAAAGCCAATGCTTCCTCACAGGTCTGCGGCAAGCCCCTTATGGACCTAAAGCTGCAGCCCAATCTTCTGATCGGTGCCATTAATCGGAACGGGCGTATTCTGACCCCCGGCGGACGTGATACCATTGAGCCGGGAGATATGGTGGTGGTCGTCACTACGGCAAAGGGCCTGGATGATCTGGACGACATCCTGGATAAACGGGGAGCAAGGTCATGAATTACAGAATGATATTTTACCTGCTGGGTACGGTCCTCCTGCTGTTAGGAGGGCTGTTGCTGCTGCCCTGCGTGGTTGCACTGATCTACGGAGAGGGGGATCTTCTCGCCCTCATTATGACCGCTTTGTGCAGTGGGGCTGCAGGAGGCCTGCTGATGCTCCTGAGACCTAAGGAGGACAGACAGCTTATGCACGCCAGAGAGGGCTTTGTTATGGTGGCTCTGTCCTGGATCATGATCTCTCTGGTAGGTGCCCTTCCGTTTTACTTAAACGGTGCCATTCCTTCTTATTTGGATGCAGTCTTTGAGACGGTATCCGGTTTTACCACTACAGGTGCCAGCATTCTTTCTAACGTAGAGGCTATGCCCCATGGATTACTGCTGTGGCGGAGCTTTACCCACTGGATCGGCGGTATGGGTGTTCTGGTCTTTATGCTGGCAGTGGTTCCTATGTCCGGAGAGAGCATTTACCTCCTACGGGCAGAGTCTCCGGGACCCTCCGTCAGTAAGATGGTTCCCAAGATGCGGACCTCTGCTGCCATTACTTATGGGATCTATATTATCATGACCCTTCTTATGATCCTGCTGTACCAGGTAGGACGGATATTTGGATGGGGCAATATTTCCCTATTTGACAGCATTTGTCTTAGCTTCGGTACAGCGGGAACAGGAGGGTTTAGTACCCGCTGTGACGGTTTGGCAAGCTACTCCACCTATGAACAGGCTTTGACTACAGTCTTTATGATCCTGTTCGGTGTCAACTTCTCCATTTACTTCTTCCTGATCTGCAGAAGGTATAAACTGGCTTGGCAAAATTCGGAGTTGAAATGCTATATCGGTATCATCCTGACAGCCGTTACCCTCATTACCGTTGAGCTTATGATAACGGGAGGCTTCTTCGCTACAGTGGGAGAAGGGATCCATCATGTATTCTTTTCTGTAGGGTCGGTTATAACCACAACAGGCTATGGTACCGTAGATTTTGCGCAGTGGCCGGAATTTTCCCGGACCGTATTAGTACTGCTTATGATCGTGGGAGCCTGTGCAGGCTCTACGGGAGGTGGTATGAAGGTCAGTCGTGTACTGATCCTATACAAAGCCCAGGCAAGAGAGATCCGCCGTATGATCCACCCCCATGCCGTGGAGATCATTACCATGGACAAGAAGAAGATAGATAAGAATGCCGTTGGAGGCACAGCCGCCTTCCTGTTTGTCTATTGTGTGGTGATCTTGGTGTCCGTTGCCCTTATCAGCCTGGATAATTTCGGAACAGAGACTACAATAACGGCAGTTATGGCAACTCTGAACAATATCGGACCGGGTACCAGTGCCGCGATAGGACCCTTCGGAGGCTACGGCTCTTTCTCTCCTTTATCCAAGCTGGTTATGATCTTCGATATGCTTTGCGGACGCCTGGAGCTGTTCCCCATGCTCCTCCTCTTCCGCCCCGGAACCTGGAGAAGACATTGATCTAAATACGGACTGCTCTTATGATACGACATCATAAGAGCAGTCCGTTTTACTCTGCAAATTCCGGTTTATCGCTCCGTTGGAGCGATAATACTTATTTCTAATAAAACGGATTAACCGTTTTATTATGCCGCTGGTAAGCGGCATGGCGGCAAAGCCGCCAAGAAATGCCGTGTAATACTGTTCTTGCCGCCTTAGGCGGTGCAGGATATTCATCCTGCAATAAAATGGTTTTCAAACCATTTTATCAAGAAACAGTATTATTAGGTAATAACAAAAATATCGCCGGGTTGATATACCATGCACTGTGTTAATACAGGATTCTGAAATAGTCCAAATAGGC
>JAZNYV010000065.1:0-18188 GCA_045594585.1 Faecousia sp. | reverse complement strand
GTTTATTGGCAGGAATACTTGATTTCCAGCCCCGTATACTGTATAATCTACCTGCGTGTTATTGTTTTTCACACAACTATTATACGCCATCGACCGGCATTTGTACAGCTATTTGTACTATGCCGGTCGATGTATTTTTCTGGGGCTGCCCCATTTTTAATGAGACAGCCCCATTTGTTTTTATGAAAGAAGATGCACGGATAGGAAAATTCAGGTGTGGCATTTGGGGTTTGCTTCCCAACTTTGCCATAAAGCAGCTCCGGCAAATTCTGTACCCGTGATGTTGCACCTGTTACTATTGGGAATCAGCCAGATCTTCGGGGACGGGAAGGGGGTCAGGTGTTGGTAATTCCTCCATGAGAACGGGGGAGCTGAGTTCCCTGTGGAGGGGGAAGTAGAGGATGGCCCCGATGGGGAGTACCAGTTGAAGGAGAGAAGTGCCGTTGGGATAGAGCTTCAGATGGCTGTAGGCGAGAGTGAAAAGACCCAGACGGAAGTTGGTCTTTCCCTGTCCTACGGTGAAAATATACAATCCGCCGATGATAAACAGGATCCAAAGGACCTTGCCTTTGATTTTCCTGCGGCAGCAGTGTACGAGGGCGTAGATCATAAAGACCAGAGTTAGCACAGCCACACCCAGGAAAGCCAACTGTGTACCATTGCAATCTGCCAGCGTGTCCAGGGTGCCGGTATATACAAGACCCTTATCCTCGGCAGAAATGATATTGATGTTGTAAAGCCGGTTATAGCCCTCAACCATCGTTCCGGTAACATAATAGGTCCGGGCGTTGGTTTCCATCTTGAAGGTTGCATCAATGTAGGCTGTGCCGTTTCGGACTCCGGTGAAGTAGCTGTCAGGAGTCAACTGATATTCGGTTACACCCTCTAAATAGTTCCGGAATTGCCCCATGGAGGAGCTGAGAGCATCCTTTGAGACTTGGTCTGCCATAGCAGCCATGGCTCCGTCTACATCTCCCTTTAGAGCGGCAGAGAGGAAGGTGTCGCAATACCCCAGAATCTCCCGGCTATGATCTTCGCTAACCTCCGTGCAAGCTGTAAGACTCAGCATGAAGACAAAAACCAGCAGAAAAACAGCTATTTTTTTCATAACAGATTCCTCCTTCACAATTTCACGGAATGCAGTGTTACAAGAATAGACTTTCTAACGTTATTATACAAAAGCCCTCATTATTTGTCAAGCATAGATGCAATCATTAGCTATACATAATTCCCGATTTACCGAGCTAACCAAAGGTATGGTAGGGGCCAAAGGCTTCTCTTTGAGGAGAAGGCTTTGGTGCCTGCAAGTTCTTTCGTTTGTGCTGAGGACGATAGTGCCGTGGGCGATGACACTGCATCGCACCTACGGGATGGTACGTTATTTGACAGTTCGTGCGTTTTCAAACTGTTCGACAAATCGGAATTTGAAGAGCTTAGGGGAAATGGGAAGGGGTGGAGTGATTGAACGAATGTTTATTTATTGGGATTTCTACGGCTTTTTGCGGAAAAAATCCTTGAAAACCTTGGGAGAATCCGAAAAAGTGATTGATTTTTTCCGTGAGATTGTGTATACTGTATGCGGAGTGGAATATAAACCCACAAAAATCCACAAAATGGAACAAAAAGTCACTGCGTAGAGACAAAGGGAGGTGAGGGGACTTGTTCGGACAATATAAGCATACCATAGACAGCAAAGGCAGACTGGTGGTCCCCTCCAAGCTCCGTGATGAGCTGGGTGACCTGTTCTTTATTACCGTATCCCCGGATCCTTGCTTGATCATCTATACCAAGGACGAATGGCAGAAGATCCTGGACCGCTGCGATCAGTATCAGCTTACCGAGACAGGAGGCTTCCGCACATTCGTTGGCAGTGCCTGTCAATGTGAGCCGGACAAGCAGGGCCGCTTCCTCCTGCCGGAGAAGCTCCGTGCCTATGCAGGCCTTAAGGAGGATGTGATCTTCATCGGCTTAGGCAGACGGGGGGAGCTGTGGGATGCAGCACGATACGAGGCACAGGAGGCAGAGCAGCTTACACCTGCCGCTATCCGTGCCGCACTAAAGGAATTGGGGTTCTGATATGGAATTTTCTCATAAATCTGTTCTGCTGGATGAATGCATTGAGGCTCTGGATATCAAACCCAATGGCATTTACTTAGACGGCACCCTTGGAGGTGCGGGGCATTCCTACGAGATCGTCCGCCGTCTGAATGAAGGCGGCAGGCTCATTGGGGTAGACCGTGATACAGTTGCACTGGAGGCGGCATCCCGACGGCTTGCAGACTATGCTGACCGTGTCACTACGGTCCATTCCAACTTCTGCCGTGTCCATGAGATCCTGGACGAGCTGGGGATCGAGGGTGTAGACGGTATGCTCTTCGATCTGGGGGTTTCTTCTCCCCAATTGGACGACGGCTCCCGTGGCTTCTCCTATATGGCAGATGCCCCCTTGGATATGCGGATGAATCGGGAGGATCCCCTCACCGCCGCAGATGTGGTCAATACCTACTCCCGGGAGGAGCTGAAACGGATTCTCTTTACCTTCGGCGAGGAGCGGTACGCCCCTCAGATCGCTGCCGCCATTGTTCGCAAACGGGAGCAGAAGGTGATTGAGACAACCTTTGAACTTGTAGATATTATCCGCTCTGCCATGCCTGCCCAGGCTCTCAGAGAGAAACAGCATCCTGCCAAGCGGAGCTTCCAGGCCATCCGCATTGCGGTCAATGATGAGCTGGGCTCTGTGGACCGCATGATGAGTGCCGCCATTGCCCGTCTGAACAAGGGGGGCAGATTGGCAGTGATCACCTTCCATTCCCTGGAGGATCGGATCGTTAAGAATGCCATGCAGGACGCTTCCAAGGGCTGTACCTGCCCCCCGGAATTTCCCGTCTGTATCTGTGGCAAGAAGCCCCTGGTCAAGCTGATCTCACGGAAGCCCATTGTGTCCGGGGAAGCAGAGCTTGCAGACAATCCCCGTGCCCGGAGTGCCAAGCTCCGAGTGTGTGAGAAATTATGATCCTATAAAAGGAGGTGACCCGGCATGAAGGAATTTTATACCCACGGCACAGAGGCCTATGAACCGATTCCCATAGAGGTGCCGAGTCATCTGCCGGAGGAGCCTAAGAAGGAACAGCCACTCATCGAGGCCCGGGAGAGGGGCATATCTCCCCTTACGGTCCTGTCTGCCGGGGTAGTGCTCCTGCTTCTCTTTGGACTTCTGTTCAGCATGATGCGGCTTTTTGAGGTCCGCAGTGAGCAGGCAGAGCTGAACAGACAGCTCCGACAGCTTAGGACCCGACAGGAGCATCTTATTGCAGAGTTCGAGAGCAATGTAGATATGGATGCCGTAGCACAGCGTGCAGAGGAGCTGGGGATGCATATCCCCTACGCAGACCAGGTCCAATACGTCCATATAGAGCTGCCGGAGCCTGTACAGGCTGTGAAGGAAGAGGTAGAAATGGGCCTCTTAGATGCAATTGCGGCAATGGTCCGTGATATGGAGGCATATTTTTCATAAAGTCCCGTATATATACACAAACAGAACATGGGCGGACACAGTGCCGTCCATGTTTTTGTCCCAAATCTATTCTTCAAATAAGCAGAGATCAGACAGTTCCCGGGAGGCGAATGTGTGAAGCACAAGGATGTTCCGAAACCTAAGAAAGCACCTCGGAGGAAGGCTTCTCAGGTTTCCGACACCTACATTCGGAGAGGGATCCTTTGGCTCATGGTGTCATTGGGGATTCTTGCATTTCTGATCATAGGAGCCAGATTGGTAAAGGTCATGCTCCTGGACCACGACTATTACGAGCAGAGAGCGATCTCTAACCAGACCCGTTCCACCTCCGTAACGGCCAAACGGGGGAATATCTATGACCGTAACATGGATCCCCTTGCAGGCTCCCTCAGTGTGGAGAATATTTTCCTGGATCCCCTGGAGCTGAAGCAGAACAAGGTGGACCTCACCTTCCTGTCCCAAGAGCTGGGGAAGCTCCTGGATATGGACCCGGAGGAGATCCTGAAGAAGGCACAGGACATCTCCATGCGGTACAAGATCCTCAAACGGAAGCAGACCGCACCTCTGTGCGATGCAGTGCGGAGCTTCCTGGCAGAATACGATATTAAAGGGGTACACCTGGAGCCGGATTCTCTGCGGTATTATCCCTACGGTGCCACTGCCTCCCAGCTCCTGGGCTTCGTTAATACGGAGAACGTGGGCACAGAGGGACTGGAGGCCTATTATAACAAGAGATTACAGGGCACGGCCGGTGCCGTGATAACCACCAAGGGCAATAACGAGACAGAGATGCTCTATTCCTACGAGACCTATTACGAGGCACAGAGCGGAGAAAATCTGGTCCTGACCATTGATCTCACAGTGCAGAGAGCCTTGGAGAAGCAGATGATGGACGCCATTGACCGCTACGATGTGCTCAACGGTGCCTTCGGCATGGTCATGGACGCGGATACCGGCGCGATCCTTGCTATGTCTACCTTAGGGGGCTATGACCCCAACCAATACTTAGAGATCTACGACACCAAGACCCAAGCTTCTCTGGAGCAGCTCTACGAGAGGGCTATGACATACCCCAAGGAGAGCAATGAGAGGACGGCCCTCTTAGAGGAATATAACAGCTCCATGGCTGCCGCCAGGCTGAAGCAGTGGCGTAACCGCTGTGTCTGCGACGGCTATGAGCCGGGGTCCACCTTTAAGACTCTGACCTTGGCCGCGGCACTGGATTCCGGGGCAGTGACTCTGCAGGACCATTTCTCCTGCGGCGGCTCCGAGAAGTTCGAGGGCCGCTCCCAGATCCTCAACTGCTGGAAGCACGGGGGCCACGGGGGACAGACTACGGCACAGGCCCTGCAGAACTCCTGCAACCTTGCCTTTGCCCATATGGGTCTGCGGACCGGGGGCGAGACCCTGTACGAATATTACAAGGCCTTCGGCCTCATGGAGACGACGGGTCTGGATCTGCCGGGAGAGGCACGGGGGATCTTCCATTCCAAGGAGCATTTGGCAGATAACAAGACCTACGGAACCAGCTATCTGATCTCTACCTCCTTCGGCCAGACCGTCAAGCCCACTCCTATCCAAATGGTCCGTGCCATTTCGGCAGTGGTAAATGGGGGCTACCTGTTAGAGCCCTACGTAGTTGCCCAGGTCCTGGACGAGGATGGGAACATTATAGAAAGCCGGGAGCGGACTGTCCTGCGGCAGGTGATCTCGGAGCAGACCTCCGCGACCATGTGTGAGCTCCTGGAATCCGTAGTGTCTGAGGGAACTGCCAAGAATGCTACCGTAGCAGGCTACCGCATCGGCGGCAAGACCGGCACCTCAGAAAAGACGGATCAGCGGAACGAAGATGGGCAGATGACCAAGGATAAGATCGTATCCTTCGTCGGAATTGCCCCCATGGAGGATCCGCGGTACGTGGTCCTCATTGCCTTAGATACCCCAAACCCCGCCACGGGACAGTATATTTCCGGCGGCGTTATGGCAGCTCCCACAGTGGGAGCGGTGCTGGAGGATATCCTGCCCTACCTGGGAGTAGAGGCGGAATATGCCAAGCAGGAGCTGTACCGCGTCAATATCCCTATGCCCGATGTGACGGACCTTACGGTTTACCAAGCACAGCAGAAACTACAGGAGAACAACCTGGAATGCCGCATCATAGGCACAGGCTCCAAGATCCTCAGCCAGATCCCGGCTAAGGGGAAGCCTGTTCCCTGCTATTCCACAGTGCTCCTGTATACAGATGACTCCATGACAGCAGAGCAGGTAGAGGTCCCCTCTCTCTACGGCCTTACCGTAGAGGAGACCACCAAGAGACTCAGCGACCTTGGACTCTATTTACAGCCCAGGGGGACGGATCTCACGGCTTGGCACGTCCTTGCAGCCAATCAGAGCATTGCCCCGGGAACCAAGGTGGACAGGGGCACCACCATTACCGTAACCTTTACAGATACAAAAGACATGGACTGATGGTCCGATGGAGAGATGATCATGAAGCTACAAGACTTATTTCAAGGAATCGAAATTTTAGACACTAACGTACCGTGGGATACGGAGATCCCCAATGTGAGATATTCCTCCCTGCAGGTACAGCCCGGGGATCTGTTCGTTGCCATTGTAGGCTACGAGACCGACGGCCATAAGTATATCCCCAATGCGATAGAAAGAGGCGCCTCTGTGATCCTCTGCGAGAAGGAGCTGCCCGACAATATTCCCCGGATCCGTGTGGCCAATACCCGTAAGGCCCTGGCACAGTTGGGTGCCAACTGGTACGGACACCCGGCCCGGACCATGAAGATGATCGGCATTACAGGAACCAACGGCAAGACCTCCGTCACCTATCTCCTTAAGTCCATGCTGGAGTCCGGGGGGGCAAAGGTAGGGCTTATCGGCACCATCTGCAACCTTATCGGACAGGAGGAGCTGCCTACGGAGCGGACCACCCCGGAGAGCTTCGAACTCCAGGGGATCCTTGCCCAAATGCGTGACAAGGGCTGTACCCACGTGGTCATGGAGGTGTCCTCCCACGCTCTGTACCTGGATCGCACCGCCACTATTCCCTTTACCGTAGGTGCCTTTACCAATCTGACCGAGGATCATTTGGACTTCCATAAGACCATGGAGAACTACCGCAAGGCAAAGTCCCTCCTCTTCTCCCAGTGTGAGTACGGCGTATTCAATCTGAACGACCCCGCTACCCCTGCCATGATGGAAGAGGCCAAGTGTATCTGCTCCACCTTCGGAGACCGTGGAGACATTCGGGCAGAGAACGTGGTCCTGGAATCGGACCACGTAGAGATGGACGTCTGCGAGGGGGAGAACCATGGCAGACTCCGCATCGGCATCCCCGGACGGTTCACCGTCAGCAACGGTCTTATGGCTCTTGCCATTGCCCGTAAGCTGGGGATGGACTTCCAAACAGCCATTGCCGCCCTCTCTCAGGCAAAGGGCGTCAAGGGACGGATCGAGGTAGTCCCCACACCGGGCAAGGACTATACGGTCCTTATTGACTACGCCCATACCCCCGACGGCTTAGAGAACGTCCTCCGCTCCGTCAAGGACTTCTGCAAGGGCAGAGTGATCCTGGTCTTCGGCTGCGGGGGAGACCGTGATAACAAGAAGCGTCCCATGATGGGCAAGATCGCTCTGCAATACGCAGATCTCTCCATCGTTACCTCCGACAATCCCCGTACCGCGGAGCCCATGTCTATTATCCGACAGATCCTGGCAGGAATGGAGAACGGGGAGGATCGGTATATTGTAGAGGAAAATCGTCGGAAAGCCATTGCTTTAGCCTTGCGTTTGGGGCAAAAAGATGATATGATAATCCTTGCAGGGAAGGGTCACGAAACCTATCAAATCCTTGGGAAGGAGAAGACCCACCTGGATGAACGGGAGGAGGTTGCCGCAGTATTATGGGGCGAATCACACTAAAGGAGGCTGCTGCTTGGTGCGGCGGCACTCTTGCACCGGAGTATGAAAGCATTACCTTCCGGGGGATACAGTTTGACAGCCGTGCTGTTGGAGAGGGGGAGCTGTTCGTTGCCCTAACGGGGGAGCGGAACGGGCATACCTATATTCCCATGGCTATGGAGAGGGGAGCTGCTGCAGTTCTGGCCTCTCAGCCTCAGGACCCCGGGATCCCTGCTATCTATGCGGAGGATACCCTTGTTGCTATGCAGCAGCTTGCCCGTGGCTATCGGGAGAGCTTAGGCTGTCAGGTAGTGGGTATCACCGGCAGTGTAGGCAAGACCACCACCAAGGAAATGGTGGCGGCAGTGTTGGAGCAGAGCTTCCGCACCCAAAAGACACCTAAGAATTATAATAACCATATCGGCCTCCCTGTGACCCTCCTATCCTTAGAGGAGGATTGCGAGAAAGCGGTGATCGAAATGGGCATGAACCATGCAGGGGAGATCTCTCTCCTAACGAGCTTGGCACAGCCGGATATTGCCATGATCACCAACGTGGGGACCATGCATATTGAGTATTTAGGCTCCCGTGAGGGGATCCTGGGTGCCAAGTTAGAGATCTTAGAGGGACTCCGCCCCGGTGGCAGGATCCTCTTCAGCGGAGACAACGACCTGCTGTGCCGTGAGGCAGACAAATACGGTGCCATTACCTACGGCCTGGGAGACCGCAATCAGGTCAGAGCACTGGACCTTACCATGGGTGAAGAGGGCTGTTCCTTTGATGTCCTTGCCTTTGGACACCGCTTCCACGTAGAGCTTCCCGTTGTAGGGGAGCACAATGTGTGTAATGCCCTGGGAGCCTCTGCCGTAGGACTCCTGTGCGGCATGGAGCCTGAGGCCATCTGCCGTGGCCTTGCGGCCTTTACCAACACGGATATGCGGCAGAATACCTACAGCCGTGACGGTCTGTATATCATTGAGGATTGCTACAACGCAGGTCCCGAGTCCACCCGTGCGGCTCTGTCCGTCCTTGCCAAGAGGACGGGACGGCGGATCGCTGTTCTGGGGGGGATGCTGGAGCTGGGAGACTACGGCCCCACCGCCCATTACGAGGTAGGCAGAGAAGCGGCTAAAACAGCGGACCTCCTCTTTGCCTATGGTCCCCTGGGGGACGAGATGGTCCGAGGTGCGGCATCTATGACCTATGCAGAGCACTTTACGACCCACGAGGAGCTGGTTTCCTCTTTAACGCAGGCACTGCAGCCCGGTGACAGCCTCCTGGTCAAGGGGAGCCGCGGTATGCATATGGAAAGAGTCCTGCAATTGCTGTTCACAAACAAGTAAGACGGAGGATAGAGATATGTCTGAAATTACGATGATCCTTGTATCCCTTGCAGCAGGCTTTATTGTGTCTGCCGTATTGGGTAGATTCCTGATCCCTGCTCTGCGAGCACTGAAGGCAGGGCAGTCCATCCGTGAGGTAGGTCCCACCTGGCACAACAATAAGGCAGGTACCCCTACCATGGGCGGTATTATGTTCATTGTTGCATCCCTGATCTGCGGTATTACCGGTGGGATCTTAGGAGAGTGGAGACAGCTGATGGTCCTGGGGCTGGCACTGATGTTCGGTGTGATCGGCTTCCTGGATGACTATATTAAGGTCAAGAAGAAGAGAAACTTAGGCCTTACAGGCAAGCAGAAGATTGCCCTCCAGCTTGTAGCCTCCGTTATTTTCCTTGCAGCCATGCACTATACGGGGAATCTGTCCTATGAGCTCCGTATTCCCTTTGTACAGGAGCCTGTATGGACCGTTCCCACTCTCCTGTACCATGCCGTTGCTGTATTCATTATCCTGGGCTGTGTCAATGCAGTGAATCTGACCGATGGCTTGGACGGCCTGTCTGCCGGTGTGACGATGCCTGTTATGCTGTTCTTCGTTATAGCTGCTATGGGGCTCAAGGAATACGGCATTGCCACCTTCCCTGCTGCCCTCCTGGGCGGTCTGGGCGGCTATCTGATCTACAACTTCTATCCTGCAAAGGTCTTTATGGGAGACACAGGCTCCCTGTTCATGGGCGGTGCTGTAGTAGGTCTTGCCTATGCACTGGATATGCCCCCGGTCCTTCTGCTGGTTGGTATTATTTACATTATCGAGGCCCTGTCCGATATTATCCAGGTAGGGTATTTCAAGCTGTCTCATGGCAAGCGTGTCTTTAAGATGGCTCCCATTCATCACCACTTTGAGAAGTGCGGCTGGCACGAAAAGAAAATATGGGTGGTTTTCGTTACCGTAACCGTGATCGCGTGCGTCGCAGCCTATTTCGGCGTCCGTATCTGGTTCTGAGCCTTTTGGGGAAGGGAGGTTTCTTATGCCCCAAAAATCTGCGGTCCGCACGGATCGCGGCGTAATGGATCTTCCTTATTTGCTTCTGACGGTATTGCTGACGGCGGTGGGACTGATTATGCTCTTCTCCGCCAGCTTCCCCCGTGCCCACTACGTCACGGGGAATTCCGCAAGCTATTTCTTATCACAGCTACTCTTTGCTGTGTTGGGGATCGTAGCCATGTATTTCGTGAGTCTGATCCCCCATACCCTGTATTATAACCTCTCCAAGCTGTTGTATTTTAGCTGTGTGCTCCTCCTTGTTGGTGTTCTCCTATTCGGCTTAACGGGAGGGGGGGCTACACGGTGGATCAAGATCGGCTTTATCAGCTTCCAGCCCTCGGAGATCGCCAAGCTGTCTCTTATCATCTCCCTTGCCAAGATCTTGACGGAGCATAGGAGGGACAGCCGCAGTACCAGGGTATTCTTCGCCTGCTCCGGGGCCATGGTCATTATTGCGGTTCTGCTGATCCTGGAGCCTCATTTTTCTGCTACCATTATTGTAGCCTCTCTGTGCTTCCTCCTTATGCTGGTAGGGGGCGTGAATCCCAAGTACCTCATGACCATTGCGGTGTCCGGGGGAGCAGTGCTTCTCCTCCTGATCCTAACGGGAGGATACACCGGGGACCGTATCATGGCATGGCTGGACCCGGAGGCCTACCCCTCCGACGAGGGCTATCAGATCGTCCAATCCCTCTATGCCATCGGCTCCGGGGGGCTGTTCGGCTTGGGCTTCGGTATGGGCAGGCAGAAGTACCTGTACCTGCCGGAGGAGCATAACGACTATATTTTCGCCATTGTGTGCGAGGAGCTGGGCTTTATCGGGGCTATGGGGATATTGATCCTCTTTGCCCTGCTGATCCTACGGGGCTATTGGATCGCCATCCACAGTCGGGATCGGTTCTCTATGCTCCTTGCAACGGGGCTGACCACACTTCTTGCCCTACAGGTCCTGCTGAATGTGGGGGTCGTAACCAACCTCCTTCCCTCTACGGGGATCTCCATGCCCTTCTTCTCCTCGGGAGGAACGGCCCTTATGATGCAGCTTGCAGAGTGTGGCATCCTGCTGAATATATCCCGCAACATCTCTCAGGAATAAAGGAGAATGTTATGAAGGTGATTTTTACCTGCGGCGGTACAGGGGGGCATATTAACCCTGCCATTGCCGTTGCCAAACGCTTAAAGGAACGCAGACCCAACTGCGAGATCCTCTTTGTAGGTGCCGATGACGGCATGGAGACCAAGCTGGTCCCCCGCGAGGGCTTCCACCTGGAAACTGTGACCATATCCAATTATCTGCGGAGCCTTACCCCCTCTGCCATTTGGCACAATATTCAGACCGTAAGGACCATTCGCAAGGCCCTTAAGAAGGCGGATCGGATCATCCGTGAATTTGGGCCCGATGTCATCGTAGGCACCGGGGGCTACGCCAGCTTCCCTATGCTTAAGATGGGCACCAAGAGAGGGATCCCTACAGCCCTCCACGAGGCCAATGCG
This sequence comes from Faecousia sp., assembly GCA_045594585.1. Taxonomy (GTDB): domain Bacteria; phylum Bacillota; class Clostridia; order Oscillospirales; family Oscillospiraceae; genus JAZOXB01. The sequence goes on along the minus strand of JAZNYV010000065.1, from coordinate 6,883 downwards.
GTCCCGGGCCTTGCCACCCGTATGGTCTGTGACAAGGTAGACAGGATCCTGGTGAGCTTTGAGGAGAGCCGCAAGGAGTATAAGCACGCAGACCGTGTCATTCCCGTAGGAATGCCTGTTCGGGAGGAATTCGTCTATACCAAGAAGGCAGAGGCAAGGAAAGCACTGGGCTTGGATGACAAACCCCTTATCGTCTCTGCCTGGGGCAGCTTAGGTGCCCGTGAAATGAACAAGAAGATCGCCGGCTTCATGAAGCTGGAATGCGAAGAAGGAAAGTACCGCCACATCCACGCCACCGGCTCCTTCGGCTGGCGTTGGATGCCGGACTTCGTCAAGGAGCAGGGAGTTGACCTGGAGTCTCAGGACCTTGTGACCATGCAGGAGTATATTTATAATATGCCCACCCTTATGGCGGCGGCAGACCTGTTTATCAGCCGTGCCGGTGCTTCCACCCTTAACGAGATCGCCGCAGCGGGGACTCCCTGCATTATCGTCCCTTCTCCCAATGTGACCAACAACCACCAGGAGAAGAATGCTCGTATCTTAGAGCAACGGGGTGCGGCTGTGGTGATACGGGAATCGGATTGTGACGGTGAGGTCCTCTACCGAGCTGCCAAGGAGCTTTTGGAAGACCGTCCCCGTCGGGAGGCCATGAGCAAGGCTCTGCGGGAAATGGCCGTCATTGACTCTGCAGAGCGGATCCTGGATATTGTCCTGGAGTTGGGGAACCTATAAGCAGATTTTGGCATAGAATGGGCAAATTTCCAAAATTGGAGGTTTGCCTATGGGAGCCTATCACATCGAGGGCGGAACACCTCTCACAGGGGAGCTGACCGTCCACGGTGCCAAGAACAGCGTGCTGCCGATCTTGGCGGCCGCTCTGTTGACGGGGGAGACCTGCGTTCTCCACAACTGCCCCCGTATTACTGATGTGGATACAGCCCTGGAGATCCTGGAATACCTGGGCTGCAGAACGGAACAGCAGGGAGGGTCCCTGCGGATCTGTACATATGAGGCGGTACCCCGTCCTATTCCTCCCGAACTGACGGGGAGAATGCGGGCGGCAGTGATCTTCCTGGGAGCTCTTTTGGCGAGGTTTCGACAGGGATGTCTTGCCTACCCCGGGGGCTGTGCCCTGGGAGAACGACCCATTGACCTGCATTTGCGAGGGCTGGAGCATTTAGGGTACTGCTGCCACAGCGATGACAGGTATATTTGCTGCCATGGGGAGAACCCTAAGGGCGGAATCGTGGCCTTGCCCTTCCCCAGTGTGGGGGCTACGGAGAATCTGATCCTGGGAGCCCTGGGCTGCAGTGGGACCACCACTGTGTGCAATGTGGCGCGGGAGCCTGAGATCGGGGATCTGATAGCCTTCCTCCGCAGCTGCGGAGCAGAGATCACGGATCGGGGATCAGTCCTGGTCATCCGTGGAGGCTGCAGGCTCCGAGGGACGGAATACAGGATCATGGCAGACCGTATGGAGGCTGCGACTTATTTGGCGGCGGCCGCGGCAACGAGAGGGGATGTGACCCTCTGCGGAGTGGAGCCTTCCCATTTGACTGCGGTGACAGAGGTCCTTCGCAAAGCAGGCTGTGACCTGTGTATGGGGAAGGGTCGGATCCGCCTGCGATCCTACGGCATCCGTGCAGTGAGTCCCATTAAAACAGCACCCTACGACGGCTTTCCTACAGATGCCCAGGCTCCTATTATGGCGGTCCTTGCCTGTGCACGGGGGATCAGCATCATAGAGGAGAGTATTTTTACAGACCGCTTCCTCCATGTGGCAGGCTTGCGGGCCATGGGTGCTCGGATCCGTGCATCCCGTCGCTATGCCATTGTGGACGGGGTAGAGAGGCTCCATGGAGCACGGGTAGAAGCAACGGACCTCCGCGGGGGAGCGGCATTGGTGATCGCAGCCCTCAGTGCAGAGGGCTGCAGCCGTATTGACAGAACAGAACATATGGAACGGGGCTATGAGGCTTTTACAGAGAGCCTTCGGAGCCTCGGTGGTAAAATTTGGATGGAGTAAGGGTATATGGAACAGAAGAGACAAAGACCCGCCGGAGCATCCTCCCGTCCCCAACAGGGACGCAGACCCTCCGGTGATAGAAGAACAACAGAAACCCCCGGGCATCGTCCCCGACCCCGGGATGCGGAGTCTGCCTCGGCAGAAAGCAGGAGACCGAGATCCCGCTCTGCTGAGACGAGGACTGCAGCCTCCGGGACAGGTCGTAGACCTCCTTCTGACGGTAGGAGAGCCTCTGCCTCCTCCGGGAGCAGGCGGTCCGCACCCCCACCTGCCGGTGCAGAGAAGAAGCCTCCTGTGAGAGCAGAGAAACGGGTGCCCTCGGAGCGGTCTATCAAGGCAGCCCAACAGCGCAAGGCCATTCGTGAGGAGAATGCACGGCTTTTCCGTCTTAGACAGAAGCAGAAGCGGCAGGCAAAACGACGCACGGTCAAACGGATCAGCAAGGGTCTGTTTAAGCGGCTTGTGATCATGGCAGGGATCGTTCTTGCGGTGATCCTGAGCATGGTGATCTTCTTCCGTGTGGAGACCATTCAGGTAGAGGGGAATACCTATTATTCCCAGCAGGAGATCCTCCGGGTCTGCGGTGTAGCCTCCGGGGACAATCTGCTGACCCTGTCTCGGAGCAAGATCTCCGGCAGTATTATGGCACCGCTCAAATACGTGGACTCTGTTAAGGTCACCAGGCAGCTTCCCGACACCCTGATCATCCGTGTGACCGAGGGAAAGCCCAAGTATGCCGTACAGGATACCCGAGGAGAATGGTATCTCATTACAGCCCAGGGCAAGGTGATAGAACAGATCACTTCCCGTCAAGCATCGGAATTTACCATGGTCAAGGAGTTGACGATCCAGTCTCCCACAGTAGGAGAGGAGATCCTGGTTTCTGCCGTTCCCGGAGACGAGACCAAGGCAAAGGGGCAGCTCTCCGCACTCAAGACCCTTTTGACAGAGATCGAGGAGGCTGATTTGGGCCGTCACATTGCATCGGTAGCCATCCCCTCCGGCTTTAATCTTTCTCTGTGGTATGAGGATCGGTTTCAGGTGGAGCTGGGAGATACCAACCGTATGGACTATAAATTGGAGTATCTCAAGGCAGTGGTGGAACGGGAGGAGGCCTATGTTACAGGCACCGTAGACCTGACACTGAAGAGCGGAGACAAGGCAATTCTCCTCCGCGGAGAGTAAAATTCCTCTCTGGGAGGTATAAAATTCATAAAATTTGTAAATAATTTTATGAAAAATCAGAATACCTATTGACCAAAAGGGAAATTCGGGGTAGAATATAAAAGTATAAATGTATATACCAACAGGGCGTGTCTGAGAAGCACCGTTTCGGTCTTCCGTCCATGGGGTGCTTGTCAGATACGTCCTGATCCAACTTCAACAGTATACATAGGAGGAAAACAATATGTCCGAAGTTTACGCAGAAAAAGTTGTTAATATTAAGGTCATCGGTGTAGGCGGTGCAGGTAACAACGTCGTTAACCGCATGATCGACAGCAAGATGGAGGGTGTAGAGTTCTATGTTGTCAACACCGACCGTCAGGATCTTAACAAGTCCAAGTGCCCTAACAAGCTGCAGATCGGTGAGAAGCTGACCAGCGGCATGGGTGCAGGCTCCAAGCCCGAGATCGGCAAGAAGTCTGCCGAAGAGAGCAGAGCCGCCATCTCCAAGATCCTTGAGGGCACGGATATGGTATTCATTACCGCAGGCATGGGCGGCGGCACCGGCACCGGCGCAGCTCCCATTATTGCTGACCTGGCTCACGAGGCAGGCATCCTCACCGTCGGTGTTGTAACCGAGCCCTTCCGCTTCGAGGGTGCAAACCGCATGAAGCAGGCCAAGGCCGGTATTGAGGCTCTGTCCGAGAAGGTAGACTCCCTCATCGTGATCCCCAACGACCGTCTTAAGTACGTCACCGATCAGAAGATCACCTTCGCCAACGCATTCGGCATTGCCGACGATGTTCTCAAGCAGGCTGTTACCTCTATTTCCGATCTGGTGGGCTATTCCGATCACGTGATCATTAACCAGGACTTTGCAGACGTATCCGCTATCATGAAGAACGCAGGCCGTGCCCATATGGGTGTGGGCATTGCTTCCGGCAAGGACAAGGCCGAGCAGGCTGCTACCCTGGCTGTTTCCAGCCCCCTGCTGGAGACCTCTATCAATGGTGCCAACGGCGTTCTCATCAACATCTCCGGCTCTCCCAACATGGAGCTGGAAGAAGTCGAGAAGGCAGCAGGCATCGTAGAGCAGGCTGTTAACCCCGATGCAAACATTATCTTCGGCGCTGCTACCTATCCCGATTTCGAGGATCAGATCCGTGTTACCGTGATCGCCACCAGATTCCCCGAGGACAAGAAGAAGCCCGAGAACCGCGGCCTCTTCTCCGCCGCCGCTTCCCAGAAGCCCGTGACCGCCTCCGAGGCTCCCCGTGGCAAGTCCGATGCCGATATCGACGATATTGACAAGATCTTCGACCTCTTCCGCAACAGATAATTTCTAACTCTTAAGGGGCTGTCTCACGAGACAGCCCCTTTTTATCAGACTCCGTAAAAAAGTTCTAAACAATTTACAGAAATTCCGGAATGGGTCTTTACTTTTACAAGGAAAAGTGTTATACTTTAATTCAGTAATACCATACATTGCTGGAATGACTACAAGGAGGTACATTCGATGAACAACAGAATGAAGCGTTCAAACCCGGATTGCGAGCTGTATCGTGCGATCCTTAAGCTGGAGACCCCCGAGGAGTGCTATGCATTCTTCCATGATCTGTGTACGCAGACTGAGCTCCGTGCTATTGAGCAGAGATACCGTGTAGCCCGTATGCTGGCTTCCGGCATGATTTATAATGACATCCTCACCGAGACCGGGGCCAGCTCCGCTACGGTCAGCCGTGTCAACCGCAGCCTTCTCAACGGCAACGATGCCTACCACATGGTCTTCGATCGGATGCAGGAGGAAGAATGATCCCCTATGAGACCTTGGCCTCTGCCTATGATGGCTTGACCACAGATGTAGACTACGGGGCAGTTCTGTCCTTTTTTCAGACTGTCCTGGAGAACAACGGCAAGCACCCTCAGCGAGTCTTAGATTTAGCCTGTGGCACCGGCTCTATGTCTGTGCTCCTGGCACAGGCAGGCTATCAGGTCCTGGCTGCGGATATCTCTGAGGAGATGCTCACCGTTGCGGCACAGAAGGCCGCTGCCTTACAGGTCCCGCCGCCCTATTTTATCTGCCAGAGTATGCAACGCTTACGCTTGCCTTATAGGGTAGATGCGGTGTGCTGCTTCCTGGACAGCTTGAATTATGTTACAGATCCTGCAGACTGCCGCAAGGCATTCTCCCGTGTTTATGATGCATTGGAGGATGGGGGACTGTTCTTCTTTGACATCAACACCCCCTTCAAGCTCCGTGGCTTGGATGGGCAGGTGTTCCTGGATGAGAACCGGGACAGCTACTGCGTTTGGCGTGCTGAGTATGACCGGGATGAGAGGATCTGCTATTACGGCATTGACCTCTTCCGCCGCAAGAAGGAGCTGTGGGAGCGGAGCTTTGAACAGCACTGTGAGTATGCCTATGAGCCGGAGGAGCTGATCCTGTGGCTTAAGGAGGCAGGCTTTTCCCATGTAGAGCTGTTTGGCGACCGTCGGCAGGAGCCTCCCGGAGCAGAGGAGCAGCGCATTTATTTTGCAGCATTTAAGGAGTAAGAATACCATGAACGATTATATTGTCCGTGCCATTACCACCGATGGCTGGGTCAAGGCTATGGCCATCCATTCCACTGCCATGGTGGAGAGGGCACGGCAGATGCACAAGACTACCCCTACAGCTACAGCGGCCCTGGGCAGAGTGCTTACGGTGACTTCCATGATGGGCAACCTGCAGAAGGTGCCTAACGGTGCCCTTACTCTGCAATTTAAGGGTGGCGGCCCCTTGGGGACCATCCTTGCTACCTCTGATGCCGATGGGAATGTCCGTGGCTATGTGACCAATCCTGCCATTTCCCTCCTGGAGAAGTATGCAGGCAAGCTGGATGTAGGTGCAGCCGTAGGAACTGACGGTATGCTTACGGTCATCCGCGACCTGCAGATGAAGGAGCCCTATATCGGCAGCGTAGAGCTGGTCACAGGTGAGATCGCCGATGATGTTACCGCCTACTTTGCCCAATCGGAGCAGACTCCTACGGCCTGTGCCCTTGGGGTCCTGGTAGACGTGGATCAGAGTGTTAAGGTAGCAGGTGGCTACTTGATCCAGCTCCTTCCCGGTGCTCCCGATGACGTGATCATGAAGATCGAGACCGGCATTGCCTGTGCCGGTGCCGTGACCCCTATGCTGGACAAGGGCATGAGCCCCGAGGAGATCCTCAAGACGGTCCTTTGCGAATTTGACCTGGAGCTCTTCGACCGTGAGCCTGTGGAATACCGTTGCTACTGTAGCAGGGAACGGGTAGAGAAGACCCTCATCACCATCGGCAAGAAGGATATGCAGGAGATCATTGACGAGGGCAAGGATATTTCTATCGAATGCCAGTTCTGCGATACCATCTACACCTTTACCCCGGAGCAGGTAGAGACCCTGCTAAAGAGCCTCTGACAGAAGGATAAAAAAGTTTCAAAAACTTGAAAAAAACTCTTGACAAAGGAGTACATTGTGTGTATAATATCGGTGTTGCTTGAGGGGCTGTAGCCTTGACAGCGATACCCTTGGGAGCATAGCTCAGCTGGGAGAGCACATGCCTTACAAGCATGGGGTCACAGGTTCGAGCCCTGTTGTTCCCACCACAATTTGGCCCGGTGGTGCAGTCGGTTAGCACGCCAGCCTGTCACGCTGGAGGTCGACGGTTC
>JAZNYV010000064.1:0-8224 GCA_045594585.1 Faecousia sp. | reverse complement strand
GGTAGCGAAGAGGGTCTCCGGGGGGGCGGTTTCCTTGATGATGCCTTGGTCCATGAAGGAGACTTGGGTTGCCACCTCACGGGCGAAGGACATATCGTGGGTAACGATGACCATGGTCATGCCGGAGCTTGCCAGCCTCTTGATCAGGTCCTTCACCTCCCCTACCATTTCCGGGTCCAGGGCACTGGTAGGCTCATCGAACAGGATCACCTGAGGATCCATGGCAAGGGCGCGGATAATGGCGATCCGCTGCTTCTGTCCCCCGGACAGGGAGGCAGGGTAGGCATGGGCCTTATCCTCCAGGCCGATCCTCTCTAACAGGTCTATGGCATTCTTCTCCGCAGCGGCCTTCAGCTCCTTCTTAGAAGTCAAGGGGAGAAGGGCCTCCTTCTCCCTGCGGAACAGGTTCCCCAAACGGAGCTTCAGATTCCTGCGGAGGGTCTGTCTGCGGAGCTCCTTGCCTACTGAGATAGGTGCAAGAGTGATATTCTCCAGCACTGTCATGTGGTGGAACAGATTGAACTGCTGGAACACCATGCCCATATGGCGACGGGCGTGGTTGATATTGACGGCAAAGTCTGCCAGATCCTGTCCCCGGAACAGAATGGAGCCTGATGTAGGATCCTCCATGCAGTTCAGACACCGGAGGAAGGTGGACTTGCCACAGCCGGAGGGACCGATAATGACCCGCTTCTCCCCCTGTGCAATGTGGGTAGAGATATCCCGAAGGACGGGCTTACCGTCCTCGTAGCTTTTACTTAGATGTGAGACTCTTATCACTGCGAGCCAGCCTCCTTTCCATCCATTTGACCAAAAGGGAGATAAGGGCTATGAGGAGGATATAGACCACTGCCATAGCCAGGTAAGGGACGATATATTCATAGCTGTTGGTAGCCATGATGTTAAAGGCCTTGTAAATATCCACAGCACTGACAAAGCTGACGATGCTGGTTTCTTTCACAAGAGAGATGAATTCGTTGCCCAGGGTAGGCAGGATGTTCTTGACTGCCTGGGGGATCACGATCCTTATCATAGTGGTGGCAAAGGACAGACCCAGGGCTCTGCCTGCCTCCAGTTGTCCCCTGTCCACAGCCCCGATGCCTCCGCGCATGATCTCCGACACGTAGGCAGCGGAATTGAAACCGAAGGTGACGATGCACACCCCAAGAGGAGGATAATTCAGCCCCAGGAGAGGAAGCAGTACGTAATAGCCCAGCAGAAGCTGTACCACAATAGGGGTCCCTCGGAAGAATCCCACATAAACACTGCACAGCCGATTACAGATCCGAGGCAGGAGCTTGTATTGAGGGATGATCCTTGCAGTGGCAATGACCGTACCCAGGACCACACCTATGAGCAGACCCAACACTGCGATCAGAAGGGTATTCCGCAGACCCGAGAGGATCAGGCTGTAGCCTCCCTTGTCCGTCAGCTCCCTGTAGAAGCTGCGGACCTTGTCCCCCAGGGAGCCGGAGGAGGACAGCCGCTCTGTGAGAAGGGTCGCAGGAGCCTCGTCTGCAATGACGAAATCTAAATTCCCGTTCAGCATATCCTGTACCGCAAGGGCCACGGATTGGTAGGCCTTGCAGCTCACGTCATAGCCGGGGAAGCCCCAGTCCTCGTCTCCCAGCACATAGCTCTGTCCCGTGGTGCCCGACTGGACACCTACCTTAACAGAGCTGTCCATAGAGGCAAGAAGCGCCTCTAACTCCTGTGTGCTGCTGCAGTCTGCAAAGGTGCTGTCCCCTGCAGGGACCAGGATCCGCTGAGAGGCTCCGTAGTAGGGCCGGCAGAATACCACGTGCTCCTTCCGACTGTCGTTGACGGTGAGGCCTGCCATGGCAATATCGCACTTGCCCTGTCCTACAGAGAGGCAGACCCCGTCAAAGTCCATGTCTACGATCACCAGCTCCTGCCCCAGGTAAGAGGCCAATGCCGCGGCAAGCTCCATGTCGATGCCGTAATAGGCATTGCCCACGGTGTACTCGAAGGGAGCGAACATGGCATTGGTGGCAACTACGAGCTGATCTTTATTAAGGTCCCGCGGAGCGGAGATCACAGGCTCCGGCTCCCCGCCGCCGAAATAGGTGTCACAGATCCGATCCAGGGTGCCGTCCTCCTCCATGGTGTCAAGGAAGTCGTTAACCTGATCCAGCAGCAGGGGCTGACGGGGGTCGATGCCGAAGGCATAGGCCTCTTGAGTCAGGGGAATGGGGACTAAGGAGAGCTGTGCCTGCCCCTGCCCACAGCCTCCCAACAGGAGGCACAGGAGTAAAATAAGGGTAAGGAATAGAGTCTTCTTCATAAGGAACCTCTTACTATATACAAAATATTCTTTCGGAACTCCAGTTATACCATATAAAAATGCATCCGTCAAGAGAAATTATGAAAAAATATGCAAAAATACAAAGAAAGAGGAATATGACCGAAAAATGTGAACTTTTCTCCATAAGCCTTGACAAATATCCCAAAATACGATATTCTATCTTCATAGATGTCCCGTTGTCACAGACGGGATAGTAAAGGAGTTGAAGTCTATGGACCAAATGTACCAGCAGCCCTTCTACGGACAGCCTGCTTACAGCACCCCCGTGGTGTCCTGTGAGTCCCTGCGCAAGAATTACGGTCCCCTCTGTGCCCTGAACAGCATCAACCTACAGCTTCCTCCCGGACGGGTCATCGGACTCCTGGGTCCCAACGGCTCCGGCAAGACCACTCTGATCAAGATCCTGGCAGGTCTCCTGCAGCCCAGCTCCGGTGCGGCCAAGATCTGCGGCGTTCCCGTCTGCCCGGAGACCAAAGAGGTCGTCAGCTATCTGCCGGATCGGATGTACTATGCCGACTGGATGAGAGCCAATGACCTGCTGTCCCTGTTCGAGGATTTCTACCCGGACTTCCGTCGGAATCGGGCAGAGGCCATGTGTGCAGGACTCAGCATTCCAATGGATATGCGGATCAAGAGTATGTCCAAGGGCACCAAGGAAAAGCTGCAGCTTATCGTCACCATGGCGCGGCAGGCACGGCTCTATCTCTTAGACGAGCCCATTGCCGGTGTGGATCCCGCTGCCAGAGAGTTTATCCTCCAGACCATTATGTCTAACTGCGACCCCAACAGCACCGTCCTCCTGTCTACCCACCTGATCCTGGACGTAGAGCCCATCCTCCACGAGGCAGTCTTCCTCCGTCGGGGCAATATCGTGTGCTATGACAGTGTGGAGAATATCCGCATTCAGGAGGGCAAGTCCCTGGATGAGCTGTTCCGTGAGATCTTCCGTATGCCTGTAAACTACGGTGCCATGTATTACGGAAACATGAATTATGGAGGGCCGGGATCATGCTGAGAAAACTCTTAAAATACGATTTTAAGTCCGGTCTGAGGGTCTTTGGATTTATGTGGATCGGCATTGCGGCTGTCACGGGACTGGTGGCTCTGATCTTCTCCTTCATGGACGACGACAGTACCGCCAAGGTCATAGCCGGCACCATTACCATTATACCTATCGCCCTTGCTATGGTGGGGGCCATTACCTTCCCCTATATTTTTGCAGGGGTCCGCTTCTACAAGGGCTTGCTGGGCAGAGAGGGCTATCTGATGTTCACCCTCCCTACCTCCCCCTGGAAGCTGCTGACCTCCAAGCTGATCAGCTCTGTGAGCTTTGCGTTGGTGACCATCATCCTGGCTATCTTAGGCATAGGTATCATCTTTACAAGCATCTTCGGTCAGTTCGGCGGCGTCCTTTTCGGTCCCTCTGAGTTCGGTGACCTGTTGGGAGCCACAACCCGGGACGATATCCTGGTCTTAGTCAACTACTTTGTCGCGCTGATCACCGGCTTCCTGCAGATCTACGTTGCCCTGTGCATAGGACATCTGTGCGGAGGCAAGCGGCTCCTGTGGGCAGTGCTGATCTATTTCGGGATCAGCTTCGTAACCTCCATGGTCTCCCTTTTCATAGAGATCTCTGTCCTCAACAGCATAGAAACTGTTACCGCAAGCTTCACTGTGTATACCACCCTTCCCCTAAACCTGGGCCTGGGGATCCTGTACTTCTTTATCAGTGAACGGATCCTGCGGAACAAGCTGAATCTGGAATAAGCCTTTTTGCAAAAGCACGCTTCGGCGTGCTTTTGTTTTTCATGATTTTCCCCCTTTTCATCGGAGGGAAAATGTGTTATAATCATACGGATAGAGGTAGAAAGGGGGCGTTTGCCATAGACCACCATCATCACCGGCATCCTCATGACCACTGTCATGAGCATAGTCATCACGGACATACCCACAGTCCCGAGAGTCGGGCGGCTGTGGTGAACCGTTTGTCCCGTGCCATCGGACACCTGGAGAAGGTCAAGCGGATGGTGCAGAATGACGTGGACTGTGCAGAGGTCCTGACCCAGCTTGCGGCAGTTCGGGGTGCTCTCAATAACACCGCCAAGCTGATCCTCCGTGACCATATTGCCCACTGTGTGGTAGATGCAGTGGAGGAGGGAGATGAGAAGACCATTGAGGATCTCATCACCGCCATTGACAAGTTTATGAAATAATCTCACCGAATGAGGTATGCATTATGACCGACATGAATAAGATCCGTAATTTCTCCATCGTCGCCCATATTGACCACGGCAAGTCCACCCTGGCAGACCGACTCTTAGAGGAGTGCAAGACCGTGGACAAGCGTGATATGGAGCATCAGATCCTGGACTCCATGGAGCTGGAACGGGAGAGAGGCATTACCATTAAGGCCACCGCCGTCAAGCTGAACTACACCGCAGACGACGGGGAGACCTATACCCTCAATCTCATCGACACTCCGGGCCATGTAGACTTTAACTACGAGGTCTCCCGTTCCCTGGCAGCCTGCGAGGGTGCCATCCTGGTAGTAGATGCTTCCCAGGGCATTGAGGCACAGACCTTAGCTAACACCTACCTTGCCATTGATGCAGGGCTGGAGGTCCTGCCTGTCATTAACAAGATCGACCTGCCCTCTGCCCGTCCCACGGAGGTCAAGCATGAGGTAGAGGACGTCATCGGCATCCCTGCGCTGGACGCTCCCGAGATCTCTGCCAAGAACGGCATCAATATCCGTGCCGTTCTGGAGGACATCGTGCAGAATGTTCCCGCTCCTCAGGGGGACCGTGAGGCTCCCTTGCAGGCTCTGATCTTTGACAGCCAGTATGACTCCTACCGTGGAGTTATCGTCTACCTCCGGGTAAAGAACGGTGTCCTCCGTCCCGGTATGGATGTCCGTATGATGGCCACCGGTGCTGAGTACAAGGTGGTTGAAGTAGGCACCCTCCATCCTGCAGGCATGATCCCCTGTGATGCTCTGGGTGCCGGTGAGGTCGGCTATCTCACCGCCTCCATTAAGAATGTTGCCGACACCCGTGTAGGCGACACTGTTACAGAGATCGCCCGTCCCTGCACCGAGGCTCTCCCCGGCTACAAGACGGTCCAGCCCATGGTCTACTCCGGCGTATATCCTGCAGACGGCAGTAAATACGGCGATCTGCGAGACGCACTGGAAAAGCTCAAACTCAACGACGCCTCCATGGACTATGCACAGGAGAGCTCCATTGCCCTGGGCTTCGGCTTCCGCTGCGGCTTCTTGGGCCTGCTCCATATGGAGATCATTATGGAGCGTTTGGAGCGGGAATATAATCTGGATCTCATTACCACGGCACCTAACGTCGTTTACCGCATTACCAAGACCAACGGAGAGATCCTGGAGGTCTATACCCCCCTGAACTATCCCGATCCCATGGAGATCGAGATGTGCGAGGAGCCCTTCGTTAAGGCGAGCATTTTGACGCCTCCCGAGTATGTGGGCAATATTATGGAGCTGTGCCAACAGCGTCGGGGCGAATACCGAGACATGACCTACTTAGACGAGGGTCGTGTGGAGCTGCGGTACTTCATGCCTCTGAACGAGATCATCTATGACTTCTTCGATGCTCTCAAGTCCCGTACCCGCGGCTATGCCTCCTTGGACTATGAGCTGGACGGCTACCGCCAGTCCAAGCTGGTCAAGCTGGACATTCTCCTTAACGGCGATGTGGTAGACGCACTGTCCTTCATTCTCTTTGCTGACAATGCCTATGCCCGTGCCCGTCGGATCTGTGAGCGGCTGAAGGAGAATATCCCCCGTCAGATGTTCGAGATCCCCGTACAGGCCGCCATCGGCGGCAAGATCATTGCCCGTGAGACCATCAAGGCCCTCCGCAAGGACGTTCTTGCCAAGTGCTACGGCGGTGACATCACCCGTAAGAAGAAGCTGCTGGAGAAGCAGAAGGAAGGCAAGAAGCGTATGCGTACCTTCGGCACCGTCAGCGTTCCCTCCGAGGCCTTTATGGCTGTGCTCAAGTTAGACGAATGAAGCAGGTCACCATCTATACCGACGGAGCCTGCTCCGGGAATCCCGGCCCCGGCGGCTGGGGTGCCATTTTAGAATTTCAAGGAGTCGAGAAGGAGCTGTCCGGCGGGGAGAAGCACACCACCAACAACCGTATGGAGCTCAGTGCCTGTATCTTCGCCCTCCGTGCTCTAAGGGAGCCCTGCGAAGTAGAGCTGTATACAGACTCCAAGTACGTCTGCGATGCCATTGTAAAACGCTGGGTCTACGGCTGGAAGGCCAAAGGCTGGATCAAAGCAGACAAGAAGCCTGCCTTAAACGTAGACCTGTGGGAACAGCTCCTGCCCCTGCTGGATACCCATAGGGTACACTGGAACTGGGTCAAGGGTCACGCCTCTAACGAGAAGAACAACCGCTGTGACGCTCTGGCAGTGGCAGCGTCCCGCAAACAAGGAGAAATAATATGATGTATGCAATGATGGCCGGGGTGATAGCCGCCGCCGTCGGGCTGGATCAGTGGGTCAAATGGCTCACCGTCCAGCACATCCCCGAGAATACCGTCTTGGAGGAGCCCGTTCTATGGCTCTTCCGCCTGGCACACCACAGGAACCGAGGGGCCGCATGGTCCATGCTGGAGGGTCAGACCTGGTTCTTCCTCCTGGTCCTGGGGATCTTTATGGTGGCACTGTTCTTCATGCTCCGCAATAAGTGGTTCACCAAGAAGGCAGAGCTCCTCTCCCTGGCAGCCATTGTTGGGGGTGCCCTGGGCAATGCCCTTGACCGCATCCTCCGTGGGGGCGAGGTGGTGGATATGATCAAGTTCAGCTTCTGGATGGATTTCCCCACCTTTAACGTAGCGGATATTTTTATTACCGTAGGCTGTGCCTTCCTTATGGTCTATGTGATCTTCTTTGATAAAGAGGTCACAGACCGTTTGGATCAGCAGGAGGAGACCTGATATGGATCTGACCCTACCCTGTGGAGAGAGCCTTGTAAATCTCCGTGTCGGCGCCATCATCCTCAAAGACGGAAAATTCCTTATGGTGGGGAACAGGAAGCGTCCCCATTATCTCTACTCCGTAGGCGGCAGGATCCAATTCGGCGAAACCGCTGAGGAAGCCGTCAGGCGTGAGGTTTTAGAGGAGCTTGGGGTCTCTATGGAGATCGACCGTATGGGCTTTATTCACGAGAACTTTTTTACCGCAGACCTCCCCGGCAAGGAGGGTAAGTCGGTCTACGAGGTATCCTTTTTCTTCTACATGAAGGTGCCGGAGACTTTCGCCCCTATATCCCACAGTCTTACCGAGGACGGGCAGGAGGAGTTCCTCCAATGGGTATCCCCGGAGGACCCCATTACCTATTACCCGGAATTCTTCCGCACGGAGCTCCTGAACCCCTCCCCCGGTATCAAACACATCCTCACTGACAGCAAAAAACGCCGCGCAACCTAACACCCCAAAAAAGCACTGCTCGTCCATGGCAGTGCTTTTTTGTGGTGTTATACTTATTTCTAATAAAACGGATTAACCGTTTTATTATGCCACTGGTAAGCGGCATGGCGGCAAAGCCGCCAAGAAATAACCTGTAATACTGTTCTTGCCGCCGAAGGCTAAGCAGGATATTCATCCTGCAATAAAATGGTTTTCAAACCATTTTATCAAGAAACAGTATTATACCAAGTTTCTTTAAAAAGCAGGACAGAGAATCGTCCGAGACCGCTGTCCATATAATGTGTACTGATACTATTTTTCAATGAAAAGTAGACACTTTTCATTGAAGCTTTTGTGCCACAAGTGACACAAAAGACGTCTCATACAAGTTTCTACGCCCTTACGGGCTATAAAAAGTAGCCATTTCCAATGTCTACTTTTTAAAGAAAC
>JAZNYV010000063.1:0-2796 GCA_045594585.1 Faecousia sp. | reverse complement strand
TTTATTGCAGGATGAATATCCTGCTTAGCCTTCGGCGGCAAGAACAGTATTACAGGTTATTTCTTGGCGGCTTTGCCGCCATGCCGCTTACCAGCGGCATAATAAAACGGTTAATCCGTTTTATTAGAAATAAGTATAAATCAGAATTTGGGGGTGCAAAAAAGCCGGGCAGAAGGTGTTGCCTTCTGCCCGACGGGGATGGTTAATTGCCGCAGGATTCTGCGATGATATATCGGGGACGGTCCTTGATCTCCTCGTAGATATTGCCTACATAGTAGCCGATGATCCCTAAGCTGATCATGACCAGGCTGCTCATAAACAGCAGCAGGATGATCACCGTGGTGAAGCCTCCGAGAGCTACTCCCATGGCCTTCTGCACTAAGGTGATCACTCCCATGACCACAGAGACCGCCAGGGCGATCATGCCGAAGACCGTGACTAAGTGAAGGGGCATAGCCGTAAAGCTGGTAATATTGGAAACGGCGTATTTCATCAGAGACCAGGTAGACCACTTAGACTCCCCTGCAGTCCTCTCCCGGACCTCATAGGAGACCTCCGTGGTGCGGAAGCCTACCCAGGAGGACAGAGCGCGGAAAAACGCACGCTTCTCCCGCATGGTCAGGATCACATTAACAGCCTTGCGGTCCAGGAGCTTAAAGTCCGAGGCTCTGGTCATATCCACCTTGGTAGCGCGGCTGATGATGGTGTAGAACAGCTTGGTAAAGGCACGGTGGATAAAGCTCTCCTTGCCGCGGTCGGACTTGACCCCCTCGATGACCTCATAGCCCTGCTCCCAGAGCCTGTACATCTCCACCAGCTTCTCCGGGGGGTGCTGCAGGTCGCAGTCGATACAGGCCACACAGTCTCCCTTAGCCTGCTGAAGTCCTGCAAAGATAGCCGCCTCCTTGCCGAAGTTCCGGGAGAACCTTGCTCCCCTTACATGGAGATCCTCACGGGCTGCAGCCGTGATCTTCTCCCAGGTCTTATCCTTGGAGCCGTCGTCTACAAAGATCAGCTCGTAGTCAATATGGGCCTCCTGCAGGATCCGTCCGATCTCACGGGCGGCAGCGGGAACCGTTTCTTCTTCGCAATAGGCAGGGATCACAACAGACAGCACAGCCATGCCTCCTTATTGGTTTATGGTTTATATTCTACCCATTTTTCCGCATTTTGTCAACACATAGGATTGCCTCCCGAGGAATTTCATGATATACTATGAGAAAGCAAAAGAAAGGAGATCCCTCCTATGAAGAAGGTTTTAATGCTGGGGACCGGCGGCACCATTGCTTCCGACCGCAGCACCGGGGGCTTGATCCCCGTACTGACCGTGGAGCAGTTGGTGGAGCAGGTCCCTGTGATCGCCGAGCTGTGCCGGGTCAGCTGCTTACAGCTTTTCTCCATTGATTCCACCAATATGGAGCCCTCTCACTGGCTGCAGATCGCCGCTGCCATTGAGGAGCAATACGACGATTTTGACGGCTTCGTCATTGCACACGGCACGGACACCATGGCATATACTGCCGCCGCCCTGTCCTATTTGATACAATACTCCCCCAAGCCCATTGTGATCACCGGGGCACAGAAGCCCATGCTCTTCGAGAACACAGACTCCAGAGCCAATTTGGCAGATGCCTTCCGCTGTGCGGTCTCTGACCTCTGCGGTGTTATGATCGTGTTTAACGGCCGGGTCATTCTGGGCACACGGGCACGCAAGACCCATACCACCAGCTTCTCCGCCTTTGCCAGCATCAACTATCCCCTGCTGGCAGTGGTCCAGGAGGGCTTCCTCCTGGAATACAGCAAGCCCCTCTGCCTCCCTGCCCCTAAGTTCTACCGCAGTCTCAACCCCAAGGTCGGTCTCATGAAGATGATCCCCGGTGCGGATCACGGTATGCTGTCCTATCTCCTGGAGCACAATGATGCCGTCATTATCGAGAGCTACGGTGTGGGAGGACTGCCCTCCTACGAGGGCAGCGGCTTCTTCGATGTGATCAAGGAGGCTGTTGCCAAGGGCAAGACCATCGTCATGACCACCCAGGTCCAGAACGAGGGCAGTAATCTGTCTGTTTACGACGTAGGCTTCCACCTAAAGAACACGCTCCAGGTCTTAGAGGCCTACGATATGACCACCGAGGCCGTAGTCGCCAAGCTCATGTGGATCCTGGCGCAGACCAAGGAGCCGGGAGAGGTGCGGCGGCTGTTTTACGCGCCCGTGTCTCACGACCTGCTCTATTCCAAGGAGGTACGGCGATGAATCAGGAATTGCTGGAGCAGCAGCTCTTAGAGCTGCCCATTGCACAATACGAGTTCTTCCAAACGGAGGAGCTGGAATTTGCGGAACGGATCCGCATGATCTGTCAGCAGGAATGCCCCCGTTACGGCAAGTCCTGGGCCTGCCCCCCCGCAGTGGGGACCGTGGCAGAATGCAAGGCCCGCTGCCTCGCCTACCCCCGGGGTCTGCTGATCGTTTCCCTGGCAGAGGTCAGCAGTATCTCCCATATCGAGGAATGCCTTGCCACCCGTCCTGCCCACGAGGCCACCACCCACGCCGTCATCCGCCTCTTAGAGGCACAGGGCAAGGAGGTCTACGGCCTGTCTACGGAATCCTGTGCCTATTGCACCAAGTGTACCTACCCGGATGCCCCCTGCTGCCACCCGGAGAAGATGCTCCCCTGCTTAGAGAGCCACGGCATCGTAGCCACCGCCCTGGCAGACAAATACGGCATCGAATACCTCTACGGCCCCCAGGTAGTCACCTGGTTCTCCATCCTCCTGTTCCGTTAATTGTAACAAGGG
>JAZNYV010000062.1:0-45104 GCA_045594585.1 Faecousia sp. | reverse complement strand
GTTTTATTGTTGCCGTAGGTATCGGCACTGTATTGCAGGGTGCAGGATACAGGGACCTCCCCTGCGTGGACCTGTACAGATACTACACTTCTCAACTCGGCGGCTAAGAGGCCGTCAAAGGTGAAGGCATACTGCCCATTGCCTGCATTGTAGACCTCAGGCTCACGAACCGTAGCAGTAACAGACTTTCCGTCCAAATCGGTATAGCATACTCGGAGCTTCAGATCGTCTAAGCTGCCCTTGTACTCGGAAAGATTGATAATAAATTTCAGAGCCACCTTGGAGCCTAAATTCAGGGTCTTTCCTGTCCAGGTTACAGTGGGCTCCTCCAATTCCTCCCCTATTACATTGGTATTACCGAAGGTAACTGTGTTCAGGTCTGCAAGGAGGGCCTTATGGTCCTCCGTCATAGCCCCGTCGGCAAGGGCATCCGTACGGTAGCTCTTGAAGAGCTGTGCCTTGGCACCGTAGCGGAGAAGCTCTGCACAGAGGGCCTTCAGCTTAAGGTCAGCCCCCTCCTTATTCAACTGTGCGTAGGCGTATTGAGCAATGGAGTAATGGTCTGCCTCCCAATAATAGTTCCTGCCGTCCTTCTTCATGTAGAGGGTAGCGGTGATCACATCTCCCATTTGCACAGCAGTGAGACCCTCTAAGGTGAAGTAATAATAGCTTCCCTTCTCTACGGCCTCGATCCGCAGAGCCTCACTCTGTCCCGGGATCAGGCATTCCAGATAGAAGGAATCATACTCTGCCAGTGCTGTCACAGGAACCGCATAGTTGATGGAAATATCACTTGCCAAATTCAAGGAATGCATCAGCCTCCCACCCTCTGCCAAAACAGGTGTTTCCAACACGGCTCTCATAACCAAGGCGGCAGCCTCAAGGGTATGCCCGTCTACTACGAAATCATAGTAGGGCTCCTCTGCTGTTACCTCTCTCTTTTGAGCCTCCTTATCGGTGACGGCATCCTGAGGCAAGCCAAGCTCCGGCTGGTCATCGTATGCGACCTTGATATCCGTAACAGACAGGACATTGGCAGCGGTGTCGGAAGTGCCCTTATTGTATAGGACAATATAGCAGTAGTAGTTGCCACCCTCAATGTCATAGGAGGTAACAGGCAGTGAGTAATACTGTGCGGTGGCACTGCGGATGGTCAGATCCCGACGGCCTTCGATCTGTAACAGCTCCTGTGCGGTAGTTCCCTTGGTCACGATCCCCACTGCCAGGCTTGCAGGCTCATTGGCTTTGACGGTCTTTACTCCCACGTCCACACTGGTGGGAGCATAGGTGGTGGAGATCTTCATCCTAAAGGCAACTGCCTGACCGGGAGCTAAGTAGACCTCATTCTTGGGTCCGATCTTGTCGTAGGTGGTTACAGAGGCGGTGATGTGACCGTTCACTACAATGCCCTCAGGCTGAACGGTCGTGGTGCTTCCGGGGATGGGGTCACCATCTGCATCTGTGGCAGGGATATTCGCTGTAGGCTCCTCTGCGGAATCCACGAAAATGGCACCGCTTCCGCTCAACTGGGATGCAAAGTCCTCAGCAGACAGGAGGATATTGCGGACCTCCTTTACAGAGGCGTAGCCCTCATTGTCTACAAGGTAGGCATGGAGACTCTCAGGTGCCACCTGGGCATCCTCCCCCATGGGATCATAGATCCGCACTGCGTCAAAATGGAAGATACCGTTATGATTCAGGAATTCATAGGGGGTCTTGATGGGGGCATTGACCCACAGGGTTACATCATACTCCCCGTATTCCAATCCCTGTACGGAAACAACGGGGATCTGATACAGGTCCAACTCACCCTTGTTGTTGACAGTCAGAGTCTTCTCAGCCTTATCAGTGGCTTTATTGGCACCCTTCTTCCAGACCTCCACACGGATGGCTCCTTGATTCATGTCTGTACGGCTAATGATATCGAAGCCGGTTCCACGGAAGGAGAAGGAAGCCTCCGTATACTTCTCTGTGTTGCTCTGGGTCTTGACCCCGATGCCCTCTACCACATAGCTGCTGCCGTTGGAGAGCATAGGATCGTTCAGATAGGAGGAATCGTAGCCGTACACAGGCTCGGGAGCGATCCTGCCCACACCTGCATAGACATAGTCAAGAATGATCCTGCCTTCTCCATCATTGGCAGATACACCTTCAAATACAAGCCGCAATCTTTCGATCGCGGAAGCATTGTTAAAGCTGTCGTCCAGTGCTACAGTCATGACCACATAGTCTTCCTCCGGGTTCATGGGCATCTGAGGAGCAAGGTGGAGGGGCTCAGAGGTGCAGTAGGCGGATGCACCTGCAGGGAGGTACATGAGCTTGACTGCAAAATCCTCTCCGATGGTGAGGTTCTCCATCTTAAAGCGGACCTGGGCAATATTCTCCTCTGCAGGGTGGTAGTTCAGTGCCTGCATAAAGTGCCGCCAATAATACCTGGCGGAGGACACGGATGGGTAGGTCTGGATGCCGATGGGATCGGTAGTTCCCTCCCTTACGGTCAGCTCCAGATGTCCCGTCTCCGGCTGAGTGCTGACTTCAATGGCAGGATAGGTCACAGTCTCCACAGGCGGGAAGGCAGGAACGTAATCCTTGATCTCGTCCGCAACGGCAGCTCCTCTATCCTCGTTGCCTGCAGTACCCCATCCGTAGACACTCTCCGTAAGGTTGGAGGCCACTGCCTCGGATTCGGAAAGCCAGCGGTTGATGTCATAATTCAGGAAGCCGTAGGTGTCGCTGTCATAACGGAGACTGTCCGTATTCCAGTGACCGGAGCCACGGTTGCCGAATCCGAAGTAGAGACTGGGTGCCGAGGGATTACTCTCAGTGAGAGGTCCTACATAAATATAATCAACCGTGAAGGTGCAGTTCTGGGTGCCACTGATCACAGGGCGTACCGCTGTCAGGATGTCCTCCCTCAGATAGTCCTCCGTATCCAGCGGAACAGTGAAGATATGATATTCCCCATCTGCATAGTCTGCAAAGGAATATTCCTTCTTGCCGTAGCTGAAGAAATCCTCACCCTCAAAATTCTCCAGAGAGACCGCCATGATTCCATCGGAGGCTGAACCGGAGGTGCCCTTGTCGATCTTCATACGGATGCGGAGGTAGTCATTCTTCCCCGGTATAAAGGAAAGAGGGGTCAGCCAGAAATATGGAGCACTGTGGATGTAGTTCCAGGCTTGGGGCCCGTAGTCCTTAAAGGTAATGGTTCCGCCGCTCACACTATCTATTACGGTATCGCCTACCTGGGTGTCAACGCTCCAGCTGTTACTGAGGGCGTAGTTGTATCCGGTGCTGCCGTAGACAGGATTACTGTATCGGAGCTTGGCGGCATCATTGTCGGTGAAGTCAAAGAACAGATGATCCAGTGGCTGTGACACGGGATCCACATGCTGATCCACCCGATCCAGGAGATGCTCCGGTCCGATGAAAATATAGTCTATGGTGAATTTTGCACCGGTGTCAGATCCGTTCTTTCCCCGGAGATTATATACGATTGGATGGAGCCACTCAAGCTTTGCATTGGATTCATTCCAATGCTTTTTCCAGTAAGGTGCATCTAAGGGGAAGGTGATCGTATGGAAGTTGCCGTCAAGATAGCTGTCGTCCAAAACTGCCTTTCCGCAGATATTCCCCCGGGAATACTCCAGAGCTAAAGCAAAGACTTTGCCGGGCACAATGGCACCATTCTCAAACTTGATACGGATCTGGCAGAAATCGTTCATGGTGGGGGTATAGGCAATGGGATGGACGAAGTCACCACCTGTTTGATTATTCTTCCATGCTCCGGCGTGGACGTAGTTATAATGCGAGCTGGTATCATTCGGGTACTGGGAATCATCCCGGTTGTCTGTAAAGGTGAGATAGCCGTTCTGAACCGCAATGCTTGATCCGGCTGTCACGGATACCCAGGAAGATGCACTGTCTAAGTCTCTGTAGGTCTTGCCGGAAGTAGGGGAGCCGTAGACAGAACTGACATAGCGGAGGTGATCTGTTTCGGGGATGTCGTCAAAGCCTACGAACAGATAGTTGCCGTACACATCGTCCTCCATGCCTTCCTTGGGTCCTACATAGATGTAGTCAATAGTAACGGCAGCATCGGTAGTTGCAGCCTTGATATTGCGGAAACGGAAGGCAATGCCACGGATAAAGTCAGCATTACTGAACTTGGAATTGGCAGGAATGGGAATGGTTAGTGTTTGATATTCGCCCATGGTACGAGTCTTAAAATCCATACCTCCCAGATCTTCATCGTACTTTATCGTACCCGTAGCAGGATCCGTGTACCAATAGAGGAAGTGGACCCAAGGAACTTGGCCGTCTATAAAGGTACAATTATCAACCTTGAACCGAATCTGAATGTAATGCTCCCGAGAGGGACGAAGTGCAAGAGTTGCCATGCCGGTGCCGGGGTAGGTTCCCGGCGTTGCTGTAGTTGCAATGTACGGGCCGTAATTATTGTATTGGTCCGGAGAGGAGGAAACCTTAACGGACATGGTTTCTGTGGTTTTGTCTATAGAAAAGCCGCCGGTACTGCCGTTAGCATGGGTTGCCCAGTAGGACTGATCAAAATTGAGGCCCTTATACTGGGGATTATCCCTGTAACGTCGTTCATAACCCTCACCGTCGAAGTCTACGAAGAAGGCCTCTGCTGGGATGCACTCCCGGGCAATATCCGTGTGGTAGACCGTACCGTTGAGCCGCTCATAGTCCTGATTGGGATCGGCAGCATCGGTTTCGTCACCAACGGACTTCCAATCCTCACCGCCTCCTACCTGTACCATGGTAAAGATATTGGGGGCGAAGTCTGTTTCGTAGTACATTACAGTGGCAGGGATAAAGGTTATTTTGGCAACGATATAGCGGAACTCTTCACTGGATTCTGTCCCGTAGTAGAAGTTCTCTACCTGCACCACGGCATAAAGGCTTTCCGTTTCTGTAAGGAATTGGGTAGGCGTAAAGGTAAAGCCCTGTGCAGTGAGACTGTAGGAACCCTGTACACCGTCAACGGTATCTCCTGATTCGGTGCAGAAGGTGTCTGCAGGGAGCTTCTTCAGAAGCTGTCCGTTATAGCTGTCTTTCAGGAAGCCAACCACGGAGCCTACCTTTACAGGACTGCCGTCTTCAAAATGGATCAGGTCGGAAATGTCCTCTAAGGGAACGGTAACGGCCTTTCCGTAATCCAGCACTACTTCCAGCTCCCGAACTTGGGGCAGGGAGGAATGGGGCAAGACTCTGATCTGGCGGCTTGCTTGTCCGCCGCCGGTTCCGTAGCCGTCGTTAATATCGGTGCTGTAGGGATAGCTGTATGAAACGGTAAGATCGTTATGATAGGGCAGATCGTCTACGGTGGTGATTCGGAGGAACCCATAGAGGCTGAAGGTACACATAAGGGGAACACCTGCCTCCAACAGAGACTTCAGATCATCACTGTTGCTGACACGGACACGGTAGCATCCTGCAGAGAGCTGGGAGAGTGTCATGTAATGGGATCCATCTGGAACAGCATAGGTAGTTTGAATAAGGGAGACCATTTCCTGTGCCGTCAATTCGTATACAGGGAAGGAAACAGGTGCTCTGTTTTCATCCAGGGTGTAGTATTCTAACAGCAGATCTTCATATTGGGTTATCACACCGTTTGCATGATCTCTGTGAGGATCAGTGAGAGAAATGCCCGTGGTGCCGTCTGCAAGAGCGCCTGTGTAGGTAATGATGCTGTCCTTTGTGAGGCTCACACCCAGAGAGGGATCGTTGAATTCCAAATTCATGATAGGAACCTCCCGGGTGTTTCTCAGGTCAAAGCTGTAGGAGATCACATCACCCACCCGAACGATAGCATTATCTGCAAGGGCAGTACCTTTGCCTGTTTCGGGATCCACATAGGTTTTGTCATTTAATTCTACGGCATATTGCCCCTTGGAAATCACGGTATTGGGATCAGCCAGCCTGATATTGGTGGAGAATTTCAGATTAGAGGCAGAAGCCTTCCGTTCGGCGTAGAACATATCGAAGGAGTATACCTCGCCGTCCACCAAGCCCAGCTCTGCGGCCTTGTCGTTTAGATGCAGGGTGCCGCTGGCGGCAGAGTGACCGCCGCCTAAGTCCATAGCTCTTTTGCCGTTGATGTAGAAGTAAACATCATCGTCACCAAGGAACTCGAAGTACAGATCCTGTTCCTCGTAGTAGACGAAGCTGCCCTTGGCGTGGACAGTGAAATGAAAGTTCATACCATCGGTACTGTAGTTATGGCTATTATACAGGCTTTGGCTCATGTCCGTATCCGGGTTGTTCGGGATGTAGCCATCGGCTTCAAACCCAAGACCGTCAATGGGTTTGAAGTTGGGAGAGGCTTGATGAACTTCACTGTCTGTAATGGGATAGGTATTGCAGACATGAGAACCGGAATACTCTACCCGATTGTAGGCATCCAAGGTATACAGGCCGGTGCTCTCATCCTCAAACAGGCGGAATACAGCCCGTTCCGGAACGGCCACATTATAGGTGTAGCCATCGTTAAACTTATCCTCAGAGGATACGGGTCTCCACAGATAATTGGTGATGTAATAAGCAAGGTCGCAGGCGGTGGTTACCTTTTCTAAGGGAAGCTCACCGCCGTTCTCTCCGGGAGTAGTGGTTTTGGAGAAGGTATCCGTGGGAGAGCCTAAGATGGCCATCCATTCAGCAGATTCTACTTCATAGGGCTCTGCTGCAGCTGCCAGTGCATCTACCTTAGCCTTGATCATATGGTTCTGACCGGGAATGTTATCAAATTGTGAATACAGACCGGATATCAGGGCGTATGCCACCATTTTGAGAGTTTGTTCCGTATAGACCAGATGCCCGTTTACCAGTTCAGGCAAAGTGAGATATGCAGAAACATTAGACGAACTTCCTTCCGGTCTTAGAGCGGTAAAGGCCTTTAGACTATCGGCAATCGTAGACCCATAGTGATTGCGTAAATCCTCAATATTGTTGAGACCGTAGGTGGTACCATCTCCATACTGGAACATAAAGCCGTCTGCTCGGAAGTCTAAGATCTCAACAGGAATATCAATGTATCCTGCTTTTGTGTCCGCCAAAGTCAGGTAGCCGATGTGAGCAAGGAGCCTATCTGCCTGTTGATCCAAGTTTTCCTTCAACTCAGCCTCGTCCCAATCCTCGTGGAGGGAAGTGTTGTAATACTGGTACAGATCAATGCTTTCTTGCAAGCAGGTCAGGAAGGCGTTGTATTCCGCTGCGGGATAGCGGCCCTCTGCGTTGCCCCCTTCTGTGTAAACCGCTACCTGCTTTATGGCTTTATACAGATCCAAAACCTGAGAGGAAATGCGGTACAGGTGGAAGCGGGAGACCTCTCCGTTGATGCTTTCCGGCAGGTAGGGGCGGAAGCCATCCAAGGAGGATATATACTGGACATAGTACTGTTCGTTTCCTGAAACTCCGTCAAAGTCCTTGTTACAATGCAGGGTAAAACCGTTGTCATATACGGTGGGGATAAAGGCTACCTGTCTTGCGGAATAATAGGTTAAGGCATAGGGCTTGGTATTATTGGGGATGGTTTTCCCCTCGTTTACAAAGAAGGTAGTTTCGTACACAGGCCAAGGAGCAAATTCCTTTTTGTAAACAGCACCTTCATTAGACATATTTTCCTTTAGGAGGAAGGCCCAAGTGGGTTGTCCGTTTACCACACGATCGTTGGATATTTCTACGGGAGCACCATAGATACGGTTATTGGCATTCTGCTCATACATACCGTCATCCACAGCCCATGCCCAACCGGTGCTGCCGTCTCCGTTGGGATCGTGGTGAACGATATAGTAGGTAGAATCGACTAAAATACGAACATCCATAGAGTGGAGCTGTGAAATGGGATCCCGAACCAGCTCATTGTGGGGAGTGTCTAAGTTTTCTAAGATGCTATGATAGCAGCTTTCTCCTAAAAGGTTTTTGTAGGAACGGAGGCGGGTTGCCTGTGCCTTGAGCTGTGCTTGAATAGCCTTTGCCTCCTCTGCCTGCTCCGGGGTGTGGGCAACATTGTACTGCAGCAGCATAGCAATACTCTCATCCAGACAGGTCAAGAAGCTCTCGTAAACTCCGGGGACGGTGGAGCTTTTGCCGGAGTCTGCAAGAGCCGCCATTTCCGTGACGGCAGTGTAAAGGTCTTCCGTGCTCCAAGTCAGACGATAGAGGCGATACGTGCTGAATGCCGAATTACTGGCATCTAACTCCATGGCAAAGGCATTCTTGGAACTGACATAGTTCAAGTGGCTATTATAATTGCCCAGCTTTGTACCGCTGGCATCATAATACGCA
This sequence comes from Faecousia sp., assembly GCA_045594585.1. Classification (GTDB taxonomy): domain Bacteria; phylum Bacillota; class Clostridia; order Oscillospirales; family Oscillospiraceae; genus JAZOXB01. The sequence continues at coordinate 36,794 of JAZNYV010000062.1, read as the reverse complement.
TTGCGATAGAAATGGATGCCATCGGTGACCTTGGTATCATATTTGATACCAACGGATTTTAGGGCAATGCCTCTGGTAATGGTGGGTGCACTGTTTAAGTACTCCTGGCGGTAGAAGTCTCCGTTCCGGGTGCGGAGATAGTAGCAGTTGAGGTTGTTGGTATCGTCGGCTTCGTGGATCATATCAATGGTGCTGTCTATGGTGGGGGCAGAGCCGTTGATTTGAGTGACGGAGCCGTTTTCTACAGTGACGGCAGAGGCACCGATAGTCCCTGAAGCTGCAGACACGGCGGGATCGATCATGTAATAGGTACCGTTCTTCTCTGTGACAATGTAATAGGTGCCGTCAAGACCGCTGTAAGTAGGGGTGGAGGATTGAGGATCCTGAGCAGAAAGGTCTGTAATGTAATTACCCCAACCACGGGAGATCAGAATATTGCTGCTTAAAATGTTGGAATAGTCGGGAGCACTGCCTGCTGCAGACAGGAGCTGCATATATGCGTTCAGACTGTCGGCACGGGTGTTCAGGGCTGCTTCGTAGACAGGGGCCTTTTCTGCCTCTGCCTCCGTCAGATAGTGATTATATTGGTTATACAGAGAGATGCACTCTTCCAAAAGAGTGATGAAGCCTGCGTACAGCTCCGGGTCATACCTTCCGTCTCCATTTCCGGTGGCGTAGGACTTGGCAGCGGTAATGGCATCATAGAGGGATTCCGTAATTCTGACCATTTGGTATAAGTAAAACAGGCTGTTTTCTGTTCTACCGGGATCGGTGTCGGCGAAGGAAAAGCTGCCGTTGTTGAACACAAGATAATACGTTAAACGCTTTTCAGCCCCGGAATAGGGATAGATGTTCTTTATAAAGGTCAAGCCGTCTGCAGCCTGGGAATGAAATGCGACAAAAGTCTCAACGGAATCTTTATTAGCATAAAAAGCAGGGATGTTATCTCTGCCTACGCAGTGAACAGCGTAGCCGTCTTGTCTGACAAGGAGACGCTCATAATGATAGCTTGGAGAGGTGTTTTGCTTAAAGGTAATGGTGGCATCGGATACATCCGTATCAGTTTCAAAGGGGAGATAGTCTCCGATCGCACCAAGACTAAGAGGGATGCTGTCAACAGTCGTGGATCGTTCTTCTAAACTGGTTTTAAGATTGCCGGGGTCAAAGGCATAGGCTATCCCGTTTACCATGGTCAGCATGACGTAATCCCCTAAGGGAACGATGGGACGGTTCTTATTGTTGATTGTTTGGATCTCAAGATTGCTTGTATCCAGGTGTTTGCCGTAGGAAACGGCAGGCTCCTCCAGAGCTTCGATGTCAGCGGTATAGTCCTCTCCGGTAGCATTCGGAGAAGCTATTTCTTCAGATACCCTCTCTGTCCCAAGAACAGAAAGGGGCAGACAGCCTAACACTATACTCAAAAGCAGGAGTATGGAAAGGATTCTTTTTGCAACTGGGCAATAGTTCATGTGGATTCCTCCTGAAAATAATTTACTTCTTTTTTGAAACGCTTTTCACTTAAAACACACCGTGGGGCTCTGCCTCATATAGCTCTGTAACAGAAGGAGAAAGCAAAAGGAATCATTGCATGATCCCCCGTTTTGGTTATCACCCTTCGTAAGCAAACCACAACATATAAAAAATCTACCCGAAGAAATACTGCACCACCGGTAGGGCAAGCATCTTCGGTATTTCATATACCTCAATATCCAAACCCTTGCTTACTGAAGTATATAACCTAATTTCCCGTTTCTCTACTTTGGCAGGAAAAGTGTACCATCTTATCCGGTGCACAAATCTCTTATTTTATTATATAATAAAAGGTTTCAGAAAGCAATAGGTATGATCAAATAACAGACGATTTACGTGTAAATTCTGTATAAAGCCATCAAAATTTGTCATTGATATTTTCTGTTCTCATGGAAAAACTACAACCGAGGCAATCGAAGATCCATTTGATTGCCTCGTGGGAATCGACGATATCTCCCCACCCCACGAGTCACCGCTGATGCAATCAGCTTCGGACGAGACCGGATCCTATGCCCAACTTTTCAGTACGGAAAACTTGAAATACACAAGGTATTCTTGTATCTTCCAAACTCAAATTTAGGCAAAAGATCTCTTCCCTCGTATCTTGCGATTTGGTTATCGGTTACTTGAGACCTCTGCTTTCCGGGAACGACAGGAGATCTCATCAAAGATTCCCCAATAACAGAAAAGGAGATGCAAAGTTATGAAGAGCAATAACAACATCAACATTCCCGAAGCACGTGAAGCAATGGATAAGTTCAAGATGGAAGCTGCCAGCGAAGTAGGCGTCAACCTGAAGCAGGGCTACAACGGCGACCTCACCTCCCGCGAAGCCGGCTCCGTCGGCGGCCAGATGGTCAAGAAAAACTGTCCCATACGAACAGCGAAATTCCTCCGCACAGATCGCAACGCAAAAGGCCACCAAATCACCGTGACCTACATAACCACCCTGACAATCTGACCCTCAAAAGCCTCTAAAACCTGTGGAAGCATAAAAAATGTCAACACTCTCACGAAGCTCAATACTTCAGATGAAACATCTGCGTACCGAGGAAATTATCGCCTCAAGTGTTGACGCAATGAGTGTAGCATATTCCATTTGATTTGTCAACAAAAAAGCTAAAGCTATAGTTGTAGGTAAAAGCAAGTATATCCTCTGAACGATAAACAAGTCCATTGCAGCTTTCGGGATGTTGCATCATCGCCAATACTGAATCTTCGCTTAATCCACCATCAACCGACAGCGAAAGGAGAATCCACCATGAATGACACCATCAACCCCGTCCATTGCCATTTCAACATGGACACCGCCTGCGTAGAACTCCTGCTCTCCGATGCCACCACAATCACCATCAACACTCATACCATCGAAGCACAATACGCCCACAACAAACACCACCGCGCCGAGCTAGACTACCTACTCTACAACCACCCCCTCGAATACGCCCACCTCGCCCTCACCGGTCAAATCCCAACCTACCTCCAAGGCACCGCCGAACATTCACTCCTCGACTAAACACCACAGCCCAGCGGTTGAGTTGACCGCTGGGCTATAATTTTAAGTTTGCGGATTCTTCCAAATATTAGTGAGGTTAATTGTATTGCTTTGAGGTTGCTTTTGTTTCGGTAACAAATCCACTTGAACAAGCACCGGAAAGTTTGAGGCAACGCCGGTGAATATACAAGCGCCTTGCGGTAAAACAGATATCATTTCGTACGATGTGTTATCAATAAATGCAACAGCCTTGCCAATAGCTCGTATATCCTCGTTATTCACCAAGCGATGGATGAAATAATTGTGCAACTGCGATATTATAGTTGCGGAGATATCTGAGGGTCGTTGACTTGATATAGTCAAGAAAGTGCCAAACTTTCGACCTTCTTTAATGATTTCCTCAAAAGTTTCCAACCGATAGTCTTTCCACGTTTGACTTTCTCGTTCGGATGACGTCGACAAAACATTATGTGCTTCATCAATGATAATATGCAAACTACGACCACTAAAGTTCTGACGTTGACGCTCATAGAAGTATTTACAGATAATCAACGGAACAATTTTCTTGAACTCCACACTGACATCGACCAACGAATAAATTGACAGCCAATCAAAACTGGGGCTTTCGCTTATTGCAAAAAGACGTTTAACTCTTTTTACTCGATTATCAAATCGCGAAATAAGTGGACCGACATGTTCCTCATTAATATATTGGGAACACAATGAATCCAAATATTTATATCTCAAAGCAAACTCAAAAAGCAAATATTCATCTATTTCCTTGTAATTTTCGTCAATAAAAACGGCATTTAAAATAGCAGTAACAAAATACTTTTCATAGTCATCAAGATTATTCGCCCAGCAGTCTCTTCCTTCGACTACACGATAAAACTTTGTGCCCTGCACACGAAGCTCTATCGAATTCAGTATGTTGATTCCCTGCTCTGCATCACTAAATAATAATGCGAGAATAGTCTTTAATCCTGTCAGCTGTTTCAAAAAAATCTGTGGGTTATCATAATATCGGAGAAGCAAGCCTTTCATCATAGAATAAATGTACCTCATAGGTGCTTCGATTTCATGCAATTTTCGGTACAAATCAATGCTTTTAGACAAAAAAGGTTTTTGTGTTTTTTCAGTTGCTTCGCAAATTATTGCCCAGAGTTCTACGTCTTCCAAAAAAGATTGGTGAATGGGAATTTGATCTCCATTATCTGCCCTTGTCGAAAGTTTATACACTTTCTTGCTATCATCAAATGCTTCCGTATATTCGCCATTAAAATCAATAAGAAGAAATTGACTTTTAGAAAAGCCAGGCATTCCCTTAAATCGCTGAAAACACTCAGTGTAGAGCTTAGCCAATGTATTTGATTTGCCACTTCCGGTATTACCAAAGATACCTATATGGCTTGCAAATAGAGAATTCGCAGAAATATATAGTTTTTCCTCTTTATAATCATTAATGGCTCCGACGCAAACAGATGTAGCCAAATCGGTGCTAAACTCAAAAATTTTTCCCACTTCTTTATCTGTCAGCATGTATGCATCCGAGAAAACCAGCGGAATATCAATCAATCCTCTTTGAAAGCGATCATCATTCAACACGCCTACAATGCTCACTTCGATGATTCGGTCAATAGTTTCACTTTCCTTTGAAAAGCGCACAAAATCATTGCCACTCCCTGTTGGTTTAGTTTCTTGAATATACTCACCTTCGATACGTCCGATGATATTACTGAAACCTTTAGGAATGCTTACAAAACTTCCAACAGACACATTTTTTATAACATGTCCTTGATACACCAAAATGTTGCTGTTCTTGTTTTCAAAAACACGTATTCGAATCTTTTGTCCTCGAACCTCAATTACCTGTCCGATTTTATAGAAATCGTTCATATCGCTCTACCTCATCCCTTTACGAATGGATGTGTGACAAAATCTGATTAAAATAATCTAAAGATAACTTTTCTCCATCCAAGGCTATGTATGTGATATTGTTGTTTTTAGGCGCACCAAAAAGTTTTTGCAAGTCGCCAATTGTCGACTCATTGTACACAAAAATAAGTATTTTGAGAGAAGGATTGACCATAGAACGCTTTACTAAGTCAAGTATGTGTTCATCCCTAAAAGAAAATCCATTCACTACAAGCAGTGAATTTTCTTTTTCAAGCTCATTGGAGAAAATACGGAGAAGTTCGTAGTAATTCTTGTTCAAAAGTGTGTCACTGAATTTTTCTTTCGTTGGATTTACAATCAAAAAAGACATTTTATAACAATCAACGAAGTCGCTATAATTCTTTTCGTTGGTAAGCAAAGAATCAAATATACTATCCGCAAACAAAGTTTCGATTTGCTTTTTCGCATCAACTAAATTATTTGCCGTAAAATGGGCATCGATTTTTGCCATAATGCCAGGATCAAATAATGGTGAATACTTTTTACTAAAACACTTTATTTTAGCTCCATATTCTTGATACGCAATTCCGGTCCTAATAATGTCTTCGCACCAAGTGACAGAACCATGAATTTTCAAAAGATTTACAGATGGAATCTCGGCCTTCCTGTTAGAGAATATAGCCTGTCTATAATATGTTTTTGAATAATTATCGGTGGAGAATCGAGGCTCAATTCTTCCTTCAAATCCATCATTACATATACATGGAGAATGGTCAAAAATCAATTCGATGATTGGATCATAGTTTGTCGTAAAAATATTGAATTGACGTTCCAATGCTGGATTGCCTCTTTCTGAAAAAATCCGATACATAATATCTCCAAATTTTCGATATGGAGAAAAAGAAGATTCACAAGTCGCTATCGTTGAATTAATAGGCTCAATACATCTGCTAAAAAAAGACCAATACAAAAAAGCAAAAAGAATTATTTTCTTTTTTTGTTGATCCTTATCCTTAGCTTGATATTTTTGCAATGCTTCAAAAATCAATTCATTATTGCTTAGTATTCCTAATAAATTTGCAGAAAAACCTGCGCCAAGCAAAAAGTTTACTCTACACCCTGAAAATAAATTTTTGAATACTGATTTGTCATCTTCGGACAAAACCACATTACCCGCGTTAACGGTCAGCTTCATTATTTGTTCCATATGATACCTCCGTGTCTATTAAGGCTGTCTTACGCTGCTTGTACGACATTATGCAGTGTTCGAACTACCTTGATCATCGCAGGGAGATTAACCCCAAACATTTCATTTAGATCATAGTTGTTGAACGGTTCGGTATTGACCATATCCGCCAGCTCTACATCACCGTTCTCTCGGACATAGTTGATAATTGCGCGTATAAATTCCTGTTGCTGAGAATTCAATAGCGTACCACTTAGATATTCACCAAATTTTACATTAACAGCTTCCTGACTCAGGCCAATTAGACTACGAACAAATGCTGCCAGATTGCCGATATCTGTTGCCTCCTCGTATTCCGATTTTGTTCCAAGTTCATGCCACAAAATACGCTCCAGTTCATCCAGATCAGCATTAGTGATAGGCTCCAGATTGTGGATCTTCTTGATAACAGCACTGTCCAAATGTTCTGCCAAATAATCAATAACCTTCTCTCGGTATGTCCGGATATCGATCATCGTACCTTCGGGCTGGTATTCTGCTTCGTCCACTTCGTCGGTAATATCAATGTCGAATTTCTTCTTCCCAGAGCCAACAAGGAACTGCATTAAATCTCGTAAAGAAACTCGATACTTTTCCAAATCCTGAACGGTAGCACCAGTCCAGAATTCTTCGCTCATTACAATCTTCAAGTCCGAAGCTTTTTTGAGGACTTGGGGTACAGATGCCTTTTCGGTAAGCAGATACTGCGCAATCAGACGAATATTTTTTACATGATCAGAAACACTCTTTATGCCAGTACCAGCCAGCAAGGCCTTTTCGATGTGGTACATCCGCACATCAAAAGCAACGCTTAAATGATCTCCGTTCAAACCACTATCAAGCAACGGAGAAATATGAACTTTGATCTCTTTGACCATTACGGGAGAAAGGGATATCCAAGTATCGAGGTTGTAATACTTATCCACATACTGCATGGCCTCACGCACTTGAATGCGGTTACTATGCGATTTGATTTTTACGACCATGCTATGCAACTCTGCCTTGATTTGGTCATAGTAAGCATGGAACCATGCATCTTCCTGGTACTCCAGCTTCTGCAACTCGAATAGCATATCAAGCCGAATCTGGAACAGCCTCTGCGAAAGCGTAAGTATTTCCTTTCCAGTTTTTCCATCAGGATGTTCACCGAAATACTCAAAGTTTCCACAATAGTCAAAAATTTGGAATCCACTCTTGTCCTTTCCAGGACCGTAGAGATTTTCACACAGTCTGGTTCCACGACCAATCATCTGCACGAATTTGATTTTGGAACGAACTTTCTTAAAGAACACCAGATTTAGGACGGCAGGAACATCAACGCCGGTATCCAGCATATCGACAGAAACAGCAATCCGGAATTCATTGTCCTGTTCAAACTTTAGAACGAGATCATCACCATAATTCACAGAATAGTCTACCAACTGGCAAGTGTTGGGAGGATACTCCGGATAGAGATCATAGAAGCAATCTACAATCATTTTTGCATGTTTATGGTTATACGCAAAGATAATGGTTTTTCCTATTGTTTCTCCACCGTCAACACGATATCCCCACTGCATAAGCTCTTCCAAAACCCTGCGGCAGGTATCCTTATTAAACAGATATTTGAAGATTTCATTTCCGGGAATGTTGAAATCCGGCGTCGGGGGATCTTCTTCCAGGTACTCATCCAGCTGAGCCTTTTCATCTTCGGTCAGATTGTTATAATCGATCCCCTGGCTAAGCATCTTAGATGTACGGTTGATCACACGATAACCGACCAGATGTTTCTCTTTGATAGCCTCTTCCAAAGTATAGTCGAAATTGGGGATACCGGCTTCGCAGCCAAAAATTCGGTAGGTGTTAGCGTCCACTTCATTTTTCGGTGTTGCCGTCAAACCGACAAGGAAGCTGTCAAAATATTTGAAAATCGTGCCGTAACGGTTAAAAATGCTGCGGTGTGCCTCGTCAATGATAATCAGGTCGAACCGTCCTGCAGAAAAGCGTTTATCCTCTGCATCTATGTAGTTGATCATGGTCTGATAGGTGCAGAACATAAGACGAGCGTTGAAATCCTTTTCGCCGCCAGCGGACAGTTCGCAAACACTCATGTTGGGCAGGAACTTTGCAAAATTACGCTTTGCCTGATTAACCAGAGAGGTTCGATCTGCAAGGAACAGAACATTTTTTGCCCAATTGTTACGAGCGAGCACATCTACCAAAGAGATAGCTACACGGGTTTTTCCTGTACCGGTGGCCATGACCAACAGACCACGGCGGTGCTTGGAATTCAGCCACTCACAAATATTGGTGATTGCCATCTTCTGGTATGGACGGCTGCTAATATCATCATTGACGGTCAGATCGGTAATGTTGCCACGGTTTCTCCGTTGGAGCATCAGTTCCAGATCTTTCATGGTATGGAATGCCATAACAGGTCGATCCGGGTATATTCCATCAATAATATAGGTACTGTAACCATTGGTGTAGTAAAGGACTGGCTTATAGCCATAGATCATCTTCACACATTCGCCGTAGAGATCTACCTGATGGCGTCCCTTTTCAGGGTCAACAGAAGTTTTCTTGACTTCAATGATAGCAAGGGGCTTGCCATCCTTGCCATAAAGAACATAGTCGCAGTATCCAACACCATGGGCATTGGGCATACCCTGAACTTTAATTTCAATACCGGCTTTCGCAGGCTGAACAAGGTTTTCCACATCCAGGACATCCCAACCGGCTTCCTTCAGATACAGATCGATGTACAGTCTGCGGGTAGCCGCTTCGCTCATATAGGGCGGCTTCCGATAGGCAGATTCTGTTCCGTTCTCTTTGGAAGCAATCAGACCAAGCAGATATGCAATATTGTCATAGGCCAGTTTCGCCTCCTTTTTACGGACACTTCTGCCATGCTTGGCATTCATGCCGAGGATGCGGACATAATGGAGGGCATTTACAGTATCCGCATCATTGATATATCCAGTCACGACAGGGCTATCGATCAATTCAAGCAGAGAGGCTTTGGTTGGTTTTTTAGTGCCAGTCTTACTGTAAATGAAATCAACAGCATCCTCCAAAAGCGCACGGCAAAGCAGTGCACGATCAAGGTGCGTTTCAGCATCCTGTGCTTGAATTAGCTTGGTGTTCATTTGCCCTAACGTCATATCGATTCCCTCCGTTCAGAGTGATAGGTCACAAAGTGGATAGAATTTAAAACTCTACAACATTATCAAAGTGGGACCCACTACTATCATCCACTTTTATAGCCTCTATAAATTCGTCCAGTAAGTATGTCCATGTTTGTTCGTCCACTGCCAAATCAAACATTTTTACAATTTTATTTTTAAAATCAATCATATTTGCCTTACAATGCGCATCCCCGTTTAATACCGCACCCATTTTTTTGGTGTCAACTGCACATGCATGATACTTAGGGTTACCAAAAGAAAAAGTAGGAGTATAGATATTGGTATAGTCTGTTTGCATAACCCATGCTGCTCCCATTTCGTTCAAGCAAGCAGGACTCTCAAGGTATTCATTAGACCATAGTATAATAACAAATGTTTTCTGACCAACGGAATTGTCTGCATATGTTCGCTAATTGAATCAATTTTCTCAGCAAGAGTCATTTCTTTACCTCATTCCATGTCTTTATGTGTTCAACGCCTTAATCAGCGCTTCAAAAAGGAGGGCACTGTGAATCTGACAATCATATTCGGTAATTCATTAGGGTTTTCTGCACGACAACTTTTGATTTGTCGACCTGTTCAATGAAGTCGTAATAGGCTTTTTGCACTTCCAACGGAGGTTTAATGATCCGGAATCTTGACACTATTGGAACATTCAAGTTTGGCATCGTCTGGCCTACTGCCATGTCCTCAATCGTTTTCTTGAACGATGGGAAAGATATTATTTTCTGTAAATAATCAGCAGTCACATCGCCCTTGGTTCTAATCAAAAGACTTCCTGTGCCACACAACAAACCACCCAACAAAACTACAGCACATCGTCCCATTTCGCCTCTTCGGCCCAGTACAACATCACCCATTTGCAGATGATAGGCGCTTAATTGGCTGTATTTTTCTTCGGATACTGTGAGTTTGTTATCTATGGAAATTCTACCATCAATGATATGTGATGGATTGACAAGAGCGTGTCCGTTTTCGATGTAGTCCTCTTTATGAAGCAACGAGCCAAACGGTCCAATTTTGATTTCCGCCAACTCCGAAAGTGACACTTTGGGATACCTACGTGGATTGCTCACAGGATCCCCAAACAGCTCGACAAATCGGGCTTTAATGAGGTCGTCCAATTCGGCAAGTTGCTGTTTTCTTGCATCTATTATCGAAGAAACTGCATCCAAGACCTTGATTATTTCAAGTTGCTCAGAATATTCATGTATATTAACTGTCATTTGAGAAAGCGTTGCCTTGTTTAGCGTCTTACCCATGACAGCTTTGTTTGTGCCAGAATCCCAATCTTTATGCATCAACAAATAATAGAGATATACCGGCTCAATCTGAAGAACGCCTTTATCGATAAATGACATTATCGCTTCATTGGAATACATTTCCTTTGGAGTAATCGCAACTTTTCCAATGGAAAGTTTGAAGCTCATAATAACCGTATTTTTAGGAATGATTTTTATCCCGCTTTCCTCAACTGCTGTTGCAGTTATCTTTTCGGCGGTATTCTCGATGTACTTGTTGCACTTTGCTAAATCAGCAATAGATATCCAAGGCTCGGTGCCTTCGTTCCAAAATTTTGGTGAATGGCGATCCGGGGTTTTCCCCATCTGCAGATCGAATATTTCGCCAAGTTTATATCTCATCATTCATCCCCACAAATCCAAATTTATAGTCCTAACAGTTTTTCAAGCTCGTCCATCGTCTGGCCGATCTGCATTTCCAATTCTCGCAGATTGGTCATGATTTCCTGCGTGGACGGATACTCAACTGCAACATATTCGACCTTCTTATACTTGTTAATGGAAAGATCGTATCCATTATCCACGATTTCCTGCTTCGGGACAAAGAAGCTCTGCTCGGTACGCTCACGATTGACTTCTTCCTCACGATTATGGAATCGGGCGATAATATCCGGGACGTCGTTCTCCTTGATTTCAGAACGCTTGTCATCCAGACTGTAGCCATCGGCTTTCATGTCATAGAACCAGACATTTTCTGTGCCGCCGGCATTCGTCTTTGTGAAAATCAAAATGGCCGTAGACACTCCCGCATAGGGCTTGAACACACCGGAAGGCATGGAAATCACAGCTTGCAACTGCTGATTCTCCACCAACTCATGTCGAATTGCCTGATGTGCCTTGGATGAACCAAAGAGAACACCATCTGGAACGATGCAGGCACATCGGCCACCGACTTTAAGCATTTTTGTAAACAGCGCCACAAAGAGCAGTTCAGTTTTTCTGGTCTTACACAGGCCAAGCAAATCCTTGCTGATTTCCTCCTGGAACACACTGCCGGTAAAGGGTGGGTTTGCCATGATCAGGGAATAATGATCTCTTTCGGCATTCTCTCCGGACAAGGAATCCTGATAAGTGATATGAGGATCTTCGACACCATGGAGCATCATGTTCATGGCACCGATGCGCAGCATGGACTGGTCTGTGTCAAAGCCAGAGAACAAGCCGGACTTGAAGTAACGCATATTCTCGGTTCGCATCAGTTCCTTTTTCTGATGCTCGCTGATATAGGATGCGCTGGATAGCAGAAAGCCTGCAGAACCCATAGCAGGGTCGAGGATGGAATCCTTAAGGGTGGGCTGCATCAGATCCACCATCATGTTGATAATATGACGAGGGGTGCGGAACTGACCGTTCTCACCGGCTGCCGCAATTTTGCCCAGCAGATATTCGTAGACATCACCCATGATGTCCTTGTTGTTCATATCCATGGCATCAATGCCGTCTACAACCTTGGCAAGCACCTTTGCTGTGGGAATTAGGAACACAGTGTCCTTCATGTAGCGGCTGAATGCAGTATCCTTGCCCTCTCCAATGGTCTTGATAAAGGGGAATACATAGGTCTGAATATTAGTCAGCATCTCACCGGGTTCAAAGTTGTGGAATACATTCCAACGAAGATTTTTGTATTCCGTCTCCACTCTGGGATTCTCACTAATTACACACATACCATCATGAAACACTTTGTTCTTCAAAGGAACGCCAAGCAAATTTGCATTAGCCTCTGCCTTCAGCTGATTGTCATCCAACAGCTTCATGAACATCAAATAAGTAATCTGTTCCAGGACAGTAATGGGACTTGTAATACCACCCGTCCATATCGTATCCCATATAGAATCTACTTTATTTCGCATTTCTCCAGTAATCATACTCTTCCCTCCGAAGCTCGTCTGTTTATTGAGAATCTGGAATATAGAAAAATAGACAAACATTTCTATTCTCTTATTTACTTGAAGCGACATTGTAAATATAGCAAGATACAACTTCACATTCTACATTATACAAGTTTTTTTGCTATTTTTCAATGGCTTATAGTAAAAATATACTTATTAAAGCATTACTACTTTCAGAGCAAAGTGAAATCCAAGATCGAGGATTTCTCAATCTTGGATTTCGCTTTTTAGATTCAATCGGTATTCTTTGGCATAATGCCTCGCTGTTTTGCAAGCTCACTTGTTGCTTTTCGTCTGGCATCGGTGTAGGGAGCAATCAAGCGGATGCTGAGGCGGTGTTTGTCGATCTTGAATGGTCGTCCGCCGTGGCCGTCGTCGTCGGTTAGGCGGCAGAGGTCGGGGTGATGGTCTGCGTAATTTCGTAGGCGTTTCTTTAGGTTGGTGTTGTGGGTATAAATCTCAGCAGTGGGGTCTTTTGCGTTGTAGTAGAGTTCTGTGACCTTCTGTTTCTTGGTAAGTCCTGTTTTCATAAAGTACTCCTGTTTTTCTTGAATTTTTCTCGGGTCTTGACTCGGGAAAATGGGGTGATTTTCCTTTGGAAGTGACCCGAATGATGGTCGGATCGTTTGAGGTGCTTCTAAGGGATTTTTGACCGTTTTCCCGGGTCTTGACATTGTTTTATGGGGTTCTGAATTTTGTGCTATCGTGCCTGATTTTGTGTGCTTCTCTGGATGGGTTTGGGTTCTCTTCGTAGTTTGGCTCGCTGTGCGGTTTGCTTTTCGTCGAACTCATCCAAGAGTCCGTCAATGTCGCTTTCGCTGTCACAGAGCAACAGGAAATCATAATCGCCATAGAAGGCTGTCTTTGCGTATTTGATCATATCCTGTCTGTAGGCAGGACGGATAGAAAGTCTTTCTTTCATGATTTCTTCGGTGTCCATGACTGTGGATTGGGCTTTGAGGGCTTTGTATTCCTGCAAGGTTTTGTTAAGCTCGGATGCGTATTTGGCTTCTTGTGCTTGGAGCTTTTTCAGTTGGCTTTCCATTACGGCAATGTCCTTTTGCACGGAAGAGATACCGCTGTCTTCGGTGCAACTCAGCTTTTGCAAGATCAATTCCTTTTCAGACTTTAATTCCTCTAAGTCCTCTGTCAATTCTGAGATCCTGCGGGATAGATCTCGGAGAGTGGATAATCTGTAGATTGGGGTATCCTTCTTTTCCTTGAGAAGTGTTTTGCGTTCCTTGGTTTTGTCCTTGATTTGTTCTGCCAGCTCTGTGTAGCGGTGCAACTCCGGTTTGAGGGTTTCTATGTCTGTATTCAGGCGGTGTTTCTCAATACGGATACTGCGGAATCGATAGCGGAAAAGGATCAGCTTTTCTCGCAGGCTTTCCAACGCATTGGCAATACCGGTAACAGAATGCATAACGGTTTCCACGATTTTTTCATAAGCGGCACGAAGTTCTCGGAGGATCTTGTTATCTGCCTTGATTTGACGGTTAAACTCACAGCGATCTGCTATGATGCCCCGTTGCTCCATGGCTCGTGCTTTGACACCTTCGTGAATGGTTGGCTGTTCCGTCAAGCCTCGATTCTTATGACTACGATAGTCAATACGCTCTTGAGAGCCGTTTTGCTCCAAGTGTCGGTTCGTAATTGTCGCCCAAGCTTCTCTCCAACGGTGAATCTGCTCCTCACTGTTCCAACGGGCGGAGATGGGATTCTGCCTGCCAAATCGAGTGCTTTTCGGAGTTTTGGAGATTCGTTCATAACCCTCTGCAGCAGAGGGAGGCAGGTATTGCTTCTTCGTGCCTACCTTGTAGCGGTACTGCTTTTCCCAGCCTTCTTGTTGGGCTTGTCTGAATTCTGCTCCTGTGAATCCCCGTTCTACTCCGTCACGGATGCAAAGGTATTCTTTTTCGGTTTTATACTGCCACTGTCCATGCTCGTCAAATGGTCGAACCGTGACCATAATATGAGCATGGGGATTATGTCCGTCTGTATCATGGATACAGGCATGAGCACACATTCCGTCCGAGACAAGCTGTTCCCCTATGAAATCTGTCAGGAGCATAATCCATTGCTCCTTATTCAGTTCAACAGGTAATGCTACAACGAATTCTCGTGCCAAGCGGCTGTCCTTGGTTTTCTCATTTTCCTCAACGGCTTTCCACAGAATGCTTCGATCCTGCCAGCTTTCCGGAGCGTTGCTTGGGAGAAAGATTTGCTCCCATACAAGGCCGCGTTTTCGGGTGTAGTCATGTTGTACTCCGTCGTAGTCGTTCAGGATAGATGAGCAGCTCATATAGGCTGCCGCCGCAACTGCGGATCGTCCTGAACCTCTGCTGATCACCTTTGCTTCTAAATGGTAAATTGCATCGTACTACCTCCTCTCGTGTTTTGATACTTTTCTGAAAAGAATGGGGAGCGTTGCTCCCCAAGGATGAAGACTCATAAAGGCTTCATCATACAGGTGTCGGGAATTTGAAAAGCACCGATACCTGTGGGAAGGAGGCTTCTTCAAGACCTCCTTGCTCCTCGTTTTCCTCGAAGCTAAGACCCTCTGTTAAGTCGGCTTTCTTTTGAGGGGAAACATTTGTTGCCTGCAGCAAAAGATCCCATAGCTCCTGGGCTGCCATGGCACTGTCCGGCATCATTGGCAGAAGGTCCTCTTGAATCCGTTGTGCAAGCTTCCGACGGTTGGTGTTTTTTCCGTAATATTCGGTCACAATGGGACTCAACCTTGCAATACCGCTAAGCCAACGACAGACCTGCCCATTGTCAAATTCCATATGGGAATCTCCATCCTCAGCAACATCCCGAAACAAAGTCCAAATCAAATCCACCTGATTAGGACAGTGATCCTCATTGATGTTCCTGCGGATCACAACCATAACCGATGCAAAACTCAATGGTTCCATATTCCACCCCTCTTTTCTCGTTCTTATTTGACTTCCTATATTATACAACAACTCATACTTGAATGTGTGAATAATTTACAAACATACTTTCGATAATGTCCGACTTATTTCGACACAGTATCCCTCTCGAATATCCGCTTCTGTCAATTTTCCGTCAATTTCCGTTCAATGTGTTTTCTCATGATTATTTATAAAATAAGGGCACAAGACGGAGCCAAGCCTTAGAAACCACCGGACAAATCATGAATCAAAGCTTAAAGAGCCGGTTACACAAGGAACTCCATTGTATGTAAGAACGGGAAACAGGAAACAATAGCCAACAGTACGGAGGTGTAACACATGGCAGAAGAAAAGAAAAAGGAATTGACACAGGAAGAAATCAACGAGGCTCGTCGCAAACCCGTGGTGGAAAGAATGTACCTGAATTACTTCAACGATACCTTCCTGAAAAACGGAACCATTACCCCACGGCAGCACAGGGAGATGAAGAACTGGATCACAACCCGAAAATCCTCATCCTTAGAGAGGTAAAATAGCGTACCAATTCGGAACAATATCAATTCGTTTTGATATTGTTCCGAAAATGAAAGATGCTGTATATAAGATTCTTCAAAAAATAATTCTGTATTGATCGACGTTTTTTGTATAAATGTACCTTTGACAAAACTACAATCTTTAGCTATAATATTCCAGTCGAACAGCCACAGTGCGTAGAATCACGACGAGATTCTACGCACTGTATTTTTTTCGCTTTCGTCGTAGTTTTCAGGTAGCTTTTCTCCGATAAAGACTCCAACATTATTGATATCGGAGGTTTTTATGAATCAAGATCGGAATTCTCAATTCTTAGGGAACGAGAAGATTTCAAAGCTTATGCTTAAATTCTCTATTCCCTGCGTATTATCACTGTTGGTCAGCGCATTGTATAACATCGTTGACCAAATCTTTATCGGAAACAGTGAACTGAGTGCGCTTGGAAACGCAGCAACCGGAGTTGTATTTCCTATTTTCATTATTGCACAAGCCTTTGCGTGGTGTTTTGGAGATGGCTGTGCTGCCTATCTGAATATCGGTCAAGGCAAAAGAGATACCAAAAACGCAACGCAAGCAATTGGAACGGGTATCGTCGTTACCCTCGCTGCCTCCTTTGTGTTAATGGCAATTTTCTATCCGCTTAAGACACAGTTGCTCACTTTATTTGGTGCTTCAGAAAACAGCATAGGATATGCAATTGAATATTTTAATATCATTCTTGCTTTCTTCCCAATCTATATGCTGTCCAATATGATGAATGCCGTTGTTCGTGCAGATGGTAGTCCTGCATGGTCTATGGCTTCCATGGTTGCCGGTGCTTTGACGAACATTATACTTGATCCCGTATTCATTTTTGGAACAAAGTGGGGTATGTTCGGAGCCGCCCTTGCTACCGTCATCGGTCAGACAGTTTCGTTTGTGATTACCCTTGTATATTTTTTCCGTACAAAAACATTTACGCTAACACTTAGAAGCTTTGTGCCAAATTTCAAGGCTTTCCGTGGTGCATTACAGCTCGGTGTATCTTCCTTTATTACGCAGATGACCATTGTAATTATCTCTCTTGTATGCAACATTCTCCTTGCAAAGTACGGTGCAATATCACAGTATGGTGTAGATATTCCGATAGCCATTATTGGTATTGAAAGCAAGGTGTTTACCGTTGTAATTAACCTCGTAGTCGGTATTGTGCTTGGGTGCCAACCTATTGTCAGTTACAATATGGGTGCAAAGAACTACAACAGAGTAAAGGAAGTTTATAAGAAAATTCTCCTTTGTACCGTTGTTATCGGCCTTGCTTCCACTGCGATTTTTGAACTTGCCCCCCGTGCGGTAGTTGGCATGTTCGGCTCTCCTACAAATATCCCTAATCCGGAAGACTATTGGGTGTTTGGCGAAAAGTGCTTCCGTATTTTCCTTAGTCTAGTTACCTTTACCTGTATTATCAAGATGACTTCGATATTTTTCCAAGCAGTCGGCAAGCCTGTCCGTGCAGTTGTGGCATCTATGATTCGTGACATTGTGTGCTTTATTCCGCTTATTATCATTTATCCCGCCTTATTCGGCGGTGTTGAAGCAATTCTGTATGCTGCGCCCTCTGCAGACCTTCTTGCAATGATTGTTGCTACCGCATTGACGGTTTCCTTCCTGAAGTCTTTAGACGATGCACCTTGCAAAGAAAAAAATACCGCCATTTTGAAACCTTCTAAAAAGGGTGTCATCATCACTATCGCAAGAGAGCACGGATCTTCCGGTAAGCAGATTGGCAAGCTGGTTGCCGAAAAGCTCGGCATACCTTTCTACTACAAGGAGATGACCGTGCTTGCCGCACAGGAAAGCGGACTCCATAAGGAATTTATTTCCGATATCAACTCCAATGCGCCGGCGACACTTCACAGCCTGTATCTCAGCACAGAAGTTGTACAACAGGCGATTGTTGCACAAGACAAGGTAATTCGTAAAATTGCAGACCAAGGAAGTTGCGTGATCGTTGGTCGTGCCGCTGATTATGTCCTGCGTGACTATGAGGATGTTGTTCGTGTCTTCCTTTATGCTCCCGAAAATTATAAAATCAAGCGTGTAATGGAAGTTTACGGTGATACCGCCGCGGAAGCAAAAAAGAATATCCACCGTTCCGATGAAGCAAGAGCGTCCTATTATAAGAACATTTCCGAACGCACTTGGGGTGAAAGAGAAAATTATGAACTTATGCTTGATAGTTCTGTCGGCATAGAGCTATGTGCAGATATGATTTGTCACTATATTGAAAGCACCAAAAAATAAAACTTCAAACTTTTTTGCTTGATTTTTATTGAAATTTTGTGCTATAATTGCTGTATAGCAAAGCTATCAAGAGAGTGCTTTCAGCCGATACCGGGGTGGCAGCCGTGGTATCAACGCAAAGTTTCGCTCGAACATCTCTCTGCATTATGGGTCTAATATTTCTGCCATAATGTATTGTACCAAAAGGAGGTGTAACAAGTGAAGCGTGTTAAAGCTGCATGTATTCTTCAGACCTTAGTTTTCGCACAGAAGCCCGAAATGTGCTACAGCAAAGATCGTGCACTGCAGATCAACAAAGAAGAAATCGAGCATTATAAAGCAATGCTTAATCGTGCCAAAACCAGATATCAGATCATTGATACTGTCGAGCAGGAGGATGGATCTATTGTTGTTCATGTAAGAAAACAGTACAACGATAAATCTGATGTATCCGAATACTTTGTATAAGACACAAACCGCAGCCCGCCTGAGCAATCAGGCGTCCTATTTTTCTAAATTGGAGGTAATTTTCTCTCACAAAAAGCAGTATTATACAGAATAATAAAGAAATATCCCTCATTTTCGGAATAATATCAATTCATTTTGATATTATTCCGAAACTATTTGACATTGTTCCGAAAATCGGGTATACTATTAGCATAAGATTCAATAAGGAGGTATCCAAAATGGCTGACGCGATGTATGTCAAGGATGCGGCAAAGCTGTGGAATTTATCGGAGCGGAGAGTCTCTACCCTCTGCAAGGAAGGAAAAATCAAGGGTGCGGTAAAGCAAGGGAAGTCCTGGATTATTCCCGCAGATGCAGAGCGACCCGGTGATTGCCGCATTAAGGGTGGAGACTATATCAAGCCCAAGGATGTGCCCAAGCTGGCACTTCCTATCGGGATTTCCGACTACCGCTTAGCTTCCTCAGAATACTATTACATCGACAAGACCATGATGATCAAGGACTTCCTCGACGAGAGGCCTATGGTGTCCCTCTTCACCCGTCCCCGCCGCTTCGGAAAGACTCTGAATATGGATATGCTCCGCACCTTCTTCGAAAAGAGCGACGAGGATACCTCCGTCTATTTCAAGAATAAGAAGATTTGGGCTTGTGGCAAAAGATACCGTGACCATCAGGGTAAATATCCCGTGATCTTCGTTACCTTCAAGGATATTAAGTTCAACACATGGGAAGAAACCTTCGAGGCTATCAAGGACATTTTTGCAAAGGAGGCCTACCGTCACCCGGAGCTACAGCACAGCGATAAGTGCAACGACTACGAGAAAAGAAGCTTCGAAAAGCTCCTCGCAGGAGAAGTGTCTGAAGTAGAGCTGTCTGCGGTTCTGCAGAACCTTTCTCAGATGCTTCACAAGCATCACGGTGTTGCTCCCATTATTCTCATCGACGAATATGATATTCCCATCCAACAGGGGCATATGAAGGAGTTCTACGATCATGTTATTCTCTTCATGCGGAATCTCTTCTCCGGTGGCTTAAAGGATAATAGGCACTTGTCTTTTGGCTTCCTCACCGGCATTCTCCGTATTGCAAAGGAAAGCATTTTTAGCGGCCTTAATAATCTGACCATCAATTCAGTATTGGATCAGAAGTATAGCACATATTTCGGCTTCACCTCTGAGGAGGTAAAGGAAATGGCAAAATATTACGGTGTTTCCGAAAAGTATGAGGAAATCTGTCAGTGGTATGACGGCTACCGTTTCGGTACTACTGAGATCTTTAACCCCTGGTCTGTGATCAATTATTTCAATCACGGCTGTGAGCCCCGTGCCTTCTGGCAATCCACAGGAAGCAACGATATTATTGGTGAGATCATTGCAGGTGCAGACAAAGAAATTTATGAGAAGTTGACTTCTCTTGTAAATGGAGAAACCTTCACCACCTATGTGGATACCGGCGTTATCTATCCCCAAATCAAGAGCAATCCTTCCACAATATATAGCTTTCTCTTGGTTGCAGGCTATTTGAAGGTATTGAAAACAACCCCCTCCTTTAACGGGGATTTTATGTGTCAGGTGGCTCTGCCTAATAAGGAAATTTCTCAGGTTTACCACAAAGAGATCCTGCAGCAGCTCCGTCCTATTATCCCTCAGCCTACCGCCATTTCCATTCAGGAGGCTATTTTCTCCGGGGATCATTTAAAGCTGAAATCCTTGATTCAGACCCTTTTGATCCAATCCGTCAGTTCCTTCGACACCGCAGGTGAAAACTTCTATCACGGTTTTATGTTGGGCTTATGTGCCTTATTCGGTGGCTCCTTCCTGTCCTCTAACCGGGAATCCGGAGACGGAAGATATGACATTCAATTAAAGCCTGTAAATAAAACTATGCCCGGAATTCTCATCGAACTAAAGGCTGAAAAGAACGCCACAGACGAGGAACTCAAAGCTCTATCCGAAACTGCCCTCCGTCAGATCATTCACAAAAACTACGATACCGAGCTAAAAGTCGCCAGCGTAGAAACCATCTACAAATACGGTGTCGCCTTCAGTGGCAAGAAGGTAGAAATCACTGTAGGATAAAAGGAACAAAATGCCAAAAGCTTTAGCATTTACTATTCCTCCAAATCTCCTGATATATGAAACTACCAGTCCCGAGAGAGTGTTCTCCCGGAGCGGGTAGTAATCATATGATTTTAGTTGCAATACTCATGCATATTAGGGCTGTCAAATGGGGTCGCACCTACAACAGAAATACCTTAGAGACGTCTTTAACTCATCGCTGAAATCCTCAATATCAGCGAATGTGATCACACCCTCATCAAGAAGGGCAGCTAAATCCATATAAAGACTGCTCCTGCGCATATGGATCACCACGCCACGGCTTTTCTTGTCTTTGTTGATGCGTTCCTCAATCTTCCAAAACTTATCCGATGCTTTGCTGTCACCCGTTAGGATGTCCAAATATTCCCGATTCAGCCGATCCATATAGGCTTCCTGCCATGGAGCAATTTTGCTTCGGAATAGTTTCCAATCTTTCTCAGATACTTCCATGATATGATCTCCACTCTGTTGGTATTTGCCCATATCATACCATATTTTATCAGAAGTGTACAGCCTCTATTTTCACAATTCCTGCTAAAATCGTTGATGTGGCAAAAGTTTTATGATATACTATATCAGAAGGTAGCCTAGACACTTCGGAAACTTTGGCTTCCTTGTGGATAACCGCACCAACAAAATCGTTGCCCCGGCACCGCTGTTCGATCACGGAAATGCTCTGTTTAACTTTGCAGGCTCGGGCGATCTTTCCTCAGAAGAAGCATTAAAAGCCTACGCTGATACACTTCTTCCCTGTGTCTATGATAACTTCGTAGCAAGTGCCAAGCAGATTCTCACACCTGCGCACAAGGAAGGTCTACGCCACTTGCTGAATTTCAAATTCAAAAAGCACTCTCTGTACAATCTACCCAGCCACCGCCTGAAGCTGATTGAAAAGCAAATACAGTGCAGAGCAAAGGAATTATTGGACTAATACCCCTATAAAAGACTGACAGCACGCTTCACGAAACGAAGTGTGCTGTCTTTTCTGTATAACGCTCCATAAACTATCCCGGAAACAATATGATTTCTGTTTTCTTTTTCATGGCATAATCAAGTGCAATCTTCGTGCCGCTTTTCCGCTCTTGGGGAGTATATGCTTCATCGTAGTAAACCAGACAGTAGTGGCTTTTGTCTATCATTTCAAAGTTCCGCTGCACATAAACAGCTTTTCCTGCGTGGAGTAGTTTTTCTGGGAAATAGGTATCTTCATAGCGTTCAAGGAGATAGGATCGGTAGCTTTCGTCAATGATTGGAAATTCCGCTCGTACATAGATCCGCTGAATGTGTGGGTATCTACTTTTTATCTCAGAAACAAGCTCATAACATAGATCATTGAATCGGCTTTTGCTTCCGAACAGAAAAGTGTCCACCCCTTTGTCAACAATCAACATTTCAATCGTGTTCGCCACTTCTGTTATCAGTTCAACAGATTCATTAATCGTTCTATGTCCAAGGAAGCAACAAGTTTTCATAATCCTCTCCTTAAATATTGTGGATATACCATATATCCATTTTCAACATTGTAACACATAATACATATAAAATAAATATACAATATATTTATTTTGAGGTGATTATATGGCTGTTAAGAGTGTGTCGATCAGAATCGAAGAGGAAATGTTAAACAAGATTGCTTACATCGCAGACTATGAGGGCAGAAGTGTAAACAGTCAGGTGCTTGTTCTAATACGGGAAAACATCAAGACCTTTGAAGATGCCAACGGTCCTATTGATGGAGATATCGCACCCGGTTCTAATGTCAAACCGGCTCGTAAATAGCTTTTATAGACGCAATGATGATTGACTATATTTCTATAAGCAACAGGATTAAGGAACTTCGTTCTGCAAAGTGAGGGGAACAAGCAAAACCGTCCCGAAAGCCTTGGCTTGGTTATAATAAAACTATGAAATTCTTAAATCATATCCGATAAACAACTCTACTCCAAATAGTTTTGCGGTTTATAATCGCAAAACGATTGCCTTTTCGGACTTTTGAGGCATACTATACGG
Source organism: Faecousia sp. (assembly GCA_045594585.1). Taxonomy (GTDB): domain Bacteria; phylum Bacillota; class Clostridia; order Oscillospirales; family Oscillospiraceae; genus JAZOXB01. The sequence continues at coordinate 14,000 of JAZNYV010000062.1, read as the reverse complement.
TGTAGGAGATGTTTGCTTTCATTAATAGACCTAAATACCATTCACATTGCGGATTTTTACTAAATAATGATTTTTGAACGTCAGAATCGGAGATACAGCCTCTACCCCGGTTGCTCCGATACTTCAAGCACTACATATAAGGAAGTCGCACGCCCGGAATTTTGTATATGAGAAGCCCGGTACATTGCTTTTTTCTCCGAAATATGGTATAATACAAGTAGCAAATCAAAGGAGTGATTGAATATGAGTGTTACAGAACAACGTGCACTACAAAATGCGGCTGCATCCTCCGCTATGGAAGGTCTGCCATTAGAGCAGCAACACTTCGAAATCATTCAAAACATACTGGAAGGAAAATTGTCTTTACAGGAGTACCTGTTCTCCTTGAAGCAACAATATCAGGAGAATTGATCCCATGGCATATTCTGTGTCTTCATCCGATGCTAACTGTTACCCAAACACAACTGTCTTGGTCAACAAGCTTGGCCTGCAGAAGCAAGAGGCTCTCGACGAGGCTGAACGGATCGCCGTCACATTACGCTCCGTAGAGTTGGAAAATGCAGAGTATTACGGTCCTTTCACTTTTGAATACTACTGTAAACTACACAGGCATCTGTTTTCAGATATCTATGAATGGGCTGGAACACTGCGAACAATTGATCTCTCAAAAAAAGGAACAAACTTCTATCCAGCAGAACATTTGTTGGAATTAGGGACTGCTCTATTCGATCGCCTTCAGAAGCACCATGAATTTTGCGGGCGTCCCAAGAATGAATATGCTCGGGAAATCGCTGAATTCTATCACGATCTGAATATGCTCCACCCATTCAGGGAAGGCAACGGAAGAACACAACGATTATTTTTAAGACTCCTTGTCCAAAGATCCGGATATCAGGTTGACTTTTCACAGTTCGATAGAGATGTGCTAATGATGGCTACCATCTACGCTGCACAGGGAATTATGGATTACTTGATCGACTTCTGGACAGTAGCATTGCACTAAAATCAGAGAAAAGTCGGAGCATAGATTGGTACGAATCATAAATTCAAATAACCGGCAAGCCCGAGATTCCATGAACGGAATTTCAGGCTTGCTTTTTCTTTCGCAATGTATTATAATGATAATGATGATACAGCGAACAATGGAGTTGATGCAATGGATATTCTTTCTGTACGGACTTGGATGAAAACAAAATCCATTTATGATATTCCCATGCGGGTAACTTACTATGCCCGTGTATCCTCGGAGAGTGATGAGCAGCTGAACTCCTTGGGGAATCAGATCACCTATTATGAGGATCTGATCAAGAGGAACAAGAACTGGACCTTTGTTCCCGGGTATATTGACGAAGGCTTATCGGGTATCTCTACCAAGAAACGTGAGAATTTTAACCGCATGATCGACGATGCTTCTCAAGGGAAATTTGATCTTGTGATTACCAAGGAAATCTCCCGTTTTGCCCGTAACACCTTGGACTCCATTCAGTTTACCCGTCAGCTTTTGGGCTATGGAGTGGGGGTGTTCTTCCAGAACGATAATATCAATACCTTGGACGAGGATTCGGAGCTTCGGCTGTCCATTATGTCCTCCATTGCACAGGATGAGCTGCGGAAGCTCAGCAGCCGTGTAAAGTTCGGACATCAACAGGCCATCAAGGATAATGTTGTGTTGGGAAACAGCCGTATCTTCGGCTATGTGAAAGCCAACGGCAGGCTGATCATTGACGAACCAGAGGCCGCCATGGTTCGGGAACTTTATGAGCTGTACGCAACGGACCAATACAGCATGAAGCAGATCGAAAATATCTTCTGGGAAAAGGGCTACCGCAACCACAACGGCAAGAAGCTGGCTCATACCACTATGGCCAATATCATTGCCAATCCCAAATACAAGGGCTATTATGTGGGCAATAAGGTCAAGGTCATTGACATGTTCACCAAGAAGCAAAAATTCCTCCCCCCGGAGGAATGGGTCATGTTCAAGGATGAAAGCGGAGAGATCGTTCCTGCCATTGTTTCCGAGGAGCTTTGGGATGCCGCCAATGCCATTCTGAAGCGGCGAAGCGACGATGTAAAATCCCGTCAGGGCATCTGCAACCATGCCAATTTGCTCACAGGTAAGCTATTCTGCACCCGCTGTGGTACTGCCTATTACCGTCGGGAATCTAAAGATAAACAGGGCAACAAAAACAGCCGTTGGGTCTGCTCAGGAAAGATCAAGAACGGTGCTGACACCTGTCCCTCTGTTGCCATTTACGAGGATGAGATCAAGCCCATTCTTTTAGATATCGCACGAGATACCAGAGTCAGCACCCAAGCACTCATGGACGAGTATACCGCACGCTTCCAAGCCATTGACCAAGATAATCTGATCCCGAAACAGATCCAGGAGCAGAAGCAGCTAAGGGAGCTGGCAGAGAAGAAAAAGACAAAGCTCCTGGAATTCAATGTGACCGGTGCCATCAGTGATGCAGACTTCATCGCCATGAACAGCCAATGCTCCCGAGAGATCGCCGCAGCAGAAGCGAGGATCCGTGAGCTGGAGCAGGAGCTGTACTCCAAGGAGGAATTCCGGAAGCAGATCGAGTCCATGCGGGCTACCATGGAGGCTATGGAGCTTGCCGCCGCTACAGGGGCTATCACCACGGAATTCATCAACGAATTTATTGATAAGATCTTTGTTACACCGGAAAACGAGGGAATTATGCGGTTAGATGTTCGGATCTTTACCGGTGAAAGCACCCAAAGATACTTTGAAAAACTCGCAGGTCGTACGGGTCACACGTTCAAGAAGATGGTTGAGGCTTACGAGCGTAACCTGAAGTAAGATCCCTTTATGGAAGAAGGCACTCCGGTTTTTGGTCGGAGTGCCTTCGGTGTTTTTTATGGTGCGAAATAAGCCTTTGCGCTGTCGGAGTAGGCAAAGAGGGCTTTGCACAGGTCTAAGAGGGCGCCGGTCTTGTTGTTGCCGTAGGTATCGGCACTGTATTGGAGGGTACAGGATACGGGAGTATCTCCCTCATAGATCTGAACGGAGACTACGGACCGCAGTTCTGCGGCAAGGAGGGTATCTACAGAGAAGGCATAGTAGCCCAGATCCCGGTTATACAGCTCTGCAGTGGCGAACTCCCCTGTCTTGGTGTTCCCGTAGACATCTGCGTAGAAAATACGGAGGGCAAGGTCCTCAACAGAGCCGTGGTAATTCACGGGATGGAATACGAATTTCAGTGCTACCTTGGATTCCAGATTCAGGACCTTCCCTGCCCAGGCAACGGGGGCGTTCTCTAAGTCATTCAGCACTGTATTGGTATTGCCGAAGGTTACTGCATCTATGTCGGACAGATATGCCTTCTGCTCCTCTGTCATAGCCCCGTCTGCAAGGCTGTCTGTACGGTAGCCCTTAAAGATCTGCGCCTTGGCTCCGTAGCGGAGGAGGTCTGCACACAGGGTCTTAAGTCCTTCCCCTGTTTCCGTTTTGTTAAGCTGGGAGTAGGCATAGGAGGAAATGCTGTATTCGTCTACAGGAGAATAATAGGGCTGTCCGTCCTTCGTGCCGTAAAGCACTGAGGAGATCCTGTCGTTCATCTGCACAGCGGTGAGCCCGTCCAGGGTGAAGTAGTAATAATACTCACTGTCTACGGGAGCGATCCGGATCGTCTCGGTGCCCGTCTTTGTATTGCCCTCATAGGTATCTACGGTAGCCTCTACGTAGACCGTATCCATATCGAAGCCCTCTAACAGAGTCTTGGATACCAGCAGATTCACGGAAATATCACTTGCCAGATTCAGGCTGTGATTCAGCTTTAAGGCTGTATCCTCTACAGGCTCCTTACTCTCCGGCTCTCCGCAGACACAGACTCCCTCTGTGTAGCTGTGGACTTCCTCCTCAGAGAGGCCGCAGTTCTCACAGGTCACTGCATGGAGCCTTCCGTCCAATCTTGTATAACTACAGCTATGCCCCAACGGCTCTATGGTTTCAGCTCGGGTCGTCTTACAAGCAGAGCAGGTATAGGTCTTTATGCCCGGCTCTGTACAGGTAGCCGGCATAGTAACGGAGCCTCCATCCCAGGTATGGATAGCATCGGGGGCTCCGCAGGAGGGTCCCACATAGATGTAATCAATGGAGATCTTCCCCGTCCCATCCCCCTTGATATTCTGAAAACGGAGACCCATGCATTTGATCATATCCACGGTCTTGAAGGTTGCAGAAACAGGGATCGTTAAGGTCTGAAACACTCCGTTGGATAAGCTGTAGCTCTGTCGAATATCGTTTTTATAATTGTGAGCGTCCTGTTGGGTGTAGTAATACTCCATAACAAGGACAGGAGTCTTCCCTGTTGGGACCAAACAGTTCTCGGTTTTGAAACGGATCTGCACTATATCGCAATCCTCGGGTGCAAAGCTGAGGGGAAAATAAGAATAGGTGGTTCTGCCCGTAAATTTCCCATAGGTGTTGGTGGTCTTGATCCATGGACCGTAGGTGAGATTCCCTGCCTCCGCCGTGCCGCTGTAGCCATCCGTTACCTCTACATGAAGGAGCCCTTGGGTATTGTCAACGGAGAAGGCACTGACAGAGCTATTATACGCTGTTGCCCAATAGCCATTGCTGCTTCTGTCGAAGTTCATGAAGCCATACGGAACGGTATCGTAACGGCTGCTTGCCATTTGATTATCAGAAAAGTCAAACAGCAGGAAGTTTGGGGTCCGAGCACCTGTTTCCGGCCCTACATAGATATAGTCATAAGTAAATTGAACCGTTGTTTTTGTGGGATCATCGATCAGCAGATTGTAAACCTCCGGTCGGATAGCTGTAATGGCATCTACTTCCTTAAAGGTCAATTTGCCCTCTAAGATGAAATAGTCCCCATTGATATATTCTGCAGGAATGGCTCCGGACCAGGCTACAGCCGTGCTCTCGTTTCCGTCATCGGTTGCATACATGAGGCGGAAGTCGGCATCTGTGTCCATGGAGCCCCGGATCTTCATCCTGACCTTGAAATAGTCGTTCCCGGTGGGAACATATCTCAGAGGGTGCCCACCGGTGTAGCTGGAATTAAGCGAGGTAATGACCGGATGAATATGCCGTGTGGCAGGATGTGCCGAGGTAGTGGAAAAGGACATAGTCCCTGCTGTATTGTCGAATACGGGAGCCGTGGAATACGTGTGGTGATAGTGCCAGCTCCCTGTGTCGAAATTATTGCCTCCATATATGTCTGCGGCATAGCGGCTCCGTGCTGCCATGTCATCCGTGAAGTCAAAATACAGTCGATCCGACTGGGGCTCCGTCACAAGGAGCAGCGTAGACGTAACCGCCCGTTCACCGTTAGAATCTGAAGGAGAATTGCGAATTGTCAGGTCGGAGCTACCGGCTCTCTGTGTTGCAAAAAGGGAGGATCCCCCTCCATCCAGATTAATGGCATTCACACATCCAAGGGAGAACATAAGCTCAGACATATCGTTAATGGTAACTCCGTAGGAATTGGTCTTACCGTTCACAACGAAAGCAACCAGAGTCCCGTCTGCCTTCAACCCAATGGCGGTACGTGCAGAAAGCTGCTCCGTATTCTGCTTGATCTGCTTGCCGTCACGAACCAGCCATTGTCTGCCCGCTACAGCCTCTGCCACATCGCTGTGATCATCGGTATAGGTGCGGAAAGCATAGCTTCCGTCCTTCAAGATCGCAAAGTAGATCTTTGCATTACTGTCAGAAGGATGGATCACATTTCCCTCAACCTTGATCAGACCCATAGGTTCACCGGTGTCAAAGGCAAAATTCCCGTTCATGGCGAAGATCACATTCCGAGAAGTAGCTTCTTCGTAAGCAGCGGCCTGATCTGTCGTTCTGGTAACGGTATATCCCAGAGTGCTTGCCGCGGCAGAACGCGTAGTCTTGGAGCTTCCGGCAGTAAAATACTTGCTGTAGGAGACCTTCATTCTCGCTTTCGCCGTAGGTGCGACTTGGAGCATGAAGCCCTGATCTCCATCACTAAGTGCGACAGCAGATTCCGTTACACCCGACATAAGGGAGTAATGAGTCATGGAAGAAGCAGTGCTCCTGGTCCCTAAACCATAGGCACCTGCCCAAGGCAGGCACGAAGCAACAAAGAACAGCACCGTAACCAACACAACGCCCATCCGTCTCATAAATATTTCCATAGCATCCTCCCACGATCCATGATGGCAGCTTTCTCTTTTCCTGCCACCCATATTTCGTATTTTGTTTTTATTATATCACCAGAGGAATACACTGTCAATGATCCATGGCTTATTTCTAATAAAACGGTTTGCCTGTCTTATTATGCCGCTCATAAACGGCATGGCGGCAGAGCCGCTGAGTATGGAAAGTTGAAGATCAAAACGAAGGCTCTGTGGGGTCCGTTAGGATCTCACAGAGCCTTTGGGTTTATGCTGTAAAGTAAGCCTTTGCGCTGTCGGAGTAGGCAAAGAGGGCTTTGCACAGGTCTAAGAGGGTGCCGGTCTTGTTGTTGCCGTAGGTATCGGCACTGTATTGGAGGGTACAGGATACGGGAGTATCTCCCTCATAGATCTGAACGGAGACTACGGACCGCAGTTCTGCGGCAAGGAGGCTGTCTACGGTGAATGCGTAGTATCCCAAGGCCTCGTTATACAGCTCTGCAGTGGGGCTCTCCCCTGTTTTGGTATTGCCGTAAGCATCCAGGTAAGAAATCCGGAGGGTAAGACGGGACAGATCTCCCTCATAGCCTGCAGAACGGAATACAAATTTCAGTGCTACCTTAGATTCCAGATTCAGCACCTTACCTGCCCAGGCAATGGGGGCATTCTCTAAATCATTCAGCACTGTATTGGTATTGCCGAAGGTTACTGCATCTATGTCGGACAGATATGCCTTCTGCTCTTCTGTCATAGCCCCGTCTGCAAGGCTGTCTGTACGGTAGCCCTTAAAAATCTGCGCCTTGGCTCCGTAGCGGAGGAGGTCTGCACACAGGGTCTTAAGTGCTTCCCCTGTTTCCGTTTTGTTAAGCTGGGAGCAGGCATAGGAGGCAATGCTGTATTCGTCTACAGGAGAATAGTAGGGCTGTCCGTCCTTCGTGCCATAAAGCACTGAGGAGATCCTGTCGTTCATCTGTACAGCGGTGAGCCCGTCCAGGGTGAAGTAGTAATAATACTCACTGTCTACGGGAGCGATCCGAATGGTCTCGGTGCCCGTCTTTGTATTGCCTTCATATGTATCTACGGTAGCCTCTACGTAGACCGTATCCATATCAAAGCCCTCTAACAGGGTCTTGGAGATCAAAAGATTTACGGAAATGTCACTTGCAAGATTCAGACTGTGATTCAGCTTCAAGTTTGGTTCTTCAACAGGTTCTTCACAGACAGCCTCAGGGAGGCTCTCCTTGGGTCCGATATAGAAGGAATCCACTTCAATAACAGCTTCTTCCTCCAGGGGTGCAAGGTTGCTGATATACATACGGATCCCCTGCACCTCCGTCTCCTCTATGAAGAAGTCCGGCATGGGAATGGTAACGGTGAAGAACCCGCTGTCACATACCGAAGTGGGGAAATCCTTCCGCAGTAAGGGGTTGTAGTAGAACTCTGTCCTTGCGGCACTTGCATAGGCAATACCAATGGATAGAGGCAGATCTGCATCATAGGCCGTGCCATTGTCAATACGAAGCCGCATTTGCAGATAGTCCGTCCCGGAGGGAGTATAGTGAAGAGGGCGGTCTTTTAGGACACTTCCGGTTTGGATATAGTGATTCCCTCCCGTGGTGACACGAGCAAGCAGGGTCGATGCAGAGGGGTCATACCATGCTCCTCGCATGGTTGAGGTTCGTACAAACCAGGGGCAGTTATCAAAGTTTCGGTACCCGTAGAGAGATGTCATATATCGCATTTCATCCGTGTCTCTGTCGGTGAAGTCCAAATACAGATAGTCCTGTTGAGGCAGATAAGCTTCCGGCCCTATATAAACCTGATCAATGGTGATGGTAGAGGTCTTACCGCTTACGGGAGCAAGATTGGTGAAATACAGTCGCAGAGCAGTGATCTCCGTTGCGTTGACAAAGGCATCATTCATAGCCATGGTCAGGGTAAAATACTCCCCATTCAACTGCTCTTGTATAACGGTCTGCACCACTCTGTCCCCATAGCGGAATTCATCATGATCCGGGGTGATATAAACCACCCCTATGGTCATAGGTGTTGCCGGATCATGGGCAGTGGCATTGCTGATCTTCAGACGGATCTGGAAGTAATCTCCCGGCTGAGGAATGTAATGGAGGGGTCTGTCTCCTACTACCGATCCGGTCTGGATATAATGGTTGCCTCCGGCAGTAAGGTTGGTGCTTAGGGTCCCTGCGGTGTTGTCTAAGACAACCGCGGTCATGGACGCAGGCCGAGGGAACCAGTTCCCCGTATCGTAATTGATACTGCCGTAGAGCTGATCCTGATAACGGAAACGGGCAAGTCTTTCATTGGAGAAACCAAAGTACAGGCCTCTTGCAAAGCGGAACTGGTCCAAGGTAAGGGTGCCGGAAAACTTGAGATACACCGTATGCTCCCCCGGCGTTACAGAGGGAATTTCCGCCTGGACGGAAGCATAGCTCGTGCTGTTAAAGCTAAGGGTTGCCAGCTTATGTGCCTCTTCCGTGCCATCTAAATAGACGTGGACCTTGGAATTGCTTCCCAATGCTTTTGCGGTAAAGATATTCTCTGTGCCGTCAAACTCGATATCCTCGTAAATCAAGGTATCCTTGCTTGTAAGATTGGAAACCACCTTGTTTTTACCGGCATTCCAATCCTCGGGAACAGCAAAGCCGAAGGTGTCTTGATCATAATTGCTGAAATGCTCTGCATCTATTCTGTCGGAGGCAGGGCGAATACGGTATCTCTCCTGGATGTAGTTCACCAAGGGCCCGGGGCGGTCTGTCATGACCCCGGTATAGCCGATCTCAAACAGCTCCGCCCAACCGATCTCGGAGTCAACCTTGGCATTTGCCCCCATATAGCTTGTATCCCCGGTATTGCAGCGGAGGTAGATCCCCTTTCCCCTGCAGTAAGGAACCAGGGTGTTTCGGATATAGTCCTCATTGGCATCGCTCACACCTGCGGCGATCCCCACCACACGGACACCGGCATCCATTAGAGCCTGTATATTGGCAGGCCTGTTGCTGTTGTATTCAAATACTATAGTGGTTTTTACCTCCTGTGCCGTAATGGGTGTAGAAGGATATCTTTTGTTCCAAAGCTCCGCCCCGGCTGTAAACCATGGCTCCAGTTGATCAACGGTATAGTTGCCCTTGAACAGGACATAATCCAGCATATCCCATTCCTTGGCACAAACATAGGCAGAAGCAAAGCTATCAGCAGTAGCAATCTTATCCATAAGGAGGAAGGCCCGCTTATTTACCAGCTCCAGAATGGAATCAAAACGGGAAATGGGCATGGTCCCCCCCGCCTTTGCAGTGCCTACGTTGGAAACATAGGTAGGAAGGGAGTTGAGTACCTTGGCATCCTCTGCAGTCAGGATGTAGTTGGTCCCCTTGTTCCCCATACCGTCCTCAAGCGCATACTGTTTTGCCTGTGCCCATGTGATCTCATGGATGTATATGAGACTGTCTGCACTGGTCATGCGACGGAGATTATCATCGTGGAGGGCGACGGGAACCCCATCCTTGGTTACATGGAAGTCTACTTCGATAATATCCACACCCATATTGATGCAGGAATTGACTCCCAATACAGAAGCCTCCGGGAAATTTCGCCAATCGGTTTTATGAGAGATCGTCAATGGGATCCCACGTTGGATCTTCTCCCAAACCGGCTGGGCACGGAACGAGGGAACGGGATAGCTTCCCCTGGCAGCCGGCTTTTCATCAGAGGCCCCAAGGGCAGTGGCAGGGATCCCACCTAAGAGAATGCAAATGGACAGAAGTACAAGAATCATTCGCTTCATATCATGATTTCCTTTCGTATTAGGCTGTAAAGTATGCCTTTGCGCTGTCGGAGTAGGCAAAGAGGGCCTTGCACAGGTCTAAGAGGGTGCCGCTTTTGTTGTTGCCGTAGGTATCGGCACTGTACTGCAGGGTGCAGGACACGGGGGTGTCGCCCTCGTAGATCTGAACGGAGACCACAGACCGCAGCTCCGCGGCAAGGAGGCTGTCTACGGTGAATGCGTAGTATCCCAAGTCCTCGTTATACAGCTCTGCAGTGGGGATCTCCCCTGTTTTGGTGTTCCCGTAGGCATCCACGTAGGAAATGCGGAGGGTAAGGTCATCCAAAGAGCGGTCATAATTCACAGGATTGAACACGAATTTCAGTGCTACCTTGGATTCCAGATTCAGGACCTTCCCTGCCCAGGTAATGGAAGCATTCTCTAAGTCATTCAGCACTGTATTGGTATTGCCGAAGGTCACTGCATCTATATCGGACAGGTATGCCTTGTGTGCCTCTGTCATAGCGGCATCTGCAAGGCTGTCTGCACGGTAGCCCTTGAAGATCTGTGCCTTAGAGCCGTAGCGGAGGAGGTCTGCACATAGAATCCTTAATTCATCTGCGATTCCCGTCTTGTTAAGCTGAGAGTAGGCATAGGTCGCAATGCTGTATTCGTCCACGGGAGAATAATAGGGCTGTCCGTCCTTCGTGCCATAAAGCACGGAGGATATCTTATCATTCATCTGTACAGCCGTAAGGCCGTCCAGGGTGAAGTAGTAATAATACTCACTGTCCACAGGAGCAATACGGATCGTCTCGGTGCCCGTCTTTGTATTGCCTTCATATGTATCTACGGTAGCCTCTACGTAGACCGTATCCATATCAAAGCCCTCTAACAGGGTCTTGGATACCAGCAGATTCACGGAAATATCACTTGCCAGATTCAGGCTGTGATTCAGCTTTAAAGCCGCATTCTCTACCGGCTCCTTGCTCTCCGTCTCTCCGCAAGCACAAATCCCGTTTATAAAGCTGTGGGGACCGCTCTCAAAGAGGCTGCAATTGTCACACAGGACCATATGGGAACCGGGATCTGTGTTGATGTATACATAGCTGTGCCCTGCGGCAGGGACCGTCTGTTGGGGCTGAAGAACCACCTTGCAAGTATCGCAATGCTTCCCCTGGGTCTTGCCCGTTGCGGTACAGGTGGGAGCTACTGCCCGGTCTATGACCTCGGTGTGACCCTTGGCGGCAACGTATGTGTCCTTGTAGCTGTCGCCGCAGGTGCCGCAGGTATGGGTGGTATAGCCCTGCTCCGTACAGGTGGGAGCCGTGATCTTGGTGGTATAGGCGTGGCCCAGAGCCTCGCTGTTCACGTTAATGGCAAAGGTGCCGTAGGCGGTATCCTTCCAGGTGTACTTGTCTGTGCCACCTGTTACACAGGTAGCAGGGGTCACCACGGTCTTGGTATAGTCCGTTGTGTTCAGCTTCGGCATGGTGACCTGATGGGTCCCTCCGCAGGCTGTACAGGTGCCGGTAACAGTTCCCGTAGCATTGTAGTTGGGGGCACTTGTTACGTAATAGGAACGATAATCATGACCGGTAACAGCGGTATAGCTATTGCTGTAGCTATAGGCACAGGTGCGGCAGGTGTGGGTGGTATAGCCCTGTACGGTACAGGTGGGCTTTACGGTCTTGTGATCGAATACGTGCTTGGTAGGCAGGGCCGCCTCCGGTCCTACATAGAGATAGTCTATGGTAACGGTTCCTCCCGAGGAGGACTCAATATACTGGAAGCGGACACCCAGCTGGGTGATCTGATCAGCCTGTCGGAAGGTATCACTCAGTGCCATGGTCAAGATCAGATATTGTCCGTCGGTGTAGGTATAATTCTTCACGTTTTCATAGTTGTCTCCGTCAAACACACCGTTATACGTGCCGCCGTACATAAGGAGCACACGGGAGTTCTTGCCGCTAACCGTCTGACAGCCACTGACCTTGAAGCGGATCTGCATAACCTCTGCCTTATAGGGATCATAGCGTAGGCAGGCTCCACCGGCATCCCAGGCATAGGTACCTGTAGTGGGAGCCGTTGCAAACACAGGCCCCAGGACGTTGGTGTTCTTTACCGTTACCCCAACAGTGCCGACCGTGTTACTGATAGCAAAGTCCTTGGTGGTGCCGTAGCCTGCAGTGGTCCAATTTCCCTTGTCGAAATTGTAGCCCCCGTATGCCGTACCGCTGTATCTGCTCTGATCAGCGGAGGTGTTGGAATAATCGAAGAAAAGCCCGTAATTGAGAGGGCTGTAATTGTTCACCCCAATATAGATATAGGCGATCTTTACAGAGCCGTTCTTGATATTATCAAAGGTAAGCCTGAGGGCGTCGATCCGTCCCAGATCACGGATACCGCTCTGGGCCAGATCAAAGTATAGGGTAACATACCCGGAATTGGCCTGGGAGAAGGTATAGGTTTTCTTTTCCGAAGCAATCTGCCCGGTGGACCTGTTTAATGCAGACAGGGTCAGAGAGGTAGCCGTCCCGGTGCTAATTTGGGCGGAATTCGTCAAGCGGAATCGGATATACCCGTGGGTAACCTGTTGGGTATTGAAGTTCAGACCGTAGGCGTCCTTTAACTCCGTGGCACTCTTGGTATCTGTAAAGACGTAAGGATCGCCTGTCCCCGTCACGTTGAAAGACAGGGTCCCGTCGCTCTTGTTAATGCTCAAGCCTGTAACACGGTTGCTGTCGTGCTTCCAATATGCCGCATGATAGTCATAGGCATTGAAGCGGTATGCTCCCTGCTTATAGTGGTAACGAGCATCGGCGGAATCCGTAAAGTCAAAATAGAGATTGGTAGTCAGCTTTACATCTGCAACGATAAAGGGATGGTCGGAAATGGCGTAGGCATTGTTTGCCTCGTAGCAAACAGTGTGATAAGAGAAGCTGCCGTCAGAGGTGGCTGTAATGTGGTCGATCTTGTTCAGATGGTCCCCCCTGGAGGTGGCACTTGGACGGCTGTCAACAGAGTTAGAGTTGACCAGGAATCTGCGGAACTCCTGACTTTCGTCATTACAGTTAAAGTCACCGGTACAAATAACCGTATCTCCATACACCAGACGGAGGTCGTTGACCTTCTTGGCAAGCTGCTCTGCCTGTGCAAGACGCTCGTTGGCCTTGTCCGCACCGGGTGTCCAGTGGGTGCTGATGAGAACGAACTGCTTGCCTGTGCTGTTGATAGTAAAGACACCCCAAACAATACACTGACCGTTACTACGGCTGGTATAGGCCTCTACACCGCTGCCGTAGAGGGTCAGCAGATCCTTGCGGTAGAGGATGCTGTTCAGTGCCAGACCCTTGTTGGGAACATAGTTGTAGTAGGAATAGCCGGCTACATCGGATTCTGTCAGCCAGCCCCATTTGTTGGAGTCCAGCTGTCCGAAGGCTGTATACCAGGTAGGGCTCATTTCCTGGGTGCCTACGGCAATAGGGTCATTCTCCTCCAGCATTTTGTTCAGCTTCACAACACGACTGCCGGTGGCCTCGGGAGCAGTCCCCCCTGCCCAGCTTGCAAATTCCGCCAGCACGTTGGCGCTCATGATCCGAACATCGGAGGCAGAGGTATCCTGTGCCCCGGCCTTTGCCTGCGGCTTTACAACAGGCAGCAGGACCAACAGCAGGGTCATAAGGAGGAAGAAGGACAGTAGTTTTTTCATAGCTTCGCGTTCCTTTCGTCAGATATATTTCCCGGGAAATCACTCTGCAAAGTACGCCCTTGCACTGTCGGAGTAGGCAAATAGGGCCTTGCACAGGTCTAAGAGGGTGCCGCTTTTGTTGTTGCCGTAGGTATCGGCACTGTACTGCAGGGTGCAGGACACGGGGGTGTCGCCCTCGTAGATCCGAACGGAGACTACGGACCGCAGCTCCGCGGCAAGGAGGCTGTCTACGGTGAATGCGTAGTATCCCAAGGCCTCGTTATACAGCTCTGCAGTGGGGATCTCCCCTGTTTTGGTGTTCCCGTAGGCATCCACGTAGGAAATGCGGAGGGTAAGGTCATCCAAAGAGCGGTCATAATTCACAGGATTGAA
>JAZNYV010000061.1:0-53633 GCA_045594585.1 Faecousia sp. | reverse complement strand
CTTTTTTAAGAAAAAGGGCAGGCAAGCACTGAAAATAGTAGATAAATGGCCGTTGTAAGGGCGTAAAATCCTCTGCTTTGAGTAAAAATCTTTGAAAAACCAATCAGGGAACAGAAAAAGCTGATTTATTCAGAGGTTCCCTAGTATTCAAAACGGACTTTTAGCGGATGCATTGATCAAAGGGAAGATTGCATCCATGAAGTGAAGAATCTGCGGACCCTCCGCCCGGAATGCAGAGTCGTCCTTCTCTGTGACGAGAATTCTGTTCCCGAAATTGCAAGGCAGGTAGCACAGGTCAAGAAAGACGGGCTGATTGATGAATTTATCTATTCCTCTGTCAGTGAGAGTTACCTTACGGCTATTTTGTCTGCATTTTAATGACTGACAAATGAAAGGAGATTAGGGCATGCAAAATAGTATGATTTGCAGTGTATCCCTGCTTGAAGCAAATAACCTTGTGATCCCACAGGGGCTTCTCTGCCAAATAGACGGCCCTCCCGGACAAAGAGTCATGTTTTTATCCGACGAGGAGGAGACCTTTACCATATCCTTTGAAGAGGGCATGGAGCTAATGGATATGCGTCCCTTGGATCATTTATCGGAAAGCCCTGTCCTTACCTTGTGCGCCACAAGGAACGGCAAGTATATCCACTATCGCCGCATATCCAACGGCAAGGGCAACTTCGCCTTCTTTCACTTTGAGATAGAAGACAAGGATGGCAGCATCCTAAAAATCCCGGGACAGATGACCGCTCGCCCCGACTACCCTTGGTCTGATACCATTGAGCCCGTCCTCCTTGCCATCGTAGATGGGATCAGCATTCGTTGATCATTTAGGCGAAATCCATGATCGAAGGAAAGCTACCTCACAGAAATGCTCCAAGCAATCAAAAAAGGAAGGTTCACATATGAAGAAAATGATATGCTTCATTCTTATCCTGATGTGTATGCTGACCGCCTGCGGTGAGGCATCCCGAGTTACAGAGCCGACAACGGAGGCGAGACCTTCTTATACAGATATTACCCCCTCTGATTTACAGGGGATATTGAGGGTAGAGAACGCGTCGCCCTATACCGGTGTGTATATCGAAACAGAGGAGAAGGATCGGGTTGAGGGTGTCTATGCCCTACGCTTTACCAACATTTCTGAGGAGACCATTATGTTGGCAGAGCTTCATTTTACAGACGGAACCAATGACCTCTATTTCAACATTGAGATGCTGCCCGTAGGGGACAGCGTGATCGTTGTGGAACTGAACAAAACTCCTGCAAGTACCCAAACACCGGAGCTGGTGAATGCCGCTGTCAATTATTTGGAAGAGGGCATGGAAAATCGAGACTGTGTGGAGATCAGCGGCGAGGAACATTGTGTCCTCAATATCACCAATGTGACAGAGGAAACCCTGCCCGGAGTGTGGGTATTCTACCGCAGGACTACCCCCGATGGAGAGCAGCTGGGCGGTCCTTGCCATAGCTGTATGGTGGTTGATTTGGAACCGGGGCTTACGGATAATCCCGATGCACTACATTGGTCGCCGGGACAATGTGTCGTGGTCAATGTGATCCTTATAGATCCGCAGGAAGAATAATACCCGGTATAGGCGCATTTCCGGTACAAGGACTTTTATCGTATAACCGGATGCACATAAAGATCAAAGGAGAGGAGGCCTATTACGAAGGAACACGCCCGAGGCGAATGGGATAGTCGTGCTCGGGACATCCAATCTGTATGGCAAACATTATTTTCCAAAAAGGAGGAAGCAAAATGAAGAAACAATTCTTCAAGCGGTTTGTGAGTTTTCTGCTGGTGCTGATGATGATGCTGGAAATTGTTCCCGCAACTATGCTCCATTCCCACGCAGCAGATGTCACAGACAAAACCATTGACTTTAACTATGTCAGTGAGCACGCCACAGCCGAGGAGGCCATCAAGGCTGATGCACAGGAGGGGTGGAGCTCAAATACCATTACCGAGAGTGCAGCAACCAATACCCAGTGGGTCAAGATCTACGACGGCGACCTAAAGCGTGAGGGCGGCAAATTCCGTGAGGTCATGGAATCCACCGATCCTAACGAAAAGTACATCGTTCTGGCCCAAGCCCTCGTGGATCTGAGCTATAGCAGCGGCTCCTGGAAGCCCATTGAGGTCAAGAGCGACAAGGTCCTTGACCTAAACGGCTGCACTCTGAAATGGTGGGATGCCACCAATAAGGAAAAGGGCGAGAACTGGCAGTCCACCAACATTACCGACCACTACAAGGATAAGGTCTTTATCCGTGTCAAGGAAGGTGCAACTCTGACCATTATTGACAGCAGTGCTCCCGTCAACGGGTATGACACCGGTAAGGGCACGGGCAGCATCATCACAGGCGGACAGATCATCGACTGCTACGAGCAGCAGCTGGATTACTACACCCACCGTGATATGTTTGAGGTTGACGGCAATCTGGTCATCTACGGCGGCACCTTCATAGCCGGTCGCCAGAAGGATATGTACAAGAGCAACTTTACCTGGGAAAAGCTGGCTGACTGCGTAGGTAAGACCATCGCCTTGGGCGTTTCCATTGCCGAGTATGCCACAGGCTTGACAGGTGCAGAGGCAGCCTTGAAGGATGTCAAGAAGGAGATCCAGAACTCCAAGCCTGCTGAAGGCAACACCAGCAACTCCAATGATGCAGAAACCTCTACCCCCAGACAGGACGGTACCGACGGCACCCAAAATCAGACGGTGAATACGCCCGCTTCCGCCGGAGCAAACGGCGATGCCTCTCAGACCCGTCCCCAGACCATTACTGAGCGTACGGAAACTGCAAATTCCAATACTTCCACCCCCGCAACCAGGGCTGGCGACAGCGGTAGCAGCAGCTCCGGCAGCGGTTCCGGCAGCAGCTCCGGCGGCGGTTCCGGCACCGGTTCCGGCAGCAGCTCCGGAAAGCCTAATTCTACCGGTCAGAGTACCGCCAACACCAATGGCGAAAACACTGCCAACAACAAGGGCACTGCTAAGGTCGACGAGAACTCCAAGCTTGCCGAGGCAAAGAAGACTGTAGTCACCGCCGCTCTGGACTCTGACAAGATCATGTCTATGTACAATAGTACGGTAGATGTCATCAAATCCATCGGTAGCATGTTGGGCAATCAAGAGGGCACCCGTGTGACTCAGACCATCTTCGGCACCGTGGCAAGAGTAAAGGCCAGCGGTACCTTGGTGGTCTACGGCGGTACCTTGCAGGGACACGGCTCCTCTGCCAACCTCCGTAATGCCACCATCGAGGTGGTGCGTCAAGGTCTGAACGGCAATTTCGCCGATAAGGGCTACGCCAACGGCGGCAAGGCATACATCTACGGCGGCACCTTCGAAGCCTTTGCCGGAGCCAATGTCTTTAACCTCATCCGTCTGCCCAAGGCGGATCAGTACGCCACCTACCGCACCATGTATGTGGAGAGCAAAAACCATGTACCTACTTTGATCCACTACTACACAGACGGCCCGAATCCCAGCAACGGAAATCAACTCAAGCCCTATCTAAGCTATGTTATGGATGATTCTGAGACCAACGGCTACGAGGTCGTTGACTATGAAAATCAGGACGAGCTCAAGGCGAATCCCAATTTGACCGCCATTCCCGTTGACACCTCCAACATTGTAGTGCGTAACGGCACCTTCCGTTGCCATTTTGAGGTCAACAACACGGGTGCCCGTGTGCCTCGGTTCAAAGATGAAGATCCCACGGGTGAGGGCTTGACCTTCATCAAGTTCACCGGCACCACCGGTTCCGTAAACCTGGGTCTGGAATCCTTCGGTGAGGATATGATCCGCGACGGTCGTATTCAGCTCAACGATGTGTACGGCGACGGCACCCTGGTTCTCATGGACGAGGATAAGGAAGATACCGACTCCGTACCTATTAAGCACTACCGCCTCTTCTGCGGCGACAACGAGCTGCGTCTCATCCGCTATCTGGACGTCTATCCCATGAATGCAGGTGCAAATTCCACCAACTCCTTCGCCCTCCAGACCTACTACGGCACCGGCAATCTGACCAACATCAGCAGTTGGAATGAGGAGAACGACGATGAGAACGAGCACACCGCGCCCTTTGCCGGTGACGAGTATTTCTTCGATTATGAGTTCGATGCACAGGGTGCAAGAGACTACTCTGTAATGCCCAGACTCAACGGCGGCGTTTACGGTGCAGGGGATCTGACCTCCGATGTATGGTATTACAACCTGCCCACCGATACCAAGGGCAATGTCATTCCCGATATCACCAATTACTCTATCCCCTACGCAAGCTACAAGTACAAGAATAGCGTTCAGTATTATACTCCCGTCCACGGCATGAAGGATATGTACATCTTCAGAGACGGTGACTATGATGATTTTGGCAAGGCGACCTTCTACAACGAGACCAACGCCACATGGCGGCAGAACATGAAGTGGTTCCGCTACCGTGTCTACCGTGTTGACCCCATCACCCGTGAAAACATCAGCGAGAGCAAGACCTGGGGCGTGGATAAGCCTCTGTTCGAGGTGGTCTACGGTGCGAACCTGGATGATGTCCTCAAGTGCAAGCTGCCCTTAGGTCTCCTGGAGGATGCCATCAAGGCCAAGGTTCCCTCCTGGCAGGGCTATCAGTCCGGCGAGCTGTACCGTGTCGTCCTGAATGTGGACGAATACCTGAACTACGGCTATACCGGCACAAAGGCAACCGGCAAGTCCCAGCAAATTTATTATTGGGGCGATTACAGCGGCCTCCCAGACTGGGGTGCCGGCTATGGTCGCAACTATGCCAAGGATTCCTTTGCAGGCGTGCTGCCCACCTCCAGCACCGAGAGCAGCATTTTGATTCGCTGCTCCAGCATGTCCGAGCAGGCAGAGCTTCCCAATGTGGATCCCACCTCCAATGTTTTCTTTGACACTAACTACACTCCCTTGCAGTTCCGTACCAACAGCATCTCTGCAGGTGAGAATGCCACCGTCAACTTCGTCAACGCTAAGGTCAGTCAGGCAGACAACGCCGGTACGGACTTCATCGATGTCTACTACCAGTGGTATGTCAGCGACGATCCCATCGTCGACCGCGATCCCAAGGATGCTACCAAGGTGACAGACACCCTCCTGGCAGGCATGACCAATATCTGCCTGGACTGGGACCTGAAATCTGACCACCTGCCCCATAAGTGGAATCCCGATGCAGACATTTACGAGTATCGTAACTCCCTGTCTCCCGACGATCCCAACTACGAGGCGTACGGTGAGGACGGTCTCCCTGATGATACCACAGGCTGGAATATGTACAACCTCCACGCCTACACCACCGAGCTGCGTCCCAATCAGCTTTGTACCCTGGATCCCGACAAGGTATCTACTCCAGAGGATATCCCAACGAGCTGTCCATGGAGAACAACAACCCCTTTGCCTTCAATACCGACTCCTGCTACATCCCCGAGGAGCTGGCAGGCAAGTATCTGTATGTCAAGGCCATCGTGGTCAACGCCAAGGACGAGTATACCAAGATCTACGATCTGAAGCAGGTCTACTACTCTCACACCATCAAAATTGAAGGGAGCGAACCCCTTCCTTCTGTTGATGTGACAGTTCCGTGGACGGCAACCGTAACTCCCAAGGCTGCGAAGTCGAACACAGCACACGCCACTGTTACCAATACCTCTTGGCACAAGGTATACAACGGACAACTTACCAATATGTCCCTACATTCACGCAGCAGTCAAAAAGCCTGGCGGTGGGTATACGCCTACTGCTGCAGAGTCGACTTTGTCCTATCTGACTGTCAAGAGCACTGTTTGGGCTTTGGTCAACAGCAATGGTACGACCTCTACCTTGACCTCTACTGACACATTCTCCGCCGGCAAAACCTATCAGTGTACCGTTACTTTTACATTGGATCCCAACTATACTTTCGTTGAAAATCTCTATGCAAAGTTCAATAACTATGACACTGCTACCATCGTTAGCCGGAGTGAAACTGAGATCGTAATTGCCGGTAGATTTACCGCCGTAGATCCCTATCTTAACATCGAGATGCCTACTCCCGTAGCAGGGCAGACTGCTACCGAGTATGACATTATGAAAGCCGTCAAAATGGATGACAATGTGCCTTCTGCAATGCTCTATAGTGCCACTTGGCGTGATTCCGGTGGAAGTGTCTTCACCGGAACATTCGAGCCCGGACAGACTTATACCGCTCGTCTGGTCATTCAGATTCGTCCGTCCTTCTCTATTGTCGATGGATTGAAGATCAACGGTGTTGTAGCCAGCTACGAAGTACACCCTGTAGATCAGTGGATGGGTATAGTAACTTATGACTTCACCATTCCTTCCAATTATGTCAATATTAGCAATGTGTCTGCTCCTGTTGCGGGTCGTACCATCAATGTGCCCGAATTCGATGTTGACACTAACATGAATTGCAACTTTACAGCCAAATGGCTGGAGATGGATGGAACCGTCGCATCCGGATTCTTTGAATCCGGCAAGACATACAAATTGCGTATCACCTTCAGTAAAGCCGATAACTCCCGCATACTGAACTTCGGCTGTATAGTTGATGGTGCAGAGCCTACCGAAGTCACCTTTGAATCCGCTCGCCTGATTTGCCATATTGATCAGGAATACCTCGTTATCGCAGAGTCGGAAAGCGATGCACTCAACAATTCCCAAAATGTGACCATAAATGTAACAAGCAAGGTCAGTTCCCCCAATACCGTCACCATCGAATTGTATCGTACCAACGACGGTGCACCTTGCTACAGTCAAACCTTCACAGGGGAAAATGTTGTATACAACCTGTACGGCGTTCAGGAAGGCGACTATTATGTATTGGGTTACAAGGCCTGCCACGAGGAATACTTTGGCGAAATGACTGTAGGGAAAGAACCTGTGGTGCATGATGTAGTTATGGTGGAAAAACACAATTGGTCCGCAGGAACCTGCACAACTCTCCCCCAGTGCTCCGTCTGTGGCCAATATAAGTCCGCTGCTCTCGGTCACACCTGGACAAATGCTACCTGTACTACTGCCAAGACCTGCTCCGCTTGTGGCGAAACCGAAGGAGAGGCATTGGGCCATAGCTGGCGTGAAGCCGACTGTGAGAACCCCGAGACCTGTATCCGCTGCGGCGAGACCACAGGCTCCGCACTTGGTCATACTTGGGTAGCGGCTACCTGTGCTGCCCCCAAGACCTGCTCCGTCTGTAGAGAAACCCAAGGCGAGGCCCTGCCTCACAGCTTCACCGAGCCCACCTGCACCACCCCGGCTACCTGTACCGTTTGCGGTTGGATCGGCGAAGATCCTCTGGGACACAGTATCAGCACCTATACCCACACTGCAACCGGACACTCCGGCTACTGCAGCACCTGTAATCAGACGGTTACAGAAGCCCATACCTTCGTAGACGGCACATGCATTTGCGGCAGAACAGAGCAGTCCGAGCCCACTCTGGATGCAAACATCAAGTTCAACCACACCCTGAATCTGGCAAGTGACATTTCCGCAAGCTTCGTCATTGCCAAGTCTCTGCTGACAGGCTACGATATGACTACTGCCTATGTGGAGTTTACAGTAGATACCTATACCGGCAACTCTGTTAGCGGTACGAAGATCACTAAGGCTTCTCCCGTACTGAATACATGACCATCACCACCTATGAGACGGACAGAGACGAGAAGATCTACAAAACCACTTCGGAAAAGCAGGCACTGGATCTCTCCGCAGAGCATCCCGAGCTCTCAGTCGTATGTGTTAACTACACTGCCTATAGTCACAGACTCTGCAAGCTGCAGTCCGATGTGACCAACAACGGCTATCAGGTGGGCACCAAGAACCAATATGCCGACACCATTACCTTTAACCCGAAGACAGGCACGGCAAAACTCCTATAGCGACACGCTCCCTTCTATGTCAGCAACGAGTACAATCCCTACCACGACGCCAAATTTGAGTGGCGCATTTGGAAGGGCAGACCGGAAGGCGAAGAATACCTCAACCCCGACTACACCTATTTCACATCTAAAGACGTTTTCTACATAGATCTTCAGGATATGAAGGATATTCCTTGGTCGGATGCTCCTGTTTGGACCGTCGAGTGCTATTCCTACGAGTACCTCAACAGCGAGAAGGAAATCGGTGAATGCTTTGACTATACCGACATGGTCACAGTGAACATCGATGCTCTGAGCTTTGCCTCCCAGACCCCCAACATGGGCGGCGAATACACCATGGACTACGACTATACTGTCGGCGAGAGTGCCAAGTTCGGCTTTACCGCAACGGTGCTGCCCTCCGCATGGAAGAACGACGGCTACTCCATCGTTACCCATCAGGAGCTGTACAACACCAAGGGTCAGGGGCTGTATAAGGGCAACAGCAGCACCATTGATCTGAAAGACTACATCAAGGAGTCCGGCAAATACCTCCTGTGGCAGTGGATCGACCTGAAGCAGAACGGCAAAAGTGTCAATACCCTCCGCAAGATCTTCTACATCAACGCTGTCGGCGCACCGAAGACCCTGCAGGGCAGCGTGCACTACACTTCGGCTGTCAGCTATGACAGAACCGTCACCATCGGCTTCAAGGGTGAGATCGCAAATCTGCCCCTGTCGAGCCTGCGCTATCAGTGGCAGAGTCTGAACGGCAGTACATGGGTTGTTATTTCCGGCGCAACGAGCAGCAGCTACACACCTAAGTGCGGTGACAGCAAAATCCGCGTCAAGGTCACCGCAGACGGCTACGAGGGTGCACTTTACAGCGCAGAGAGAGCCGTTGAGAAAAACGACAATCTGACTACGCCCGACAGACCCACGATGACATCTTCTCAGAAGACTATCACCATCACCAACTATTCCGACAAGCAGGAATATGTCTACAGCACCACGCAGCTCGACGGGACTAAGTGGTCCCAGGGCACTGCCATCAGCGGCAAGACCTTCACCGTGCCCGAATACGGCACCTACTATGTCTATACCCGTTATAAGGCCACCAACACCACAAACACGGGTCTGTACCTGAACTACGGTTGGGTCACCCCCACCGAGAGTGGTAGCGGATCGACCATCCAGGCATGGAAGCTTTACTATCCCGAATATCCCACCAGTGGATCATATGTCTTTGTCCCCGTGGGCAAGACCGTGACGGTTGAGTACGGCATCAATCCCACCAACGCAAACTATGACCTGCCCGTTCTCAAGAGCAACAGCACTGCGATTGCAACCGTTGCCCAGAATGCCTCTGCCAAGACCATCACCATCACCGGCAAGCAGGCAGGCACTACCTATGTCTATCCCACAAAGGCCAGCAGCGGTTACAATTGGCAGGATCATCCCAATAAGTCCACCTATAACCTGTATATCCGTGTTTACGACCCGAACAACATGGTCTACGGCGATTTCACCGGTAACGCAGAGTACCCCGATGTAACCATCAAGGTCAACGAGACCTATACCCCCGATTCTCCCGAAACCACCGGTGTGACCCTCACTCCTGAGGGAGCTGACAAAGTATTCAAGAATTTCCGTTGGTACACAGTCGTGAGCTCCATGACGGGCTTCCAATATGCCACCACCGACGGAAACGGTGTCATTTCTGTCGATCCTGCAAGCGGCAAGATCACCACGCTCAAGGAAGGGCAGGCTACGGTTTACCTCTTTGCACTGAAGGATGCGGATAAGGACAATGCTCCTGCGACCTCATACAATTACCTCGGTTATTATGTCGTTAAGGTTGAAAAGGCTCCCGAAATTCCTGCCGAATCCATCACGCTGCACCCTGACAAGCTGAATCTGGCAGTTGGTGAGCAGTCTTTGCTCACCGCAACAGTCACTCCCTCTAACGCCAGTACATCTGACGAGGTCAGCCTTACCAGCAGCGACCCCACTGTGGCTGAGGTCGATATATTCGGTATTGTGACAGCAAAGGCTCCCGGTACAACCACAATCACTTTGAAGGCAGGTGTGCTAACCGCCTCCTGCGAGGTTACAGTCTATGCTCCTGATCACGAGCACGCAGGTACATGGATTCCCGACGGCAGCAGCCATTATCGTATCTGCGAAATCTGCGGTCAGTTGGAAACCGGTAGCCACAAGTGGGGCGGCTGGGACACTGCAGCTTTGGCAGATTGTGAAAATCCTGGCATGAATCGCCATATGTGCGAATATTGCGAGGTGCAGGAATATGTTCCGACTCCTGCACTGGGTCATATGGAATCCGTATGGAAGTATGACGAGACCCAACATTGGATCGTCTGTCTCAACGAAGACTGCGGCAAGTATATTCGCGAAAAAGAAGCACATGATTTTGATACCACCGGTTACTGCACGACCTGTAGCTACAGGAAGGAAGCCGAGAAAGAGGACACGACTGCACTCTGCCCGAAGGATGATACCTGTCCAATGGCTAAGTTTACAGATCTAAATCGCAACTCTTGGTATCATGACGGTGTACATTTCTGCATCGAAAAGGGTCTGATGAACGGTATGGGTAATGGTGCGTTCATGCCCAATAAAGAGTTGAGCAGAGCTATGGTCGTTACCATCCTGTATCGAATCGAAGGCTCTCCTGAAGTAAATGCTACAAGTCCCTTCGAGGATGTAAAGCCCGGTGTATGGTATCACGATGCAATTACATGGGCAGCTTCCAATGGCATTGCCAACGGTATCAGTGCGACTCGATTTGCACCTGATAGAAGTGTTACCAGAGAGCAGACTGCGGCATTCCTCTATCGCTATGCAGAGCGAATCGGCAGAGATATTTCTCCTCGTGCTGATTTGGCCATCTTCCCTGATGCAAGTCAGGTGAGCGGCTATGCTAAGGAATATATTTCATGGGCAGTAGCTACCGGCCTAATTACCGGTGTCGGCAAGAATGGCGTTGCATATCTGACGCCTACTGGAACAACTACCCGTGCACAGTATTCTACTATCGTTTATCGATTCCTTGTAAAATAATAGTCTTTGGATACTGCGACTGAGGCATCACAGAAGCCTCATAACCTTCTCTCATGCCTCAGCCGCTATGTTTTACACAAGGTATGGAATAAACCTACAATTACTGATAGTAAAATAAAAGGAGAATTTGAAATGAAGAAATTGATTTCTCTGTTACTTGTGGCTACAATTCTTCTCTCCCTTCTGGTGAGCTTTGCTTCCGCAGGTGGGGAGGAAGGTACCCTTCGCGAACTGGTTTCCTACAATTTTGAAACTCAGGAACAAGATGAGGCGTGGAGAAAAGTAGATTTGGATGGGAAGAACAACGGTTGGGTTCGCAGAGAGGGTTCAGCCATTGCTGTTGATGGTTCTCATTTTTTCGCAAGCTTTTCCTTCATTAATCAGGCTGATGCCAGCTCTTTCGGTGGAAACTACGGTGTTCAGAATCCGAATAACTGCCTGGTTTCCCCGAGCGTCAGCTTACCTCAGTCCGATGATATTACTCTTGTTTATCATATTTTTGCTTTGGATAAGACATATGCTGCTGAAACCTACAAGGTTGTGATCTATTACGATAACTGCGAATTCGAGCTTATGAGGGAAACTCTTACCTCGGCAAACTCATATGCCAATCCCAAGGAGGTTGAACTTGATCTTACTGCTTATGCGGGCAAGAACATTGAAATTGGCTTTGTTCACTGTGATAGCACTGATCAGTATGGAATTGGTTTGGACTGTATGAGTATTAGCTATATTGATAAAGCAAATGTTGAGATCGAAAGCATGGGCATTACTGTTCAGACACCCACAGAAGGTGCCCAAATCCTCAACCAAGCTCTTACTACATCAGAAGGCTACTATGTTGCCGATGTATTTTGGGATCCTATGGACAGCATCTTTGCAGCAGGGAAGAGCTATTGCGTGACTGCAACATTAGAAGCAAAAGAGGGCTACTATTTCCCCCACAGAGATTCTACTCGTCCTACTGTCAATGGTGAAGAGGCTCAGCTCCTATCTCATAGCTCTGATCAGATCAAGATCTCCCATGTTTTCGACACTGTTCTTCCCAATTTCATAGATGTGGGTTATGGTTACAGTGCCATTCAGATCATGCTCCATGAGAACCTGACACTGGAAGCAACATACAGCCTTCCCGAAGGCGCAAGCAATGTGAAGCACCAGTGGTATGTTGCAGATACACCTACTGCATGGGGAACTGCTATTGAAGGTGCAACCGAAAAAACATTTGCTGTTCCCAATGATGAGGAGTGTGTGAAGTATTATCGGTGCCACATTACCTGTGAAGTAAATGGTACTGCACTGAGTACTCCCACGGAAGAGTTTTATA
Organism: Faecousia sp.; assembly: GCA_045594585.1. Classification (GTDB taxonomy): domain Bacteria; phylum Bacillota; class Clostridia; order Oscillospirales; family Oscillospiraceae; genus JAZOXB01. The sequence continues at coordinate 41,341 of JAZNYV010000061.1, read as the reverse complement.
CCGTTATGGTTGAGGTTAAGGGTTCCGGGATGCCTTCCATGTTCTTCGAGGATGTAAATCTCAATCACTGGTTCTACCACGATGTGGAATATGTTTATTACAATCGTCTGATGAACGGTACCTCTTCTACCCACTTTAGCCCCAATAGAACGACCTCCAGAGGAATGATTGTTACCATCCTGTATCGTATGGAGGGCTCTCCGGCAGTAACATCTCCCTGCCCCTTTACGGATGTCCGTGCCGGCAGCTACTATGAGGCTCCCATTATCTGGGCAGCTGAGAATGGCATTGTTAACGGTTTGGGGAATGGATTGTTCGCTCCCGATAAGGACATTACCAGAGAGCAGTTTGCTGCGATATTCTATCGTTTTGCCCAGTATAAAGGCTGGTATGATGAGGATGATTGCGTTATGACCGGAGGTTTCTCGGATTTGGATAAGGTTGCTCCTTGGGCTGATGATGCAATGAGCTGGGCTATTGGTGTCGGTCTGTTCAATGGTGTAAACAAGGATGACGGTTTGTATCTCATGCCACAGGGTAATGCGACTCGCTGCCAGGCAGCGGCCATTATCCATCGCTTCCTTGAGTATTTTACTAAGTAAAAGGAGGGGATTGAAATGGGTTTTTTCAGTAAACTTTTTGAAAAAAGGAATGTGCCTTCTGCGGTGGTGAGATCGGTATGTTAGGAAACCGCAAACTGGAAGACGGTAATATGTGTAAGACCTGTACCAAGAAGCTCTCTCCGTGGTTTGATGACCGTCGTCATTCTACTGTAGAGCAAATCGGGAAGCAGCTCGCCTATCGGGAAGAGAATCGTAGCAAAGTGGCATCTTTCCATACGACTCTGAGCTATGGTGATACAAAGAAACTGCTTCTGGATGAAGAAGCCGGTTTATTCATGATCACATCTGCGGATACAGCGGATGAAATGGATCAAGAAAATCCCGATGTTCTCTCTGTTATGGATGTGACCGGATGCGAGCTGGATATTGATGAGAATCATAGGGAATTGATGCAGACAGATAAGGAAGGTAAGAGAGTTTCGTATGTGCCTCCTCGTTTCCAATATGATTATAATTTCTACCTTCGTGTTCGGGTCAATAATCCCTATTTCAGCGATATGAATCTTCGTTTGAATCGGAATACACTGGAGATCATTACCCAGCAGCCTCAGCTTGCCAATAAGCTTGGAATGATCGGCAGAGTTCTCCGTGACATCGAGCCGGAGACTTCTGTGGAGTATCGCCACTATAAGAAGATGGGCGAAGATGCGAAGGATGCGTTGTTGGGTCTTCGTCAGAATTCCAGGGAACAGAAAGCTGCCGAGTCACAGCCGGTTCAGAAGATCCAGTGTCCCTACTGCTGTGCCATGATCGTCCCTGATGGATCCGGACAGTGCGAATTCTGCGGAGGCAGTATTTAAACAATCAATGTGTTAAACTGTGGAGGAATGAAAATGAAAAAGATTATCACGATTCTTCTTTGCTGTGTGCTTCTTCTCTCTCTGGTTGCTTGTGGAGACAAGGGCAGTAACAAAGAGGACAACATTGTTAAGATCGGCGACTATGAATCCGTTTATAACGGAGCAAAGATTATGAAGGACTCTGATGATGCTGACGCTATCGTCATCAACTTTACTTACACAAACAATAGTAAGGATAGCCAGAGCTTCGACTGGGCTTACTACTATCACGCCTTCCAGGAAGGTGTGGAGCTGGAATACGCTGTAGTTTGGGTCAGTGAAGATTCCTACGATACCCTGGCTGATGGGCTGCAGAATGAGGTACAACCCGGTGCAAGCCTGGATGTTAATATGTGCTTCAAGCTCCGTAGCCTCACCGCTCCTGTGGAAATCGAATTCTCTGATCTGTTCGATGAGGATACCGATAAGCTGACCATCGATTTGGCAACTGCTGAAAAGCAGGTCTCTGCAACGGATGCTCCTGAAACTGAGGCTCCTTCTGAATCAGAAGCTCCTACTGAGACCGAAGCCCCTTCCGAAACCGAACAGCCCTCCGAAACGGAAGCTGCTACTGATCCTGCTGAAACCGAGGCTTCCTGGTGGAAGGGTGATTGGTACGGCACATGGACCGTAGTCAACGGAACCGGAGCTTACGCAGAATATGCAGGGGTCTATTGGGACTGCTGTGGCTACATTGAAGCTGCTTCCGATGGAACCTATTTCCTTAGCCTGTGGGACGAGGACTACAACGATTACAACGAAAACTGCCTTGCTGAGACCTCTATGGACTTTTATGCCGATACTGCACTAAGTGCTCGTGGTGCCCTTATGACCAACGATAGAGAAGGAAACTACTTCTGGACGCAGACTCTTAGCACCGGTAGCTGGTACATAGATCCGGCGATCCTTGATTATCAGGATACCTTTACACTCTATGGCACTGCTGAGGATGAGAATGGTGACACCTATGAATACATGGTCACCATGTGCAAATGGGGCTGTGAGTGGGATGACAACGCCGGACAGCGCCCCGAGTACTATGACAGCTATTTCCTTCCCCTTATGAACAATGGGGAGGAGCTGCCTGCCATCTTTAATCCCTCTGCAGACTAAATCCATGTGATTCATGCAGAAACCGGTATTGTGCAAGACCTGTTCCTGTAGGAATAAGCTTACAAAAACAGAAAGGAGATATTCAAAAATGAACGAAGTGAAGCAAAATACTTTCCTCAAGGTCATGGCCATCATCATGCTCATTGGCGGCATCCTTGGTGCCATCGTTTCCCTCATCGGTATCGCAGGTGTTGCTGTTCTGGCTCTCGCCGGTGCCAACTCTACTCTGCTGTACTTAAGCGTAGCTATTGCAGTCCTAGGTGCTGTTCTACAGATCATTGCCGGCGGCAAGGGCCTTGGTGCTGCCAAGAACCCCGCTAAGATCCCCGGCTGCATAAAGATCGGTGTTGTTGTTATTGTTGTTTCTATCCTGTCTACTGTTGTTTCTCTCATCGGCGGCGGCGAGTTCAAGATTATGAACCTGATCACCAGCCTGATTGTTCCTGTTCTCTACACTGTAGCAGCCGCTAAGAAATAATATTCACTTTACGTAAATTCCTTAATTTGGTGAGAGAGAACGATCGACTTGCACCGATCGTTGCTCTCATTGACTAAAAAACAGGAGGTAGGATCATGGTAGAAGCAAGGCGCCCCCACGGCCTGCCTGGAACCGTTACAGCGGAATATAAAGTATCCTTCAAACAGCTTCCGGAGAATTTGGTGCAGCTTAGATCACTGCCCGAATCCGGTCTTTTAGAGCCTGCACATACCGCAGCACTGATCATTGCTGCCCTCTGTCGCTATCCTTCTAACAGAGAAGCTGCTTTGGATATGCTGACGTTCCTGCAGGGGCCCAGGGAGCTTTCTGTATTTGATAAACAGTTTTTGGCTGACCGTTTTCGGTATAAGGACTATGTACCACGCTCCTATTTTTGGGGTGCTGTTCCCAACAACAACTATGCTCCTACGGAGCCATTTACGATCACTCTCTTTGAGAATCCCTAAAGCCGCAGCAAGGTGGATCAGGGTTATCTGACTCTTTGGGTCTGCTCCGGTGGAGCGGATTCTCCCAGGCAGATCACTTTGCGGAATAAACCGTCTACAGGACAGTGGTTCCTATGGGAACAATTCTTGTTGTCGGATATTCGTAAGCCGATTGCTTTAGATCCCTGGGCATAGGGATGAAACATTTATTAAAATTTATAGGAGGTAAATGATTATGAAAAAGCTATTCGCACTTCTTCTGGTTCTTGTTATGATGCTCGCATTGGTTGCATGCGGCGGTGATAAGGAGCCTGCAACCGACAACAAGGAAACTACAGCTGCTAAGGACGACAACAAAGAAATCACCGGCGAGACCTACAATGCCGGCAACTTCTCTGCTCTGGTTCCCGAAGGCTGGATGGAAGTAGCTGTTACAGACATGTGGTCTGATGACCCCAATGCTGTTGACCCCAACAAGCTCCAGATCATCAAGGACGGCACCAGCGAATTCGATATTCTCACAAAGGCTTATGTTCAGATCGACTACTACGGACCTGAAACCGATATGATGGCTCCTTCTTCCGAATGGTATGATGAAGCAGCTGATCTCGAGCCCATTGTTGCAGGTGGCTACACATGGAAGGGCTTCTCCGCTGTCAGCGGCGGCAATCCCATGACCGTCCTCTACACCGGCGAGGCAGGTGGCCCTCAGTTCCAGGCAACCCTGTGGTCCAACGGCGGCAGCACCATTTCCGCTGCTGATGCTGATGTTCTGGCAATCCTGAATAGCGTAAAGCCCGCTGCATAATATTTGACCTTTCTTTCCCCTGATACCATACTTAGGGGCCGCCGTATGTTGCGGTGGCCCCGTTTTACAACATTGAGCTGTGTCCAATGGGAAGGGTAGAATGACTCCCTGTTGGAGACTGCTTAAAGTCTTATTCAATCAGAAAGGAAATGGAATTATGCGTAAATTATGGACGTTCATTTTCGTGTTACTTTTCTGTATACTTCTCTTGTCAGCCTGTGATTCAAAGGAACCTGAGACAGTTAAGACAGAACCTACAGAAAGCACCACAGAATCAGCAGCTCAAACTACATCGCAAACAGAGGTTGCTACCGAAAAGGTGCCCAAGCCCTCAAAGGGAGATAAACCCACAGAACCTACTTCGGAGCCTGCAGAATCAGATTCTCTGATGTCGTCCATTCAGGAAAAGCTGGAGCAGGATCAGGCTCTATGTGCAGTTGCATATGTTGGTTACTGCGGTGGTAGCTTTGCAGAGATCCAAGCGGGATTTGAGACAGAAGGGCTTCTTGAAGCACTGCCAATATTAGCAATGATCGAGGAAGATCGCTTTATTAGCAATGAAGGATCTGAGCTATATCTTGTGGTTCCTCGTGAGGATGTCGGCTTGACCGTTTATGAACAGGTATTGGACGAAAACGGTGAAGCCCTTACCTACGGCGAAGAACTTTATCGTAGTGCTCAGGCCGAACCCTTGCTTCTAAGGGGCAATGTCAGCGATATCTTCCCCAATTTTGTGCTTCAGATTGAGGGACAAGGCGGCGAAACCATGGAGTATAGTCCCAGTCTTAGCTTGCGTGATGGAATGCTCAATGTTGAAACAAGCTTGATTTCTGATTTAACACCTTATGATGTTCTTGAGATCTACACGGGATCGGAATACGGTGGGGAAGATCCTTGCATGGGTAGATGGTTTGCTGAAGTGCCTGATTCAGAGGGTGAAGCTATGATTCTGGAGCTGGTCATAGGCTATGATGGTCTGGCATCCTATGGCTACGGACCTGTGAATACAGAATTGTACGAGTTCTTTGAGGGTGAATGGTGGCAGACTGAGGAGGGGAATCTTTGTCTTTCCCTCAGTGGAGGACCGGTAGGGGATCCGGAAGCTCAATACGACTTCTATGGTGAATTCCTGCCGGAGTGCATGGAACATTCATTGAGCCTTACTCATGTAGATGGATATTGTCTCCTCTATGGTATGGAAGGGGAAACTATAAGATTCTGTGCCTCTAACACAAATGCTCTGATTGGCTTGTGGAGTACTTCAGCGTATGATTTCCAGGGGGATGGATACATCTACCATGATTTAGAGTTGATGGGAGATCATTACTGCTGTCTCTTGATCCATAATGGAGAGGGTACAACTTATGCTGCCTATGATGGAACTTGGGAAGCTTCAGATGGAAAATTATCCCTTGATATGAAGATGTACAGCGGAAATAATTATTTAGACTCCATCACTCAGACCATGGGTGGAATTTATGATGCTGTCATTGATCCCGAGGGTTGGCTGACACTACATTACTTTAGTGGAGACTACTTAACTGAGGATATGAGCGAAATTGGTATCCAAACCTTTGAACCGACGGTATCCTATGGCTAATATATGCTATGGATGCCCTGCCTAAGTGCCTCCTCGCAACATCGGTGAATACGGACTTGCCACCTCCGAATATGTTGTATTCGGAGGTGGTATTATGCTCAGCGCAGCAGTTTGGCTGATGCTCAGCAGCTTGTTGTACTCGCTTCGCATTTCCGATTCTCCCGGCTCCTTCCCCAAACCCCTCTCCGCCGAAGAGGAGCGTCATTACTTATCCTTAGTAGCCCAAGGAGATTTGGAAGCAAGAAATATACTCGTAGAACGGAATTTACGATTGGTAGCCCATATCATGAAGAAATACTATGCCCTGTCTGCGGACCAGGAGGACCTAATCTCCATCGGCACCATCGGTCTCATCAAGGGCATCTCAACCTTCAAACCCGAAAAAGGCGCCCGCCTCGCAACCTACGCCGCCCGTTGTATCGAAAATGAGATCCTTATGCATTTTCGTTCTCAGAAGAAGACCCAGGGAGACGTCTCCCTGTCCGATTATATTGAGACAGGGAGTGACGGGTCTCCTTTGTCCTTTATGGACGTGATCTGCTCCCAAGAGGATCTGGCAGAGCAGTATACGGAGCGAGAAACAGTGGAGAAGCTCCACAGGGCGGTGAGAGCTACCTTAGATCCCCGAGAGGGGCAGATCATTGCTCTGCGGTACGGTCTTGGGAACCGTGAGCCACTGACCCAGCATGAGGTAGCAGAGCGCATGGGCATAAGCCGAAGCTATGTCAGTCGAATCGAGAAGAAGGCCTTAGGCAAGCTCCGACAATATATGGCTGAGGCTTAGCTTATTGGGAGAACAGGAGGGCAGCTGCATCTTCATAGGCTATCATGGCATTACAGACTGCGAAACGGAGCCCATGACCTTGGTTGCATAGGGTTCGATACTATTCAGATTCTCGGATCCATTGCAATCATAACCGGGAAATCTGCTGTTGACGGATGGGATATCCGGGAGTATAATGACTATATCACGATATATCATAAAGGAACGTGGAGAACATATGAACGCCATACGTCATTTTATTACCATTACCAAGCACCGCCGCAAGGTTCGTAGCCACTGCTTTAAGGTAGGGCTCTATTGGCAGGGCTTGACCCACGATCTGTCTAAGTACACCCCTACAGAGTTTTGTACCGGGATCCGATACTTCCAGGGCACTCGCAGTCCCAATAGCCGCGAGAGGGAAGTAAAGGGGTATTCTACCGCCTGGATGCATCATAAAGGACGGAATAAGCACCATTTTGAATATTGGACCGATTTGAGCACCGTGACCCGTCGTTATGAGCCGGTAGAGATGCCTCCTCGGTACTTTGTAGAAATGGTCATGGATCGCATTGCCGCTTGCAAGATCTATAACGGCAAGAGCTACACCCAAGCAGATGCCCTGCATTACTTGGTAAATTCTGCCGAGGGACGGGATCTAACCATGATGCACCCCAAGACCCGTGAGGATCTTGTATTCGTCCTGACCATGCTCAAGGAAAAGGGGGAGGAGGAGACCTTCCGCTATCTCCGTAAGGTTTATCTGAAGAAACAGTAAGATCAAGGAGCTGCTTGCACCACGCAAGCAGCTCCCTTAATACTATCAGAATGTAGCTACGTCCTGGTCCGGAGCCTCGGCTTCCTCAATAGAAAGGGCCTTAAGCACCGGCCCGATACCACGGTACAGGGAGTGGAATCGAACCTCTACCTCTGCTGTCAATTGGATCCAAGCTCTGGACTTTAGCTCCTGGGCATTGGGATACTTGCAGGGGAGTCCCATAAATTCGATATCGTCTACACAGCAGGTCATAACAAAGCGACCGGGAGCGAAGAGCCCTTCCTTTTCCTTCCGCAGCTTGGCAACCTGGGCCTTGAGGCTCACGGTCTTCCCCTTGTACTTCTTGGGCTCTTCCATCAGATCCCGATAGAACAGTCCGTAATCCTCATCCTTGATCCGGATCACAGGAGCATTGATATCAAAGGGCAGGGGATCCTCGATATCGTCACGCCGGGTGCTGCCGTCTGTATACTCATACAGGATCTCAACTCTTCTGTTTAGGGCTCTTGCCAGCTTATGGAGGGGCATGATATCCGCATTAGGGGAGAGGCGGTTGAACACCACCATCTCACAGCCTCCCAGCTTGTCCACAACCAGGGACCGCATATTGGCATTATAGCTGAGAACGGTGTTTCCGTCTGCAAACATGACCTCTTGGGCTACCTGCCATTCCTCAGGCATCTTCTGATAGAAATCTACAGCAGGGAGCATACCGTTCAGCTCCACCACTACACGCTCCGTTCTGTGCTTGCGGAAGAGCCTGTCCAGCTCCTGTGTGGAGATCTCATCCTGTTCGATCACCTCAAGGAACACATTCTTGTGAGGATAAGCCTGTACGTTGTATTCCTCCTCACCCTCCTCGCAGACCAGCAGAAGTGTCCTTTCTCCCGCATTGAAGCGAGTGTCACATAGGGTTTCTTGAATGAACTTGGTCTTCCCGGCATCCAGGAAACCTGTAAAAGCGTATACGGGAATAGGCATCAGAAACAGCCTCCTTATACACCGAAGCGTTGGGCGATGGCAGCCTCACAGAGCTTAGAGCCGATGACACAGAGGCGGCCTGTAACTGCAGGGGCACCTGTACGGATGTCGATCTCGCCGGGCACGTGGTCAAAGTGGATCCAGCTGCCGTCTGCAGCAGGGACAATACCCTTGGCACGGAGAACGAACCCATAGATCTCCTCATTGTCCAAGTTAGTGAGAATAGCTGTCAGCTCTTCCTTGGTGAACTTCTTAGCAGACTCTACGCCCCAGCTTGTAAATACCTCGTCGGCATGATGATGTCCATGATGATGTCCATGATGATCGTGATGATGATGCTCCTCATGGTCACAGCACTCATGGCAGTGATGATCCTCATCATGTTCGTGATGATGGTGCTCATGGTGATGCTCATGGTGATGCTCATGATGGTGTTCGTGTTCCTCATGGTCACAGCACTCATGGCAGTGATGATCCTCGCAAGGGTCGTGGTGATGCTCATGATGGTGGTGATGCTCACCGGTGCAGTGAGCACAGGTGCAATGCTCCCCATGGTCATGGGCCTGCTCCTGCATCATGGCCTCTAACTCACGGGAGAGGGAATCCTGTCCCTCCATAGCATCCCGGATCTGCTTGCCTGTAAGCTGATCCCAGGGAGTGGTGAGGATCAAGGCCTTGGGATTATGTTCTCTGAGGATGGTCATAGCAGTATGGAGCTTTTCCTCGGAAATATTGGCGGTACGGCTGAGGAGAATCGTTCCGGCGGTCTCGATCTGGTTCTCATAGAACTCACCGAAGTTCTTCATATACACCTTGCACTTGGTAGCATCCGCAACAGTAACAAAGCTGCCCAAACGGACCGTCTCATCTGCCACACGTTCCACTGCACCGATAACATCGGAGAGCTTGCCTACACCGGAGGGCTCAATGAGAATACGGTCGGGGTAGTATTCCTCAATTACCTGGGTCAGAGCCTTGCCGAAGTCCCCAACCAGGGAGCAACAAATACAGCCCGAGTTCATCTCGTTGACCTGGATCCCTGCCTCCTTGAGGAAGCCGCCGTCAATACCAATCTCGCCGAATTCATTCTCAATGAGGACGATCTTCTCACCTGCGTAGGCTTCCTTGATCATCTTCTTGATCAGCGTAGTCTTACCGGCACCTAAAAACCCGGAATAAATATCAATAATCGTCATAGAGGTTCATCCTTTCTGTTTCAATCTGTAATATTATACCACCAAACAGCTCTCCTATCAAGCTATTTTTTACGCTTTTATGTTAATAAAATATTCACATTTTCAGCAAGATTCTTTATTGCATTTTTCTCTTGTAGTGCTATACTATACATGGATCATGCCATCGGAAGGAGGGAGTCTATGATAACTGCAAAGAGGCAGGGGAGCCTCTGCCTTACTTCTCAGTTTAACAGGAAGAACTATACACTTCTGTTGCAATACGCCGTCCTTGCCTTAGGTATCCTGTTGGTCACAGAGCTCCTTTCCCACAACGGATTCCCGGGGCTGTGGACCTTTATCCATACTCGCACTTGGGCTTTTGTTTATAACCTTCTACTGATCTACTTTTCCCTGTGCCTGTCTCTCCTGTTTGACCGGAGACGATTTTGGCTTGCATTGGTAGCAGGCCTGTGGGTCGGGATCTCCGTTGCCAACGCTGTTCTCATGCGTTATCGGTCCATGCCCCTGACAGTGCGGGATATTTTCCTTATGTCCTCTGTACGGGATATCTTTGAGATCTATCTGTCTCCTCTTGCTCTCGTCGGGCTCATGTTCCTGATCTCTGCCCTGGCCGCTCTGATCCTCTACGTATGGATCTCTGTGGAGAAGAGAGGATGGATCCCTGTCTTTGCCCTGGTACATATCGTTGCCCTGCTGCTTCTGCTGATCTGTATGGACAAATACCTGGTTCAGAAGCAACAGCTGGATCCTAAGGACTCCTTTTATAACCTGGCAGAGGCCTATGAGCGGAACGGCTTTGCCTACTGCTTCTCTGCAGGCCTCCTAACCGGTGGCGTAGAAGAGCCGGAGGAGTATTCCCCCGGTGAGGTAGAGGAGATCATAGAGGAACAGGCCAAGGTGCTGCCGGATACGGTTTCGGACCCTCCCAATATGATCTTCGTACAGTTAGAATCCTTTTTTGACCCCATATACCTTAAGGGGCTTATCTATTCCTACGATCCCATCCCCAATTTCCGCCGCCTTAAGGAGCAGTACTCCCACGGCTTCCTCTCCGTCCCCTGTATTGGTGCCGGGACTGCCAATACGGAGTTTGAGGTCCTGACCGGGATGAATCTCAGCCATTTCGGCGTAGGGGAGTACCCCTATATGACCATTGTAGACTCACAGCGAGCTGTGTCCCTGGGCTCGGAGCTGTGGAAGCTGGGCTATGATACCCATGCCCTCCACAACAACAATGCTACCTTCTATAACCGTCACGTGATCTACAATAACCTGGGATTCCGCACCTTCACCTCCGTGGAGTACATGACGGATGTATCCTATAACGTCCTGGGTTGGGCCAAGGATTCCTGTCTTACCTCAGAGATCATGGCTTGTCTCAATGTGGGAGAGTCTAAGGATCTTGTGTTTGCCGTATCCGTAGAGCCTCATGGCAGATATCCTAAAGAGCCTATAGAGGGTGCCCCCGTGATCCCCGTCATTGGTATGGAGGATGAAGCACGGCGTAACGGTCTGGAATATTATCTGTACGCACTGTCTCAATCAGACCGATTCGTAGGGGAGCTTGTACAGGCTCTGTCCCAATTTTCCGAGCCTACCATGGTGGTATTCTACGGAGATCATTTGCCCAGCTTTAATATCCAAAACGAGGAGCTGACAGCAGGCACCAATCAGACAACGGAATACGTGATCTGGACCAACTATGAAGCAGAATCTGTGGAGAAGGATCTGCAGACCTATCAGCTGGGAGCCTACGCATTGGAGCTTGCCGGGATATACGAGGGTCCCGTATTCCGTCTCCATCAGAGCTACGACTACGATCCCAGGGAATCAGAGCTCTATCAGGAGGATCTGAGGACCCTGGAATACGACATGATCTACGGTGAGGATTACGCCGTCCCGGAGGACCACGATGTGTCTGCCCCAGAGTTCCGCTTGGGCATTTCCGACATTCAGCTTCGTGACGTGATTCCGGAGGAACAGAGTTTTACTGTAACAGGGATCCATTTTACTCCCTATACCGTGATATACGTCAATGACGTGCCCTGCGAGACGACCTATCTCTCCCATGATCGGGTCACTGTAGCCGGTCCGCCTCCCACCGCAGGGGATCAGATTTTTGCTGCTCAGGTTTCTGCCGTAGATCCATTGGAAATACTGAGCACAAGCTCCTGTCTCGTTATAGGCTCTGAACCATAAAAATTTAAATCCAAAAGCAAAAAACACTTGACTTCATCAAAGAAAAGTGATAAAGTATTTACAATATAACCCGCGAGATCCCTACAACAGCTTTGTTGCGATCTGCAGCAAAGCTGTTTCTGCAATCCGCCCCCACATTACCTCAATCAGAGCTGTCATACGCTCGGAAAGAAAACCTATGGAAAGATACTATAATCCGGAAATCGAAACCGCTTCAAAAGAAGCCATCCAAGCTCTGCAGAGCAGCCGTTTGACCGCAACGGTAAGGCGGGTCTATGACAATGTTCCCTTCTATCGGGACAAGATGCTATCCGCAGGAGTCACACCCGAGGACATTCGTTCCATCGAAGACCTTAAGAAGCTGCCCTTTAGCTACAAGCAGGATCTTCGTGATACCTATCCCTACGGTCTCTTTGCCGTACCTCTCAAGGATGTGGTCAGACTCCACGCCTCCAGCGGAACCACGGGCAAGCAGATCGTCGTCGGCTACACCGCCAATGATATGGAGGTATGGGAGACCTGTGTGGCCCGTGCCTTAACAGCCGCAGGCTGTACTGACGAGGACATCGTCCATATATCCTATGGCTACGGTCTCTTTACCGGTGGACTGGGTGCCGACGGCGGTGCCAAGAGGGTAGGGGCTACTGCCGTTCCCGTATCCTCCGGCAATACACAGCGTCAGGTCACCATCCTCAAGGACTTCGGCTCCACCATCCTCTGCTGTACACCGTCCTACGCTCTCCACATTGCCGAGACCCTCTATGCAAACGGCATGACCAAGGAGGACCTGTCCCTCAAGGCAGGGATCTTCGGTGCAGAGCCCTGGACCAATGAGATGCGTGAGCAGATCCAGGAGCTCCTGGGGCTTAAGGCCTTTGATATCTACGGTCTGACCGAGATCATCGGACCCGGTGTTGCCTTTGAATGTAACGAACAGAGCGGTATGCACGTCAATGAGGATCACTTCATCGTAGAGGTCATTGATCCCGACACAGGAGAGGTCCTCCCCGAGGATACCCAGGGTGAGCTGGTCTTTACCTGTATCACCAAGGAGGCCTTCCCCATTATCCGCTATCGGACCCGTGATATCGGTGTCATTACCCGCAAGCCCTGTTCCTGCGGACGGACCCTGGTCAAGATGACCAAGCCCCGTGGCAGGACCGACGATATGCTCATTATTCGTGGTGTCAACGTATTCCCGTCTCAGATCGAGACTGTCCTGTTGGAGAAGGGCTATACCGCCAATTATCAGATCATCGTTGACCGTGAGAAGAACTTTGACAGCATAGAGGTCCAGGTCGAGATCAGCAGTGAGATCTTCTCCGACACGGTAAAGGGTCTGTCCAAGAGATCCAAGGAGCTGTCCGAGGCTCTTAAGAATCTCCTGGGTGTCAATGCCAAGGTGACCCTTATGGAGCCTAACTCCATCCCTCGTTCCGAGGGCAAGGCCGTCCGAGTCATTGACAAGCGTAAGCTGCTGGATTAAGGAGGGAACAACTATGGTAAAGCAATTGTCAGTATTCATTCAGAACCGTTCCGGCAAGATCGCATCTATCGTAAAAGCACTGTCCGATGCAAATATTGATATTCGTGCCCTGTCCATTGCAGATACTGCCGATTTCGGCATCCTGCGTATGCTGGTCAGCGATGTAGAAGCCGCCAAAACCACCCTGTCTCAGCAGAACTGTATCGTCAGTGTCAATGAGGTAGCATTGATAGCCGTTCCCGACGAGCCGGGCGGTCTGTCCCATGTCCTGGAGCTTATGGCAGGGGAGGGCGTAGATATTGAATATATGTACTCCCTGATCCATCGTAACCGTGAGAAGGCCTATATGGTCCTCCGTGTTTCCGACGAGGAGGCCCTGCTCCAGATGCTGAAGCGTCATCATATGGAAGCCGTCAGTGCAGCGTCCTTAGGCTTCGCTTAATAACAGAAAGAGGTTTGACTTATGCAAGAACTGAGCAGAAAGACACAGTATTTTACCGATTCCGTGATCCGTCGTATGACTCGCATTGCCCTGGATTGTAACGCCATTAACCTGGCACAGGGCTTCCCGGATTTTGATCCTCCCAAGGCCATTACCGACCGTCTGGCAGAGATCAGCGCCATTGGTCCCCACCAGTATCCCATCACCATGGGTGCTCCCAATTTCCGTCGTGCTCTTGCCAACAAGTGCGGCAGATTCATGGGCAGGACCATTGATCCCGATACCGAGGTAGTTGTCACCATCGGCTCCACCGAGGCCATGGTGGACACTCTCTTCGCTCTGACCAATCCCGGGGATAAGATCATTATGTTCTCCCCCTATTTCGAGAATTATCGTGCTCAGACCCTCCTGGTAGGCTGTGAGCCCATTTTCGTTCCCCTGGTTCCTCCTCACTTCGATTACGATGCCAATGTCTTGGAGGATGCCTTCAAGCAGGGAGCCAAGGCTATCCTGATCTGCAACCCCTCTAACCCCAGCGGCAAGGTATTCACCCGAGCAGAGCTGGAGCATATCGCCAAGCTGGCAGTACAGTACGACACCTATGTAATCATGGACGAGGTCTACGAGCATATCATTTACGAGCCTCATGAGCATATCTATATGAACAGCCTTCCCGGAATGTGGGAGAGGACCGTTTCCTGCAGCTCCCTGTCCAAGACCTATTCCATTACCGGCTGGCGTCTGGGATATGCCATAGCCCCCAAGCATCTTATGGACCGTATTAAGCAATATCACGACTTCAATACCGTCGGTGCCGCCTCTCCCCTTATGGAAGCTGCAGTAGTAGGTCTGGAAATGCCGGATTCCTACTATGCTGAGTTCGGTGCTCATTACGCTCACATGAAGAAGCTGTTTACAGAGGGCTTAGACCGCATCGGTATTCCCTATACCGATCCCCAGGGAGCCTACTTTGTCCTGGCAGATATCAGCCCCTTCCTTAAGAAGGGTCAAACAGACGTAGCCTTCTGTGAGGACCTTGCACGAAAGGTAGGCGTAGCCACCGTACCCGGCTCTTCCTTCTTTAAGGAGGATATCAACAACATCGTCCGTATGCATTTCGCCAAGAAGGATGAGACCCTCTACACCGCACTGGAGCGGCTGTCCGACATTAAGTCCAAGCTCTGATACCCTTTCCCCATACTACCGTCTCTTATTTAGGGACGGTAGTTTTTTTGCATAGACAGAAAGGTAATCTCATAGTCTGTAGCAAAAGGAGGAGATGTTATGAAGAAGACAGGGAAGGGGAGGGGTACCCCCTCTCACAGGAGTCCGTGGAGACCTCTTTACTGGATGCCCCTGCTGACCCTTTTGCTCTGCCTGCTGTGTGCCAAGCTGATCCTGTGGGGGAAACTGCCGGAGTCTGCACTGCAGCTCCTGCCCAGGCTATTGGGAGGGCTGGTCAGCTTCTTAGGTGCTTTCCACGGCACACGGATCGCAACGCAGAAGCGGTTCCTGTGGGGGTTGGTGAATGCAGGAGCCTACGGAGGAATGCTGATGTTAGGCAACCTCTTGTTTTTCGGCGAGACCTTCAGCGGGATCGGACCTATGTTTCTCTGGGTCCTCATTGGGGGCTTCCTGGGCAGTATGGTTGCCAATATGAGAAAGAGTAAAATTGCCTAAATCGTTTTTGGATAATTGCAAGAAAACTTGCAATTGCAAAATATACCATATATCGTAAAGCTAAGAGACCCTTATACCATATTTTGATAGGTCACAAAGACCGGCTGTCATAAGAAGGAAACAGGGTCCTTTGGTTTACATAATAGCTATACATAATTTATGTGCATAATAAACAAAAAAAATCAAATTTCGGAAAAAGTATTGAAATTCTTCATTTTTTGCGGTATAGTATGTATCAGAGTTACGTAAAAGTTTAAATAATTTCGTTTTTGCACAATAGCTTGTGCGTGACCGCAGTACCGACTACAACATATTGTTTTGTATCCCAAGGAGGTGAACCGTGCTTGAATCCTGTCCTGGCTTTTGAGAATTATTTACTGCATACCAAGCAGGCATCCGAGAACACGGTTGCTTCCTATATGCGTGATATTCGCCAATTCCGTGATTATATGACCGACGTAGAGGATCTGGAGCTGACCGCCTGTGACAGAGCCTGTATCTGCCGCTATACCGATCACCTCCGTAGCAAGGGCAAGTCTCCTGCCACCGTAGCCCGTGGCATCGCCTCTCTGCGGAGCTTCTACAGCTTCCTCCAGAGCGAAGGACTTGTACAGGAGATCCCTGTCCGCAACATCCCCCAGCAGAAGACGGAGAAGAAGCTCCCTCAGATCCTCACCGGTTATGAGGTCGAGGAGCTCCTCAAACAGCCCAGCAACAAGGATCAGAAGGGCATCCGTGACAAGGCTATGCTTGAGACCCTCTACGCAACAGGTATGCGGGTCAGCGAGATGATCGCTCTTAACGTAAGCGACGTAAATTTAGCCGGTGCCTTTATTCGTTGCGAGGGCAACGGCAAGAATCGGATCATCCCTCTGTATCCCGAGGCCGTTAAGGCACTCACCGTCTTTATTACCACCATCCGACCTCAGCTCACATCCTCCGTAGAGGAGACAGCCCTCTTCGTAAATATGAGCGGTGAGCGGATGACCCGTCAGGGCTTCTGGAAGATCATCAAGTTCTATCAGCAGAAGGCCCATATCAACAAGGAGATCACTCCCCACACTCTCCGCCACAGCTTCGCAGCCCATCTGCTGGAGCGTGGTGCAGATCTCCACTCCCTACAGGAGATGCTGGGACACAGCGATATCTCCTCCACGCAGATCTACACACAGGTGGTCAAGCAGAATCTCAAGAACGTCTATAACCGGGCACATCCCCGTGCATGACCGAGTGCAAGAGCGGCAGGAATTTCCCTTCCTGCCGCTTCCTTTTTTATTTTTCTCGTAGACAAAACAGAGGAATAATGATATAATGACGGGGATGATCCCATCCAACAACACAGAGGATCCAATACCGAGAGAGGACCGAAGCACCATGCTGTTACCTAAGTATATCTTTTCCCGGATCACGGATATTAGCCCCGCATTTCTCCACGCTCACAACATCAAGCTGCTGATGATGGATTTTGACAACACCATGCTTCCATACACCACCAACGAGCCTACACTGGAGCTTCTCCAATGGATGGCGCAGATGCAGACTGCTGGAATCCGTCTATGTATTGTGTCCAACAGTAAGAGATCCCGCGTCCCCGACTTTTCCGCAGCGTACCATATCCCCTGTGTCACCCACGCGAGGAAGCCCCTGCCCGGTGGGATCCGTCGAGCCATGAAGCAGATGGGGGAGAGCCGAGCCGCCTTAGTAGGGGATCAGATCTATACCGATGTATTAGGTGCCAATTTAGCAGGGATCCCCTCCTTGATCGTCCGCTCCATCCATAATCATAATATTTGGCTTAAGCTGCGGCATGTATTAGAAATCCCTTTTCTTGCACTGGCCGCCGGAAGAAAGATCAAATAATTCTATATCATACAAAGGAGTTTTCACTATGACCAACTTAGAGAAGTACCGTTCCGTCCTTACCGAGGAGGTACAGGGCTTGTTCCTGACCTCACGCTACAGCCGTATGTATGCCGCAGAATTTGATATTGCCGAGGGCTATGCCATCGTCAGCAAGAACGGTGCCAGATATTACACCGACAGCCGCTATATCGAATCCGCACAGCGTGATATCCACGGCTTCGAGGTAGTAGAGATCAATGCCTCCAACCCTCTGTCCGAGCTGCTGAACCAGGGGATCAAGGATCTCTCCATTACCACCCTGGGCTTTGAAGAGGCCTATCTTACTGTAGCAGAGCTCAATTCCTTCCGCGACAAGCTCAGTGCGGAGCTGGTGCCCTTCCAATCCAAGATCAACGGCTTCCGTGGGCAGAAGGAGCCCTGGGAGCTCGACCGTATGAGAAAGGCCCAGGAGATCACCGACCGTGCCTTTACCGAGGTCTGCCCGCGTATCAGAGCCGGCATGACCGAGAAGGAGCTGGCGGCAGAGCTGATCTACTGCCTGTACAAGAACGGGGCAGAGGGTCTTTCCTTTGATCCCATTGTCGTTGCAGGCCCCAATACCTCTATGCCTCACGGCGTACCCGGTGACCGTCCCATTGCCGAGGGCGACTTTATTACAATGGACTTCGGTGTGATCTACGGCGGCTATTGCTCCGACATGACCCGTACCGTAGCTTTAGGCTTCGCCACAGAGGAGATGAAGAAGGTCTACCGCACCGTACTGGAGGCACAGCTTGCCGGCATCGCCGCTACCAAGGCAGGTGTCACAGGAGCCGCTGTAGACGGTGCTGCCCGTCAAGTCATCTCCGATGCAGGCTACGGCCAATTCTTCGGCCACGGCTACGGACATTCCCTGGGTTTAGAGATCCACGAGGCTCCCAACTGCAATGCCCGTAACACCCAGCCCCTTCCCGTGGGAGCAGTCTGCTCTGCCGAGCCCGGGATCTATCTCCCCGGCAAATTCGGTGTCCGTATCGAGGACGTTGTCATCGTCACCGAGGATGGTTGCGAGAATATCACCCACAGCCCCAAGGAGCTGATCATCCTTTAATATATTTTTTCGGATATTCTCAATATATTTTGGATTAGGTCTTGCTTTTTTTGGAATTATAGAGTAAAATAAGTAGGCACTATGTATACTTTTCCCCAAATGGGGAATAACAGGAGGACAAATATATGATTTCTGCAGGCGATTTTAGAAATGGCATCACCTTCGAGATGGAAGGCAAGGTCATGCAAATCATCGAATTCCAGCACGTTAAGCCCGGCAAGGGTGCTGCTTTCGTTCGCGTCAAGATGCGTAACGTCATCACCGGCGGCGTGACCGAGACTACCTTCAACCCCAGCGACAAGTACCCCACCGCATATGTCGAGCGTAAGAAGATGGAGTATTCCTACCAGGACGGTAACCTCTACTACTTCATGGACAACGAGACCTACGAGATGATCCCCATCGACGCAGAGGTTCTGGACGGCAGCTTCAAGTTCGTTAAGGAGAACGACACCTGCACCGTACTGTCCTACAAGGGCAATGTATTCGGCGTCGAGGCTCCCAACTTCGTAGAGCTCGAGGTCACCAAGACCGAGCCCGGTCTGGCCGGCAACACCGCTACCAACACCCTCAAGCCCGCAACCGTAGAGACCGGTGCCGAGGTTAAGGTTCCTCTCTTCATCAATGAGGGCGACCGCATCCAGATCGACACCCGTACCGGCGAGTACCTAAGCCGCGCCAAGGGTTAATTCACCATTCCATTTATCTTTCACAAGAAAGGAGCCTCATTATGACACTCTCTGAAAAATCCGCTTATCTCAAGGGCCTGCTGGACGGTCTCAACATCAGCAAAGAAACTGCCGAGGGCAAGATGATTGCCGGCATCGTTGATCTGCTGCAGGATGTTACCTCTACCATTGCCGACCTTGAAGAAAATGCCCTTGCTGTATCCGACGAACTGGACGAGATCGAAGAGGATCTGGACGCCATCGAGGAATTCCTCATGGACGAGGATTATGACGAGGATGAAGACGAGGATGAGGACGAAGATTTCGAGTTCGTGGATGACGACGACCGAGACTTCGATTATGACGAGGACATTACCTACGAGGTAACCTGCCCCACCTGTGGCGAGACCCTGGAGCTGGACGAGGATACCATCCTGGAAGAATCCATGCATTGCCCCAAGTGTAACGAGCTCCTTGAGTTCGACTTTGACGAGGTGGAAGAATAATTACAGCACAATGCCCCGAGCAGATCAGACGGTCTGCTCGGGGCTTTATTTGCAGAAAACCGGAGGAAGCAGAAACGCTTCCTCCGGCAATATAATTACTTCTTTCTGCTAAAGACCTTGTTAAGAACCAGGATCGAAACCATCATGATAAGGATCACGACAAAGATGCCGCCCCAGCCCTCTGCCATAAGAAGGAGGGACTCTCCGATAGTGGCTTGACGATCAGGAATGGTCTTGGCAGTCTCTTCAGCCAGCTTGATGAACATAGGATTCATTTTCATACCCTCCTATTAAGCGAATGTATATACCAGACCCATAATGAGTCCGCCTGCAATAACGGAAGCAACCTGTCCCGATACGTTGACACCTACAGTGTGCATCAGCAGGAAGTTGTTGGGATCCTCCTTCAGACCCATCTTATGGATCACACGGGAGGACATGGGGAATGCGGAGATGCCTGCGGCACCGATCATGGGATTGAGCTTCTTGTCCTTGGGCAGGAAGAGGTTAATGAACTTAGCAACCATAACGCCGCCGGCAGTATCGAAGATGAAGGCAACGAGACCCAGACCCATAATGATCAGAGTATCCAGCTTGAGGAAATCGCTGTAGCGCATATTGGCGGCAATGGAAATGCCCAACAGCAAAGTGATCAGATTGGCAAGCTGCTTCTGTGCAGTCTCGGACAGGGAATTGAGAACACCGCATTCACGGATCAGATTGCCGAACATGAGGCAGAAGATCAAAGAAACAGCGCTGGGAGCAAAGAGGCCTGTAATGATAGTGATAACCACGGGGAATAGGATACGGGTGGTCTTAGTGACCTCCTTGGCCTCGTAGGGCATACGGATCATACGCTCCTTCTTGGTGGTCAGCATCTTAACAATGGGGGGCTGTACAATGGGAACCAGGGCCATGTAGGAGTAGGCCGCTACGGTGATAGCACCGATGTAAGCACTGCCCAGCTTGGTTGCAACAACGATAGAGGTGGGACCGTCAGCAGCACCGATGATGGCAATAGATGCAGCATCACGAATGTCAAAGCCACAGAGACTTGCCATAAAGAATGTAAAGAAAATACCGAACTGTGCCGCCGCACCGAAGATCATAAGCTTAGGATTCGACAGCAGGGGGCCGAAGTCGATCATGGCACCAATGCCGATAAACAGCAGGAGAGGGAAGAGCTCGTTGGCAATACCGCTGTTATACAGCAGGTCGATGACGCCCATATCTGCATTGGGCAGATTCATTGCGATGGCACCAAAGCCGATGGGCAGCAACAGAGAGGGCTCCATGTCCTTAACAATAGCCAAGGTAATGAGGACGCCGCCGATGAGCCACATCAGCATCATCATCCAACCGTCAGCCTCTAAGAAGATTTTGACATTTTCAAATAACGTTTCCAAAGGGGTACCTCCTATATAATTTTTAGCCCGGTAATTATATCAGAAATTTCCATGTAATGCAAGTGGATTTTTAGAATTTAGGGGATTGCAGTCAGTTGTCCACATCATCCAAATTGTCGTCGTCTACGTCTGCCATAAGCTCACCGAAGCGGACACGACGCTTGATCTTGGTCTCCTCTACATTCTCATGGAGGAGCTCCTTGACTGCGATGGGATCCTTAATGTTCTTAAGAACCACGGTAGGGGTAGACTTATCCGAGGAGGATACGGTTACGGTGCCTACACCGAAGAGACGTTGCCACAGAGTCCTCTTAACACTGATGTCCCTAACACGGTAGAGGAGCACCTCTTCATCCTTGACACTGAAGAACCCAACGGAGAGGAACAGTCGGTCCTCACTAAGGGCGTAACGGGTAAAGCTCAAGGGCATGCCCAAATAACGCTTGCGATCTGTCCAGAAGTATTGACTGCCGGTAAATGCCATATGATGACCTCCTTATATTTGGTACTTATCATTTTAAAGGATTGCAGAATAAATGTCAAGAGAATCGAGAAAAAAATGGAAAATATGATAAAACTATGATACAATTGGAATAGATAATACAGATAGGAGGGATTCTATGAAACTGTTGATCGTTGAGGATGAAAAAGCAATTGCCAATTTAATACACTTGAACCTATCTGCCTGCGGATATCAGTGTACCACCGTAATGGATGGGTTAGAGGCTGCGGATCAGATCGAATCGGAGCAATTTGATCTGATCCTACTGGATATTATGCTCCCCGGTGCAGATGGATATGAGCTCATGGAGCAGATCAGACCTACAGGCACACCTGTGATCTTTATTACCGCCATGGGCAGCGTCAACGACAGAGTCAAGGGTCTGCGGGCAGGTGCAGACGATTATTTAGTCAAGCCCTTCGAGATCGTGGAGCTCATTGCACGGGTAGAGAGTGTCCTCCGCCGAGCCGGGAAAACCGATGAACGCTACGAGATCGATGATGTAGTGATCGATCCCAGGTCCATGACCGTCCTTAAGAACGGAGAACCCATCACCCTAACTCACAAGGAGTTCGACCTTCTGCTCCTCTTTGTCCGCAATCGCAATATTGCCCTTTTCCGAGATACCATTTATGAGCGGGTGTGGGAAAGTGACTATATGGGAGACAGCAGGACCGTAGATCTCCATGTCCAGCGGTTACGCCGAAAGCTGGGGTGGGAGAAGAAGCTGACCACCATCTACAAGGTAGGCTACAGGCTGGAGGTCCCCAATTGAAATTCACATGGAAAATGATCTGTCTCGTAACAATTCTCCTTGCTACCTCGCTGTCCATCGGAGGCTACAGCGTGATCCGAGGCAGCTTCCGCTCCGGGCTGACCTCAGAGCTGTACGAAGCCCGTGAGGATATGCGGATGTTCAGCTTGGCTCTCCAGGCTGTGTGTGCAGACTCCTTCCGCAATGGTGACGAGGCCACTGCGGTCAATGGGCTACGCAGCTTTCTTTCCCGCGAGGACATTTCCAGTGAGCGTAGCTTCCACGTAGCCACAGAGGACGATCATGTTCTCTTGAGCAATCAGAAGCAACGCTTCCCCTTAACCTACGAGGCACAGCCCGGGGTAATAGAGGTCCGTATTATGACCCTGGAGGACGAGAAATTCATCGTAGCCTCCCAGAAGCTGTCCTTGTACGGATATATGCTCTACCTACAGCGGAGCTGCGAGGTCACGGAGGTCTATACCCGGGCCCGTGGGCAACTGACCTCCTATTACTGGATCATGCTGATCATCCTGTCTGTAGGGGTCCTTGTCACCACAGTCATCACTCTGTATATGACCCGTCCCATCCGTGGGATCTCCCGTGCGGCAACCCAATTCTCCAAGGGCAAGTATGATAAACGAGCCCAGGTCTGCAGCGATGATGAGCTGGGACAGCTCTCTGTGGTGTTTAATCGCATGGCAGATAAATTGGAGGAGCAGATCCTCACCTTAGAGGATGCCGCACAGCGGCAGAAGGACTTTACCGCCAGCTTTGCCCATGAGCTAAAGACCCCCTTGACCTCTGTGATTGGCTATGCCGATACCCTACGCAGTCGGGAGCTTCCACGGGAGCTGCAGATCGACGTAGCCAACTATATTTTCTCTGAGGGTAAGCGTCTGGAGACCATGTCCCATGCCTTACTGGATCTCTTTGCACTGGAGGAAAAGATGCCCCAATTCCGTACCGTCTCTCCCAAGGTGCTCTTAGAGGATACTGTAGAGCGGTGCTCCTATTTATTAAAGGAGAAGGATCTTAAGGTCGAGCTGTTCATCAAGGATCAGCCTCTTAGAGCGGTGCCGGAGCTTTTACAGACCCTGCTGTACAATCTCATTGACAATGCCCGCAAGGCATCGGAGGATCATGGCTTGATCCGCATCCGCGCCACCCCTACGGAGGATGGCTTCCTGTTCTCTGTCCTAGATTACGGCAGAGGGATCCCCCCGGAGGCTCTCAGCAGATTGACAGAGCCCTTCTACATGGTGAACAAATCCCGTTCCCGTGCCCAGGGCGGTGCAGGCTTAGGCTTGGCACTGTGTCAGAAAATCGCAGAGCTTCACCACAGCACGCTGTCCTTCTCCAGCGAGCTGGGGAAGGGGACCTGTGTATCATTCCAATTAGGAAAGGAGCTTGTCCTATGGGAAAACGTTGGATCTGGCTCTTGATCGTCCTTGCTGTTTTGCTCTTGGCATTTATGTTCCCACGGATCATGCTCCTGATCATGGAGAAGGATATTGAGAAGCAGGTCCTGACCTACGGGACAGGGACCCTGCTGAATTTTGATGCCATGACCATAGGGGAGAAGCAAGCTCTCCTGTCCGATCCCGACGTGACGGTGCTTCGGGAGGGGCTTTCTTCCCAAGCTGCAGAGGATATCCGTTTGGCCATGGATAGGGAATTACAAGTCCTGGTACAGTGCGGTGCAATACCTGCCGTAGCCTATGATTCCATAGCTGTAGCCCTGCAGGAGGGGGAATTGACCTCCTCCAAGGCCTACGACCCCTACGGGAAGAACGTATTCTACTTCTACACCCTTGAAGAAAGAGGTTCCTATATCCGATTGGATCACGAAACAGGGAAGATCCTGTCAATGGGCACAGCCCTTGCCGACGGCTCTGCGATCTCCGATGCCTCCTGTGAAGTACATCTGCGTTCCTGGGCAGAATATTTCGATATGTCGGTCAGTGATCTGATCGTCACCTCTTTCGACGGAGCTCAGGACGCTCCCGGAGCCTATGCAAGCTGCAAGCTATCCGGCAGTGCCAACTCCTCCTGCTACTTTTCCGTTTCCATGGACCCCTCTAACGACTGTTGGGAATGCAGATCCATCCTCCTACCCAATTCCCCATAACCAAGCCCCACACCGGAGCTGTTGCAAGTTGACAGCTCCATACATGGGGAATATGCTGAGAAATAAGGGACTGCTCTTATGATACAAAGTATCGTAGGAGCAGTCCCATGTGATCAGGAATTAAAATATGCCAGTGCGGTATCGGAATATGCCATCATCGCCTTGCACAGGGCGAGGAGGGTGCCTGTGCGATTACAGCCATAGGATTCTACACTGTATTCCAGGGTCTGGGATACACGCACATTTCCCTGATAGACAGCCGCAGACAGGACCTGCCGCAGCTCCGCAGCCAGCAAACCGTCGAAGTCGAAGCAGTACCAATTGGCATTGTTGCCATAGGGCTGAGGATCACTGAGAGTCACGGTTCGGGCTTGCCCGGCATAGTCCTTATATTGGATCTGCAGGGTCAGATCCTTAACAGAGCCGCTAAAGGCTGAGGTATTGATGATATACTTTATGGTGATCTTAGAGTCCAGGACCAGCACCTTGCCCTGCCATAGGATGGTGGGGGAGGACAGATCGCTGAGTGTACGATTCTGATTGGTGAAGGCGATGGTTTCGATATCCGTCAGGTAAGCTCTGTGAGCAGATGTCATAGCAGCGTCTGCACAGGCATTGGTACGATAATTCTTATACACCTGGGCTGCCGTACCGTACTGGAGCAGGTTTGCACATAGACGATTCAGACTTTCCTTGGTAGTAGATTTGTTTAACTGTGCATAGGCGTACTTAGCAACGCTGTAATAGTCTGTGTTGGAGATATACTCCGTGCCGCCCTTGGTCATATGGAGCACAGCCTGGACCTCGTCACCGATCTGGACAGCAGTCATTCCCGTTAAGGTGAAGTAATAATAGATGCCGTTGAGGACAGGCTGGATCTGTACTGTCCGATAGCTTTGCAGGGTGTTCCCGGAATACACAGGAACCCGGACCTCCAGGTAGTAGCTGTCATAGCTCGTGAGCAGATCTGTACGCACGGCGAAGTTAATAGAAATATCGCTTGCTAAATTCAGATTATGGTTAATAAGGATCGTGCTGTCTACCTGGGCACTTCCGGCTCCGCAGGAAGTGCAGACCCCATTTACATAGCTATGACCTGTAGGATCAATGGGAGTGGAATAGAAGTCACCGCAGGCACTGCAGGTATAGTCCTCACTGCCTGCTGTAGTGCAGGTGGGGGCGGTCACGGTCTTGCTGTAGCTGTGACCGGTGGCAGGGATCAGAACATCCTGCTGTGTCAGAGCATTCTTGCCCTGGGCATCTGCGAACAAGCTATGGCAGCGGTTGCAGTAATAGTGTGCAATGGCACCGTTCTCTGTGCACCCGGCCTTGATCTCCTTGGTAAACTGGATATCATGGCCCAGTGCCGGTGCTGTGAGCTCCTCCCGTGCAATGGTCTCGGTGTAGTCACTGTCCGAATAGTAGATATCGCAGATCTTACAGTAGTAATATGCATACACACCGGTAGTTGTGCAGGTGGCCTCAACAACAGGGCTGTAGGTCAAGGTGTGATTCAGAGAGGGAATCACCGTATCTACCAGATAGATCTGATCCTGACAGGTCTCATCGGAGAAGATAGCGTTACATTCCTCACAGGTATAGTAGGCAATGTTTCCCTCGTGGGCACAGGTTGCAGGGGATGCAGGAGTCTCCACTAAATCGTGACCCAGTGCAGGGATGGTCAGTTCCGTGAGGGCAACCTCCTTGGTAGCTGCCTCATCCAGGAAGTAGGCTCCACAGCCACGGCAGTGATAGTGAGCCATCATGCCCTCCGTACCGCAGGTAGCAGCCAATCCGCCCACGGCATATACCGAATGACCGATGTCAGGAACGATGATGTCAGTAGCATTTAGAGGATTGTTGCACAGAGTATCACCGAAGAGGCCATTGCAGTTGGTACATACGTAGTGGGGGATACGTCCCTCTGTATTACAGCCCGCAGGAACACCTTCTACATAGCTTGCATTGTGTCCCGTAGCTTGCACCACTTCACTCTTGACAGTTCCGCCGCAAGTCTTGCAGACCACGGTCAGCAGACCGCTCTGGGTGCAGGTAGCAGGGATCAGATTGGTAGTCGTGTCGGTGTGGGGACATTCGGGATCTGCCAGGGTGCCGCTCTTGAACAGGTAGAACTGATAGGAGCTGGTCTTGGCAGAGGAATTACAGCGGAAGCAGGGATTGCCGTTGCTGTCTACCGTGGTCAGATCATCCCGCAGACCCAGGTAACGGGTATCTGCCAGCAGGGTAAAGGTCCCATCGCCATAGGTTGCCGTCCAGGAGGTGGCAATGCCGTCACCGTAATATAGATTATTGGAGGAATTGTAGAGAACGCCCCCATCCGGCCCCGACAGGGTAAAGCCGTTGCTGTCACCGCTGAGATCCCAAACCATCAGCTCATTGGTAGCGGTCAGAGCTTGGGGAACCTCCGTCAGCTCCAGTCCCAAGGACATAACATAGGAGGTGCTGTGCATCTGTCTGGTAATTGCGTAATAGGGATAGCTACCGGGATTGGCTCCACCGGGCGCAACCATCAGAATATACTTGCCGTCTGTGATCTGATTGGCAGCAGTAATCAGTTGGAACTCATCTACAGCCCCGGAGCCGCTACCCCAGCCACACAGGGAGCACACTCCTGAGACGATGGAACAATTATCTATGGTTGCGTCGTCACATTTGCTGCACAGAACCGTATGAGTCCCGTCTCCGTTAGGCATATATTGATAGCTGTGACCTGTAGCAGGCAGGGTAGTGGTGCTTAGCACCACACCGCACTTCTTGCAGGTCACTGTTATTGTTCCGGCTGTGGTGCAGGTAGCAGCCGTAGTGGATGTGGCAGTGCTGCTGTGATCACAGGCGGCATCCCCGGTGCCTCCCACAGCGAGGATCTCTACGTCGAAATACTCCGCAGAGCCCTCCTTGGCATTGCTCAGAGCGTACCCGCCGAACTGACTATAGTCCTTTGCTCTGAATACCACCCCACGGCCATCAGTTGCCGTAGAGGCGATCCGCCAGGATCCGTTAACACCCTGGCTTATGGTCCAGGTATAGGCTGTAGTCGCAGCACCCAAATTGGTACTGCTGGTGTATGTAAGATAATGGGTCTCGTTCTGAATGGTATAGGTTCCGCCGGAACAGGTCAGCTTTACAGCATAGCCCACTGCAGCAGACTCTGTAACAGAGCCATCAGAAACTGCAATAGGTGTGCCTGCGATCTTGCCGGAGAAGCTATTGCTCATAGCGTAGTACACCCCGTCTACCAGAGCCGCGATCACATAGTCTCCGCTCTTGCCCACTGCAAAGGCGGTGCTACTGCGGTCAGCAGATCGAGTCGTATGGTGCTCTGCAGATACCCCTACAGAGACGCTGCCCAGTAACAAACACAGGACCATAAGTAACGCAACGGTCTTTCTCACTGATGTCTTCATATGGTATGCCTCATTTCCTAAGATTGGTTTATCCGTAAACCAAGTATATTTTATCATATCTTAAGAAAAAGTAAAGGATATCTTTGCAAAATATTCCGCAAATACTCCTTTCTGCCAAAATCAAAAATCCCTATGGAAATCTTACCACTCTTGTGGTATAATGGGGTCATCCAAATTATCCTATTAACCGAGGTGTTACCACATGATTGATAAAGAAGTATCCGAGCTCCGCCGCCGTTTCCGTGCAGACTATAACAATATCTCCCGGATCCGTGGCTGCTACGTCAGCTCTAACGGGGAGATCATCTCCACCTTCCACGAGTCCCTGGGGATCCTGGGACAGGAGGAACAGGAGAAATATCTGACCCTCCTTAAGAAGGCCATTTCCGGCTCCATGGGCAAGACCCTTACCGACGTTGTATTCTCCACAAATCAGGTCCTGGATTCCGACGAGCATCGCCTCCTTACCAAGCTCCGCACCTCTAATCTCGAGGATGACGAGGCTGTACAGACCCTCTTTGAGCTTATTACCCGGTCCCTCCATATGGCCGAGAACTATCTGATCCTCTTAGCCACCGATTCCTACGATGTTCCCTTTAAGGGCAAGGATGGTGAGACCTTTGCAGACGGAGGAGATACGGTACATAGCTACATCGTCTGTAGTATCTGCCCCGTTAAGGAGTCCAAGCCTGCCCTCCGTTACCAGCCTACCGAGGGTCTGTTCCGCAATCGGTCTGCAGATTGGGTGGTAGGTTCTCCCGAGCTGGGCTTTGCCTTCCCGGCCTTCGATGATCGCCGCACCAATATTTACGGTGCCCTCTATTACGTCCGCAGCAAGGATACCAGCTACGAGGAATTTGTAGATGCTGTCTTCCACACGGAGCCCCCTATGCCCCTTAACCTGCAGAAGGAGTCCTTCCGTGACGTGCTCACCGAGTCCCTCCAAGAGGAATGCAGTCCCCAGGTGGTGCAGACCGTCCATGATACGGTCCGTTCCATGGTCCAGACCCACAAGGAGAGCAAGGTAGCAGAGCCCCTCCAGGTCTCCCGTTTTGACGTTGCCTCTGTATTGCAGGATTGCGGTGTGTCTGAGGAGAAGATGTCTGCCTTCAACGTAAATTACGACCTTGCCTTCGGCGACCATTCCGCCCTGCCTCCTCAGAACCTGGTCAATGCCAGGGAGCTGTGCTACGAAACTCCCGACGTGGTGGTCAAGGTGGATCCCGAGCGTGCAGACCTGGTCCATACCCGTGTGATCAACGGCACCAAGTATCTTCTTATCAACATTGATGCCGGAGTAGAGCTCAATGGGATCCCGGTCCAAATCGAGGAATAAGACTATGGTAGTCACACAGCCGGATTATTACGATTCCTTCTCCTGTATTGCAGGAGCGTGCCCGGATTCCTGCTGCATCGGCTGGCAGGTGATCCCCGATAAAGAACATTTGGATTTTTATGATCAGCTACAGGGGCCCTTGGGGGAACAAATCCGTCAAAGCATCGTCGAAATAGATGGGGAGCCTTCCTTTGCTCTGTGCAACGGTAGATGCTGTATGCTCCGTGAGGACGGCCTGTGTAAGATCCAGTACGCCCTGGGTGAGGAGGCTCTGTCTCAGGTCTGCGGCTTCTATCCCCGTTTTGTTACAGAGCTGGGGCTGATCCGGGAGCAGGGGCTATCTATCTCCTGTCCCGAGGTAGCACGCATCATCCTCACTCAGCAGGAGCCTTTTTCCTTAAAGACCTATACCACAGAGGAGCCCCTGCGGTATTATCATGATATGGAGCCTGAACGGCTCTTAGCCGTTCGGCAGGGGAGGGATCGCTGTCTTTCCATCCTCCGGGATCGGAGCCTCCCCCTTGGCATTCGGATGGTGCAGGTCCTGGAGCAGGCATTGCAGGTAGACGAGATAGAATTGGATCCTGCCACCGTCCCCTTTACAGAGGAGTCCTACGCAGCATTCCGTGGGGAGCTGTATGACCTCTTTCTCTCCCTGGAACGGCTCCGCCCCCATTGGACAGAGCTTCTTACGGCAGGCCGCCGGGGATCTCCTCTGAGAGCACTGCAAGGGGATGTCTGCTGGGATCAGTTTCTTTCCTATTATCTCTTCAAGTATTCCCTCCGCTCTGCTATGGACGAGACCTTCCTGGAGTCTGTTACCATAGGACTCCTTAGTGTCATCCTCTTACAGGAGTTATATCAGCAGGGGAGTGAGGAGCTTATCTACCTGGTCCAGTTGTATGCCAAGGAGACGGAGCACAATGACGACAATCTCCAAGCCCTGGTAGATGCGGTTTCTGAGAACCCACTGTTCTCCCCGGAGCATCTCCTGCCTCTTCTTACTTCTTTATCCTAATACGAAAGCCGGTGCATTCCATCCCATGAAAGTACGGAAAAGCCTCAAGCGGATCCTCTCGATCCTCCTGTTCTTTCTGTGTCTGCTTGCCTTGGTATCTGCTGTATGGTACTTGCGGAAATACGGTGATACAGGCTTTATGTCTATTATATCCACCTTCCTGTCTCCTTGGACAGGCTGTGCCAATTCCTTATTAGAGAGCTATATGCTGTGTGCTCTTCTGCCCACAGCAACCGTAACGGGGCTCATGTCCATCTTCCTCTTCTATAGAGGAGCTCCATTGATCCGAATAAAGGACCATACCCTCTATCCCTTTGGGGATAAGGTCTCCAACAGGATTGCCCTATGGACCGGGCTCCTCTGTTTGATCACGGCCATGTCCATGGTCCATTTTCCTGCCTACATATACGACACCTTCTTGATCCACAGCAGCCTCTATGAGGATGCATACGTAGACCCCGAGGAGGTAGAGATCACCTTCCCGGAGCAGAAGCGGAATCTGATCTACATCTACCTGGAATCCATGGAGACCAGCTTCCTGTCCAGGGAGCTGGGTGGAGGCTGTGAGGAGACTCTGATCCCCGAGCTATACGACCTTGCACAGGAGAACATAAACTTTTCCCACTCCGGGGGCGTGGGAGGCTATCCCCGTGTGACCCATGCCACCTGGACCTCTGCGGCTATGGTAGCCCATACCGCAGGCGTACCCCTTACCATAGACATTGCCAATATCGATCTGACCGACTTCCGTGGCTACCTGCCGGGAGCAACGACCCTACAGGATATCCTCCATGATGCAGGCTACTACCAAGCCCTTATGGTAGGCTCCGATGCCTCCTTCGGTGGTCGTAAGGAATACTACCTTCAACACGGTGCAGATCGGGTTTACGATCTCTATACCGCCCGTGAGGACGGTCTGATCCCTGAGGACTATATGGTTTGGTGGGGCTTTGAGGACAGCAAGCTCTTTGACTACGCCAAGAGGGAGCTGACCGAGATCGCAGCAGGGGAACAGCCCTTTGCCTTCACCCTCCTTACCGTAGACACCCATCACGTAGACGGATATCTCTGTGAGGCCTGCCGGAATGACCACGGGGAGCAATATGCCAATGTCCTGTCCTGCTCCTCCCGACAGACAGCCGCCTTCGTCCAATGGCTCAAGGAACAGCCCTTCTACGACAATACTACCGTCATCATTACCGGGGATCATCCCAGTATGGACCAGCAATTCTTCACACGTAACGTAGACAGGGACTATGAACGCCATGTCTATAATTGCTTCCTGAACTGCCCCGTAGAGCCTACCCGGAGCAAGGATCGTGTCTTTACGCCTATGGATATGTTCCCCACAGCCCTGGCCGCTCTGGGCTGCAGGATCCAAGGGGAGCGTTTGGGCTTAGGCACCAACCTATTCTCCTCGGAGGATACTCTCGCCGAGAATATGACTCTGCCTGTTCTGAACCGTGAGATCTCCAAGCGATCCAAGTACTATAGCCAACAGTTGATATCTGATTAAAAAGGAGGGCCTCTATGACCGATTCCATGTCTACCCGAGCTGTGGGATGGTTCTACGGCTTTGTCCATTTCTCTGTAGAGGTCTGTTGCTTTTACTTTCTCTTTTCACGACTCCGATTGACGGAGTTTTGGGTGCTGTACGCCTTCCTCTTTGATGCCCTTGCCTTCGTGCCTCAGTGCTTCCTGGGTCTTCGGCTGGATGCCCTGGGTCGGGAATCTATGGGCATATGTGGCTGTATCCTCCTGCTCCTCGCCCTATTGCTCCCCTGGAATGTGATCGCCTTCCTCCTTCTGACCCTGGGAAACGCCATGGTACACATCTCCGGGGCCAAGCATACTCTCAGCGGCGCCAAGGGGAGGATTACCCCTTGCAGCGTCTTTGTAGCAGGAGGCTCCTTCGGTGTCATTACAGGACAGCTTTTAGGTGCAAAAGGTGTTCGGCTCCTATGGATCCCTGTAGGCTGTATGGTCCTGTCCCTCAGCATCTGCATCCTCATCTTCTTCTGCCACAGGACAGAGAGGGGAGAGCTTGCTTCTTTCCGTGTCAGCTCCCCTAAGCTTTCCCTGGGATGGATCGTGATCCTTGCCTTTCTTTCCGCTGCCATTCGTGCCTATGTGGCCTATGCCATTCCCATTGGGTGGAAGAAGGAGACTCTCCACGGCATCCTACTCTTCTGCTCCATGGGGATGGGGAAGTATTTAGGCGGTGTTCTCTGTGATCGGATAGGTTATCAGAGGACCGCCACTCTCAGCCTCTTAGTTTCCCTCCCGTTCCTCCTGTTCGGTAACAGCCTCATGACCGTTTCTCTCATAGGCGTGGGGCTGTTCAGCATGACCATGCCCGTTACCGTAGCCATTTTATCCTCCGCCTTTCCACGGAATCCTGCCTTTGCCTTCGGGATCACCACCGTTGCACTGTTTGTCGGCACTGTTCCTGCATTTTTCCTCCACCCCACGAGCTTGCTTGTAAATCAGCTCATTGTCCTGATCCTTGGCATTCTTGCAGCCCTTAGCTTAAAACTATCCCTAAAAAGGAGGTGCTGAATATGTTGTATCCCATGTTTGACGTAGCTGTTGCTCCCATGTATGTGATTGGACTCCTTGGCTTCCTGCTGCTGGCTTTGGTTGCCGTTCTTGTGATCTTTACGATCGTTGTCATTACTCGCAAGGTCAAGAATACCAAGGAATCTACAGATCACCATAGTGACGAACCTTAAAGGAGGTATGTATTATGCTACACCCGTATTTCGATGTCATTGTTCCCGAAGAAGAATTGATTGCGGAACCCGACCGTTTCCCCCTTACTCTTATTTTCTTGGTTGCACTGATCCTCATGGTTTTGGCATTTGTCATCATTCGTCGGATCGTTAAGAAAAACCGTGTCCAAGAACCTTCTCAGGAGCCTCCTGCTCCCGTAGAGTCTCACGAAACGGAATGACCAACCTACTGTATCGCCTGCTTTCTGCCCTTGTCTTGACCATCGCTATAGAAAGCATTCCTTTATTCTTTTGTCATTCACGGAGCACATGGCTCACCGCAGGCCTTCTGTGTAATTGTGCCACTAATCCCGTATTGAACATCCTTCGGATCCTGTTTTATTCCCTTTGGCCCGATCTCACAGCACTGCTGTACTTGACCGTGATCCTTGAGGTTGCAGTTGTATTCATTGAAGCATGGCTCTACACCATGCTCACAAATACCACCCCTACTCGTGCCGTCCTCCTGTCCCTCTTATGCAACAGCCTTTCCTTTTTCATCGGCACCCTAATAATGTAAAACCGATCCCGACAACCTTAAAGTCGGGATCGGTATTATCATATATGCATTATAGCTTTGCCGAGAAATAACGGGAAACAGCATTCTTTACATTCAGATAGGCATTTTCTCCTTTCATGCCGTCTTCCTTCGACATATAGGAGGGTAGGACTCCATAATATTCGTCTACGCCCTCTGCCAGACAGTTCTCTGCTTGCGGCCCAAGACAGCCTGCAAAGGCAATGACCTTCTTTCCGTACCGTCTCCCCAGCCGAGCAATATGGATGGGCCCTTTTCCCATAGCAGTCTGTCCGTCCAAACAGCCCTCACCGGTGATCACAATATCAGATTCTGCAATTTTGTTCTCTAAGCCGCAGATTTCTGTGATGATTCCTGCTCCCGGCTCTAAGGTGCCCCTCAAAAAGGTGGCGAAGGCAAAGCCTAACCCTCCTGCAGCTCCCGCTCCGGGGTAATGGGGATCGGCAGTAGGGAGGTGCTCCTTAACAAGCTTACTGTAGCCTTCCAGCCAGTGATCCATATGTAAGACATCTTCCGTGGAAGCCCCCTTCTGCGGTGCAAAGACAGCGGAGCACCCATTCTCTCCCAAGAGGGGATTGCTCACATCGCAAGCAATGCGGAAGCTGCATTGCCCCACTTCCTCTCTGATCCTGCTGTGATCGATCCTGCACAGGTTCTTTAGGCCTCCTGCACCGGGAGCAATGGGCTCTCCCTTCGGATCCGTAAATCGCCACCCCAATGCCGTCAGCATTCCTACGCCGCCGTCATTGGTTCCACTGCCTCCCAGCCCTATGAGGAAGGCTCTGCACCCCTTGTCTATGGCATCCAGGATCAGCTCCCCTACGCCATAGGTCGTAGTATACAGAGGGTTCCGCTCCTCCATAGGGATCAGTGTCAGACCTGCCGCCTCTGCTATCTCTATAACAGCCGTTCCTTGGGGCAGGATCCCGTATTTTGCCCATACCGGAGATCCCAGGGGACCTTGTACAGTTACAGCTTCTATACGTCCGTAGCCCTCGCCACAGAGAGCCTCTACCGTTCCTTCTCCTCCGTCTGCAAGAGTGGAGAGCCGGACCTCTCCATGGGGTAGAGCCTCCAGGATCCCCTCCCGTACAGCCCTTCCGGCTTCCTGCGAGCTTAGACTCCCTTTGAAGGAATCCATTGCCACCAAGACCTTCATCCCATCACCTCATACCCACGTAGCCCGTTTGACTGATAATGAGCTGTCCCTCTTCCGACAGGATCCATTCTATGAGCCGGTTTACAGATTCCTTAGGATTCCCCTGGTAGGTCACAGCATAGACCGGGGCGATCACAGGGTAGGTACCGTTCTGAATATTCTCTACCGTAGGTGCAATGCCGTCAATGGCAATGAGCTTGATATCCGGATTCTTGATCATGCCCTCTACGTAGAAGCGGAAGGAGAAGCCTATAGAGGTGGGTCTGTTCTTATAATCCGCAACCTGTTCAATAATGCCTCCCATACCGCCTACAACCTCCTCCGTATCCGGCTCAATAATGGGAGTATCCCCCATGAAGCGGATAAGCATACTCTGACTACCGCTGTTCTCCGGCCGCTGGAAGGGGACGATCTTCTCATCCTCACCGCCTACCTGGCTCCAGTTGGTAATTTCTCCGGAATAGATCCCACGGATCTGCTCAACCGTCAGACTCTCAACAGGATTCTCCCTATGGACGAAAAACACGAAGGCCTCTGAACCGATCTGGGTATATGCAAGGTCCGTTCCCTGTTCCTCTGCATAGGCGATCTGCTCCTTAGAGGGAGCCGCCCCAATGAAAACATCGGTTTTCTTCTCTGCAAGAGCCTTATAGCCCCCTACGGTATTATTATACTCGAATACATCGTCATACAGCTCCGTATCTTCGGGATACACTGCATGAACGAAGGCGGAGTAAACAGGAAAGGCCGCCGTAGCCCCGTCAATCACAGGGAGCTCCTCCTTGGGAAGCTGAGAGAAATCCAACACCTTGCTATCTATCTTTACAATCTTAGAGTCCTCATCAAAAGGCAGATATTCATAGGTATTGATATTGGGTGTCACATCAATGGTAATGGACTCCCGGTAAGCATCCACACCTATTTGGACCCCGACCAAAATAAGGAAACACAGGACATAGCCCACATAGATCTTGTGGAACAGTGTCCTCCTCTTCATCCAAACAATAGGGATTAGTGGCCAGATGAGACAAGTGCTTGTGATCTTCGTTACCGTCCAAAATCCACCAAAGCTCAACATCAGCATTCCAATAAACAGACCGTAAAAGGTAGCTATAGATAGGAGCACCGTTAAAACGACCTTCCCGGTATTGGATCTGTTTTCCATATAAGCCCCTCCTTTTGATACCCAAAGTCGGTTTCATACTTACAGTGTACCATTCGGGCCATATTTTGTCAATGGAGAACTTGACACAGGTTGATCTGAATGATATATTGTTGAAAGAATCATAGGAATTACGAGGTAATAAAAATGAGAACATTATTCCAAATAGATACCCGGGATTACGATCCCAATGGTACGGTATGTGTACGCCCCTCTGTTCGGGGGATCATCCTGCGAGAGGGCAAGGTGGCCATGGTCCATAGTCTCAAATATAACTACTATAAGTTCCCCGGAGGAGGGCTGGAGCCGGGGGAGACCCATGAGGAGGCCTTGATCCGTGAGGTTGCGGAGGAAGTGGGCATGGTGGTCATTCCCCATACCATTCAGGAGTACGGTCTGGTACCTCGGAGGCAGAAGCATCACATTGCCGACATTTTCATCCAGGATAATTTCTATTATCTCTGCGAAGCAGAGGAGACCCTTGTCCGTCAGCACCTGGACGATTACGAGGCAGAGGAGTCCTTCACCTTAGCATTCGTTGACCCCATCCAAGCCATCCGTGTGAACAGGGAAGAAGATCACGGTCCCAAGAGTCAGATCATGATCACCCGTGATGCACAGGTTCTGGAGCTCCTGCTCCAAGAGGGACTCCTGCACAGATCCTAATCAATCGGGTAGGAGGCTGACCGTTACTAAAGAGAGGCTACCCCGCTTTTGCGAGGTAGCCTCATGCTATATCATTACTTGCGGAAATATTGCAGTGCCCCGTCGGAATAGGCTATAAGAGCTTGACACAGGACCAGCAGATCCCCGGTCTTGTTATTTCCGTAGGTGTCGGGGCTGTATTGCAGGGTAGGAGATACCTGTATCCCCTTTGCATAAACGGTGGCAGATACCACTGTACGGAGCTCTGCGGCACGGAGGCCGTCAAAGCTGAAGGAGTAGTACTGCAGCGTCTCATTATAGAGCTGAGGACCTGTCAGAGTCGCGGTAACAATCTCTCCCTCCAGATTGGTATAGGTCACACGGACTGAGAGCTCGGAAACGTCACCGCTGTAGCCTGCGGGATCGATCACAAGACGGAGTGTGACCTTAGAATCCAAGATCAGCACCTTGCCTGCCCAGGTAACGGCAGGATCCAACATATCATTGAGGGTCGTATTGTTGTTCCCGAATTTCACACTGCTCAGATCCGTAAGCAGAGCCTGTTGCTGGAGTGTCATAGCACCATCTACAGGTGCATCTGTCCGATAGGCCTTAAAGATCTGTGCCTTTGTACCGTAGCGGAGCAGCTCTGCACACAGAGTCTTCAGTTCCTGCTCCACTGTGTCCTTGCCGAGCTGATTATATGCATAGGTGCCTATACTGTAGCTGTCCACGGAGGATGCGTAGATCGTCCCGTCCTTGGTTGCATATACCCTTGCCTCTATGATATCGTTCATTTGGGTAGCTGTAAGGCCGTCCATGGTAAAGTAATAGAAGTACCCGTTAAGCACAGGCTGCAGCACCATCGTCTCCCTGTGGATCAGTGCGTTCCCCTCATAGACAGGAAGCTCACACTCCAG
Source organism: Faecousia sp. (assembly GCA_045594585.1). Lineage (GTDB taxonomy): Bacteria > Bacillota > Clostridia > Oscillospirales > Oscillospiraceae > JAZOXB01. The sequence goes on along the minus strand of JAZNYV010000061.1, from coordinate 4,015 downwards.
ATAGAAGTCGGAATACCCCTCCAAGGACGAAGCGAGAACCAGGTAGTTGATAGAAATATCACTTGCCAGATTCAGAGAATGGTTGATCTGTACCTCCAGAGGCTCTACCGTAACCTCCGTCTCATCTACAGGTAGGAGCTCCACGTCGAAGTATTCTGCACCGCCCTCCTTAATATTACTCAGTGCATATCCACCGAACTGATAATAGGTCCCGGCTCTGAATACCAGGCCACGGGTATCCGTAGCGGCAGAGGCCACACGCCAGGTGCCCTTTGTCCCTTGACCTATCTTCCATAGGTATGCTGTGGTGCTCTTGCCCAGGTTAGTAGAGGAGCCGTACTTCAAGTACTGGCCTCCGTTATTATCAATGGTCCATCCTCCGTCTACAGCGGTCAGATTTACCGCAAAGCCCTCTGCATCCTCAGATGCGACCTTACCCTCTGTAACGGGGATCACAGTACCCGTGATCTTGCTTGCAAAGCTGTTGGACATAGCATAATAGACCCCATCCACATTGGCAGCAATGACGTACTTCCCATCGGTCAGCTCTCCCACAGAGAGCTCCGGCTCCTCGGGCAGGGGACCGTCAACAGGGAGGAGCTCTATGTCATAGTATTGTGTACTTGTAACAGTGGCATTGCTAAAAGCATAGGCACCAAACTGATGATAATCACCTGTTCTGTATACCAAGCCACGGCCGCTCATCTGAGACCCTACCCGACGGGAGCCGTTGACCCCGGCTTCAATGGTCCAGGTATAGGGTTCGTCAGCTTTCCCCAAATTGGTAGAGGAGGCATATTTCAGATAATTCCCTTCACCGTCATCAATGGTCCAGCCACCCTCCACGGCTTGCAGATGTACTGCATATCCTACTGCATCTGCTCCGGCTACCTTGCCGTCAGTGACGTTGATCTCTGTACCGAGGATCTTCTTGTCGAAGGTATTGGACATGGCATAATAGACCCCCTCCACCTCTGCCGCGATCACATATAACCCCTCATGGAGCTCCTCTAAGGGAGCCTGGATCTCCGCCACGTAACCACAGTGGGGACAGACTCCATCTACCACAACGCAATCCTCCGTATCATAGAGATCGCAGCGGGAGCAAGCAATATCATGGGTGCCGTTGTCGCAGGAGGTATAAAGGTATCCATGCCCCGGGGCAGGGACAACATTGCCGGAAGTCAGGAGCTGGCCGCAATCGGAGCAGACCGTATCTCCCGTATACCCATCCGCAATGCAGGTTGCCTCCCTCTGTCCGCTGATAAAGGTCTCCGTATGCTGACATTCCACAGTCTTTGTACTTTCCTTATAGAGGAAGATCTTGTAGTTCCCCGTAGAGGTATTCTCCACACAACCGAACAGGGGACCGTCCCCACCGGTTTTCCCGATGGTATTCAGGTCCACACGGAGGGAGAGATAATGGGTATTATTCTCACGAATGGCAAAGTGCCCTTCCGTCGTACTGTAGCCCGGGACCCAAACCGTAGCCCCTGCCCGGTTCAGATACATATCTCGTCCCTTATGATTAAGGGTGTTTCCGCAGGCATCCCCGATCACAAGGCCGGAGGAATTCCCCTCGAAATTCCATACCAAAGAGGGGAGCTGTTCCGGGGCTAATGTGATCTCCTCCGGCAGAGAGGGGAAGGCCATGCCCTTACTCTCCATAGCATTGAAGCCCCCGTCCGGGTACACCGTAGCGGCATAATAGGGGAAGGAGCCGGGATAGGACCCCGCGGCCTTTATCAGCATCAAATACTTACCCGTGGACAGCTCCTCCATAGAGCGAACCAGGGTAAAGGTCTGCTGTTCCTTGCTCCCATTACACAGCTTGCAGAAATCCCCCTCGTAGGTACAGGAGCCATCGATGGTTGCACCGCACTGATTGCAGGTTGCTCTGTGCTTGCCTGCAGATAACCGGCGGTAGCTGTAGGTATGGGAGCTCTCCGTCTTAAATACCAGCTTTGCAAGAATGGGCAGATGGTCACTGCCTGCTGCATTGCTGATAACGGAATAGGATTCACAGCGGAAGCCCTTATGAGATACGTAAATATGATCCAGATCCATAGTGGGCTTCTCAGAGGGCTGGGTGTAATAATTGCCGAAGCTGTTTGGTGTAGTCTTTTCTGCAATCTGCCGTGCCTCATCCAGCTTCTGCATGGTATAGGTATTGGTTGCTTTGGTTCCTGAATAGGGAGTATCACCCTGGAGATACTTGCAGGTCACGCTGGTGTTGGCACAGTTCAGATCTCCCAGGAAGATCACATGGTTCTTAGCCTTGAAATACTTTGTCGTCTGTGCAACAATGGCAGACAGTATAACGTTTAGCTGGCGGATCTGCAGATCCTGTCCAAAATCTAAGTGGGTATTGAATACCAGGATATAGTCATTGGTGCCGATGATCTCATAGCAGGCCCAGTTCACGATCCGCAGGTAAGCAGAATCGGGAAACTGAGACTGCACCGTAGGCGTATCCGACAGCCACAGTGTCCCGTGAGCATAGTCCTTGTACTTAGACGCTTTGTAATAAATAGGCAGATACTCATCAGACTCCCAGTTATCACCGAAGCCTGTGGATTTCCCCATGGTCACATCAAAGCCTGCATTCTCCATAGCGGCATTAATCCCCAAGTATTGCAGGGTGTTGACCTCCTGCATGGCAACAATGTCGGCACCGTTTGCCGTTACCATAGAAGCCACATTTCCAAAGCCGTAGTTGGTATTCTTGAGATTATAGCTCATAACATTCACCGTAGAAGGAGATGCCGCCTCCGCAATGGGACCCGGGATCAAGGGTATGCACATACACAGGATCACCAGTAGGGAAATGGCTCGCAGGACATTTTTCATAGTCTGATCACCTCATTCATAGAATTACATATATATTACCATAGTCATAAGATCCTGTAAATGGTTTTTTGAATTATTATGCAGAATTTTGAAAAAACAAGAAAGCACCGCTTACGCAGTGCCTTCTGTGTTATGTTCATCATTCAGAGCACATGGATCCGACCTATAGTATATACCTGTTTCTCCTTACCAGATCACGATCCGCTTTTCAGGTGCCAGGTACATCTGATCCGTTTCCTTTACATCGAAGGTTCTGTACCATTCCTCAAAGTTGCGGGGAGGCATATTGGCACGGAGAATAGAAGGACCATGTACATCAACTGCAAGGATCATCTGCAGATATTCCGGCTTTGCCTTCTCACACCAGATCCTTGCCCAGTTGTGGAAGTATTCCTCATAGGAGACACCTTCCGTCTTGGACATAATATCTAAGGTAACAGCCATGCCGCCGTTGTCAGCCATATTCTCACTGACAATAAATGCACCGTTGACCTTGCCCCAGGGCAACTCAATGCCGTCGAACTGTTCGATCATCTCATTGACCTTGCTTTCAAAGCGTGCAAAGTCCTCTGCAGTCCACCAGTCGTTGATATTGCCGTTCTCGTCGCACTTGGCACCGTTGCTGTCAAATGCATGGGAGATCTCGTGACCGATGACACCGCCGATGCCGCCTAAATTCTCGCTTCTGGTCTGCTTCAGGGAATAGAAGGGAGCCTGAAGAATGGCAGCGGGGAAGGTGATATCGTTTACAAAGGGATCGTAGCAAGCATTGACCATATGTCCCGGCATAGCCCAGTTCTCGGGCTCTGTGGGCTTATCCAGCTTGCTCAGACCGTCCAGCTCACGGATGGCCTGCAGGGATACCATAATATCAAAGAGGGAGGCATCCTCTTGGAATACCAACTTCTCATAGATGGGTCTTACCTTATCGGGATAGCCCATCTTGACCCCCATCTTAGACAGCTTGAGGATCGCCTTCTCACGGGTTGCATCTTCGAGGATCTCGTTGGTCTTGATGCGGGTCTTGTAGGTGTCAATGATCTGGTAAACGATCTCGGTGATGTCCTTCTTTGCTTCCTGACCGAAGTATTTGTCACCGTAATAGATGCCTACGGGCTCGGAATACATACCCGATGCAAGGTTGTAAGCGAATTTTTCGATGGAT
>JAZNYV010000060.1:0-1808 GCA_045594585.1 Faecousia sp. | reverse complement strand
CAACCAGCCCACCAAAGACTATAACTTTGACCTGGAGCGTTTTGCCGCATTTGAGGGCAATACCGGTCCTTATATCCTGTATACCATCGTCCGTATCAAGTCTATTTTGGGTAAGTACGGCGCTTGGGAGCATCTGCCCATTCAAGTGCCCGCAAACGAATATGCCAAGGACCTGATGCTCGCCATCACCAAGTTCGCTCCCACCATGGAGGGCGCGCTGAAGGCATCTGCCCCCAATCAGATCTGCGCCTATATCTATGAACTTGCCGGCGCAGCCAATAAGTTCTACCACGAGACCCGGATCCTGACAGAGGAGGATAAGAGCCTTCAGACAGGCTACATCAGTCTGATGGGTCTTGCCAAGAATATTTTGGAGACCTGTATCGGCATCCTGGGCTTCTGTGCCCCTGAAAAGATGTAAAAGACAAGGCCCCCTCTGACGAGGGGGCTGACACAGCGCAAGCTGTGGCTGGGGGAGAGAACTACCCCTCAGCCAAAAATCAAGGATTTTTGCCAGCTCCCCTGACAAGGGGAGCCTTTTCAATGTGTTTTTTGCAAGGCTTCCAACGAAAGCTCACCTGCTAATTTATATAGGGTGTCGCTGAGAACTTTCTCCACAGAAAGCCCAGCGAGCTCTGCGATCTTTGTATAGAAAAGGACCACCGCAGGGTCCATAAGTAAAGTCACTTCCGTCATAAATGCCTCCGTCTGCCCCAGCGGACTGGAATCTACATTTCATCCTATGCAAACCCTTGACAGATGTGATAGAATATAGTGTAATGAGAAATATCGTTTTGAGAGGATGAAACGTTATGGCAAAAGATAAAAAAGTAGAGCAGATCACCGATATGGAGGTAGACTTTGCACAATGGTTTACCGACGTGTGCAAGAAGGCACAGCTGATCGATTATTCTTCCATTAAGGGCGTTTTCATTTACCGCCCCTATGGCTATGCCATTTGGGAGAATATCCAGCGTATTATGGATGCCCAGTTTAAGAAAACCGGCGCACAGAATGTGTATATGCCCCTTCTGATTCCCGAGAGCCTGCTGCAGAAGGAAAAGGATCACGTGGAAGGCTTTGCTCCTGAGTGCGCCTGGGTCACCCACGGCGGCAGCGAGGAACTGGAGGAGCGCTACTGCATCCGTCCCACTTCCGAGACTCTGTTCTGTGAATATTTCCGCAATGCCATCCAGTCCCACCGGGATCTGCCCATGATGCTCAATCAGTGGTGCAGTGTCCTTCGTTGGGAGAAGACCAGCCGTCCGTTCCTGCGTCACAGAGAATTTCTGTGGCAGGAGGGTCACACCATGCACGCAACTGCCCAGGAAGCCAAGGAAGAGACCGAGCGTATGCTGAATGTCTACGCTGACTTCTGCGAAAATGTCCTGGCAATGCCTGTGACCCGGGGTCAGAAGACCGATAAGGAAAAGTTCAACGGCGCCGAGGCAACCTACACCATCGAGTGTATGATGCACGACCGTAAGGCCCTCCAGGCAGGCACCTCTCACTATTTCGGTGACGGCTTTGCCCAGGCCTTCGACATTACCTTTACCGACAAGAACAATCAGAAGGTCCATCCCCATCAGACCTCCTGGGGTGTTTCCACCCGTCTCATCGGCGGCATCATTATGACCCACGGCGACAATAACGGTCTGGTGCTGCCTCCCAAGGTTGCTCCCATCCAGGTTGTGATCCTGCCTATCGCCCAGCATAAAGAGGGCGTGCTGGAAGCTGCCGGTGAATTAAAGAATCGCTTGATTGCTGCCGGCTTCCGTGTAAAGATGGACGACTCCGATAACTCTATG
>JAZNYV010000059.1:0-10829 GCA_045594585.1 Faecousia sp. | reverse complement strand
TTATCACCTTTAATAAGCAAGGTACAATATATGGATTTATCGTTCGTTGAAGTAGTATGTATTTCGTAAGGAAATCAACTCTTCATTGGACGACACCCCACAATATCTTCTGTTGTGCTTACTAAAGGTGATAACCTGAATCGGAATTACATTACAGATGTTAAAAAGCACCCAAAGTGGAGTCCCTTTGGGTGCTTTGTTTATGATTCGGATCGGGTCAGCCAGCGGTGGAGGATAGCGGCGGTTTGGGCTCGGGTGGCGGTGCCTTGGGGTTTGAGGTAGGAGATCCCCTCGGTTTGGACACCGTTTATGAGGCCCTGAGACACTGCCCAATTGAGGGCGGCTCTTGCATAGGAGCTGACAGTATGGCTGTCGGGGAATTGGATCAACAGGTCCTCTGTAACAGCATCCTCCACAGGTGCATAACGGTAGAGGATGGTAGCAAGCTGCTCCCGGGTAATAGACGACATGGGAGCAAAGCGGTCCTCTCCCACTCCATTGACAATTTGGTTCTCTGCTGCCCAGGCAACAGCCTCCTGGTACCACTGTCCCGGCTCCACATCGGCAAGGTGGCAGGGCCCTGCCTCCGGGCTCCCGGCATTCCGCCACAGGACCGTTACCAGCATGGCACGGGTCATGGTGCTCCGGGGTGCAAATCGGGTCTCGCTGATCCCCCGGAACAGTCCCTGTTCCAGGACAAAGTCAATACCCTCATGAGCCCAGTTGCCATAGGCCGGCACATCCTCGAAAACCGCAGAGGGGCAATGCTCCTCATGCTTTCCTAAGGCAGGGAGGGTCACGGTCATTCTCTGTAGACAGTTGTTGCAGGTGTAGACCTTCTCCCCCTTCTCCGTTTCTGTAGGTTCTGCGGTGATCCTGCCTCCATCCCAGTTATGCCCCGTGGGAGAGGTGATCTCCCCTCGGTAGCTGTGCCCACACAGAGAGCAGGTAAAGAGAGTGTAGCCGCCTTCGGTACAGGTGGGAGGTGTAAGGGTCTTGCCATAGCTGTGACCCTTGGGACTGATGCTCTTCTCATAGGAGTCACCACAGAGGGAGCAGGTGTAGAGACGGATGCCTGCCTCTGTACAGGTAGGCTCCTTGGCAGTGCGGAAGGTATAGCTGTGACTACAGCCTACAGTGGGCTTCTCCCCATACCAGTGGTTCAGATCCACATCCCCACCGATACCGGGAACAGAGCCCTCGGAGGTGTACTGCCACATGGAGTAGGGTCGGTTAAAATTCAGGGTGCTGTTATACCGTGCTACCCACCGGTCCCACTTGTCATACTGAGGAGAGGACAGGTAGGTGCTCCACCAATTGGTATTGGCATAAATACCGGGGGTATAGCCTGCGGACTCGATCATATCGCAGAACACTGTGGCATTGGCTAAGATCTGTGCAGGAGTGCAATTCTCAGAGATATCCTCGTCCTCCAGGTCCAGATAAACGGGCATAGAGGGCTTGTAGCCCTTAAGGAGCCGCAGGACGTGTCGAGCCTCACTGCGTGCTTCCTCCTCCGTAGTGGCGTGAGAGTATATGTAGACCCCGAAGGGGATCTTCAGACGGGTGCAGGCCTCCACATTGGCCGTCCACTGACGGTCATCCTGAGCTGTGAGATCACTGCCGTATCCACAGCGGAGAATGGCAAAATCAATATGCTTCGCCACGGTATCCCAGTCAATGACTCCTTGATGGTGGCTCACGTCGATACCGTGGGCGGTAGGTACAGAATTTGCGGCACGGACCTGCCCAAAAAGGGGCAGGAGCATAGCCGCAATCAATAGTAAGGTTATGGCTTTCTTATACATGGTTGTTTCCTTTTTGTGGCAATTTCTCGAAAAACTGTCGGGTCTGTTCCCCGTTATGCAGGATCTCCCGGCGTAGCGACTCCAAATCTGCAAAGGTCTGCTCCGGCCGCAGGAAGGCAAAGAGCTCCAGGGTCAGCTCCTTGCCGTACAGATCCCCCCGGAACTCCGGGAGCCAAGGCTCTATGGTCACTCTGTGCCCACCTACAGTGGGACGGTTGCCGATATTGACCACGGCCAACCGGCACTGTTGGTCGAAATACGCCTTGGCAGCATAGACGCCCCTACGGGGCAGGAGCCGTTTCTCTCCCGGGTCTACGTTGGCTGTAGGGATCCCAATGGTCCTGCCCAGCCCCCTGCCCTGTACTACGGTCCCACGGATCACATGAGGATGGCCCAAAAGGCTTACCGCCTCCTCCATGGCCCCCTCTGCAAGGAGTCTGCGGATCCGCGTGGAGGACACGGCTTCCCCTCCCAGGCACACAGGGGGGATACAGTCACAGCCTATGGCTCTACTGCCACAGTAGTCCTGTAGAAGAGCACTGTTTCCCGCTCCCCTTGCACCGAAGCGGAAATCATAACCGCAGACCACGTGGATGGCTCCGTATTCTCCCAGGAGGGTCTGTTCTGCAAAATCCTCCCAGGGCTGCTCCATCCGTTCCCGATCAAATCGGAGAGTCAACATCTCGTCGATCCCATACAGGGACTTTATCAGTTGTTCCCGTTCTTGACGGGAATTCAAAAGAAGGACAGGCTCTCCCCGTACCAGCTCATCCGGGTGGATATCAAAGGTCAGAGCCGCCGTAGGGACTCCGTATTCTCTTCCAAGAGCCTTGGTCCGTTCCAGCAAGGCCCCGTGCCCCAAATGGACCCCATCAAAAAAGCCTAAGGCAATGACTCGTTTCTTCAACATCTCACCTCTTGTTGGTTTTCAAAAGAAGCTCTTAATGGTACAGAGCTTGCCTTCACGGCTTTGGCAGAGGGCAAGGAATTCCCCGTTCTGTCCGTACACACGGAAGGTGCCCTCTGCGTTGTATGTAAAGGCGGCGCCGTTGCGGACGCATTTTTCCTGTGCAGGGGTCAGAGTCAGCATAGGATATTGGGCAAAGAGGCTCTCCACAGGGATCAGCAGTGCCAGGGGGTCGGCACAGGCAACCACATCAGTTAGAGGGTGACTGTGCTCCAGAGTATAGTCCCCTGCTTTGACCCGTCGGAGGGCGGTCATGCACCCTCCACAGCCCAGAGCCTGTCCAATATCATGGCACAGGGTACGGACATAGGTCCCCTTGGAGCAATGGACCAGCAGCTCCCATTCCGTATCTGTAAGCTGCTTCCCCTCCAGAGAGAAAATACGGATGCTACGGGGCTTACGCTCTACTTCCTTCCCTGCACGGGCCAGCTCGTAGAGCTTCTTACCTCCGATCTTAATGGCAGAATACATAGGAGGGATCTGTTGAATATCTCCTACGAAGGTCTTGAGAACTGCCTCCACCTCCCGGGCTGTACAGGTCACAGGTCTCTCCTCCAATACATTCCCCATGGAATCCTGGGTATCCGTAACACAGCCCAGGCGAAGTCGGGCACAGTAGGTCTTCTCTGCGTGTTCAAAGAACTCTACCCCTTTGGTAGCACGCCCCACGAACACAGGAAGGACGCCCGTTGCCATAGGATCCAGGGTGCCACCGTGACCGATCCTCTTCTCATGGAAGACCCCACGGAGCTTGGACACTACATCCTGGGAGGTCCAGCCCTCAGGCTTATCAATGATCAGAATGCCGTTTGCCATCAGATCAGCTCCATTTCTGCAAGGACCCGGAGGATGGCCTCCTTAGCCTCCTCTATGCCACCGGGAACAGTAGCTCCTGCGGCGGCTCTGTGACCGCCGCCGCCCAGCCTTGCACAGATGGCAGAGGCATCGTAGTTGGGAGAGGTCCGCACCGATAGCTTGCCCCCCTCGGTCTCCTGTCGGATCATAACAGCGATCTCTACTCCCTCGATGTCCCGACCGAAGCCTGAGATATCGTCAATATCATCCTGGGTCAGCTCCAGCTCCTTACGGATCCCATCAGGGATCATACTCAGAGCCACAGTCCCCTCGCCGTAGAACTCCGTGGTGTTGGTAAGATAGGCATCCAGCTTTAAACGGGCAGGTCTCTTGGTCATAAAGAATGCACGGTTAATGGGAAAGGTGTCTGCCCCCCAGCTCTTGCAGGTTGCCGCCGCCATAAGGGTATTGGCAGTGGTATTACTGTAGCGGAAGCAGCCTGTATCTGTGGAAACGGCAACGTAAATTGCCTCCCCAATGGCCGGATCCGGCTCCACCTCCATAAGGGTCAGCAGGTCCAGGATGATCTCGCCGCAGGCCGCTGCAAAGGGATCTACGTAGCCCCATTCTGCAAAGCCGCTGTTGCGTCCGTGGTGGTCGATGAGCAGCTCCACTCTGTGCTCCGGGTCCAAGGCGTTAAAGGGCAAGAGACCCTCCGCGGCAATATCCACAGACAGGATATGCCCGTCCTCGGGAACTGCCCCTATGGTCAAGCCCTCTAAAAAGGGGGCAAACTTAGGGGTAAATTGGGGATTGTCCAGAATCCATGCAGCCTTCCCTAAGGAGCGGAGGCCACGGCACAGAGCCACCGCACTGCCGATGGTATCCCCATCCGGTCTGCGGTGGGTCAGGATCACATAGCGATCCCCCTGCCGAAGCTTATGAGCGACCTCATTCAGCGTCAGTGCCTTCATCTTCGTCCTCCCGAATGTCCAGCTTGGACAGAATGTCCAGGATCCTTGCACCGTGGGTAATGGAGTCGTCAGCCTGCCACTGGAGCTCCGGGGTATAGCGGAGCTGGAGAGCACTGCTGAGAGCACGGCGGAGGTAGCCGGAGGAGGACTTGAGTCCTGCCAGAGCTTCCTTGGTGCAATCCTTGTCAAAAACAGAAACGTAGACCTTGGCCCAGCGGAGATCGGGAGTGGTCTCTACACGGGTAATAGACAGCATAGTCTTGTGAATACGGGGATCCTTCAGCTCGCGGAGCAGGTCGGACAGCTCCCGCTGGATCTCCTCGTTAATACGTCCGATACGATTGGATGCCATAATGATCCTCCTTCTCTTGAAAAGACGGGAGAGGACGCATCCCCTCCCGTCTTGTATAGTATATCATTGATCGAATGGTACAGCAAGGCGTAATTCTTGGCTGTGCAGGCAGGAAACGGGAATTATCTGGGAATTTCCTCCATAATGAAGCACTCGAAGATGTCGCCTTCCTTAATGTCGTTGAACTTCTCGATGGACATACCGCATTCGTAGTTGGAAGCAACTTCCTTTACAGAGTCCTTGAATCTCTGGAGGGAGCCCAGCTTGCCCTCGTAAATAACGATATTGTCACGGAGCACACGGACCTGTGCATCACGGGTGATCTTGCCGTCCTTGACATAGCAGCCGGCGATGGTGCCGATGGCAGAGACCTTGTAGGTCTGACGGACCTCTGCATGGCCGATAACAGCCTCGCGGAACTTAGGTGCCAGCATACCCTTCATAGCGGCCTCGATCTCCTCAATGGCATCGTAGATCACGCGGTACATCCGCATATCTACGTTTGCTCTCTGTGCGGAAACAGCGGCAGCAGGATCAGGACGGACATTGAAGCCGATGATAATGGCATTGGAGGTGGAAGCCAGGAGGATATCACTCTCGTTGATGGCACCTACTGCGGCATGGATCACACGGACACGGACCTCCTCGTTAGCCAGCTTCTCCAGACTTGCCTTAACAGCCTCTGCAGAGCCCTGTACGTCAGCCTTGACAATGAGGTTCAGCTCCTTCATCTCCCCCTCCTGCATCTTGGCAAAGAGGTTATCCAGGGTGACCTTGCTCTGGAGAGCGGCGGCAGCATCCTTCTCAGCCTGCTTACGCTGCTCCACCAGCTGACGGGCCATACGCTCGTCGGCAACGGCATTGAACTCATCACCGGGAGCAGGAGTCTCAGCCAGACCGGTGATCTCAACGGGGATAGAGGGACCTGCCTCGGTAATGGCTCTGCCCTTGTCATCCGTCATAACACGGACGTGACCTACAGCTGTGCCTGCAATGATCAGATCGCCCTTCTTAAGGGTGCCGTTCTGCACCAGGAGGGTGGCAATGGGGCCACGGCTCTTATCCAGACGGGACTCGATGACCGTACCCTTGGCGGCACGGTTGGGGTTGGCCTTCAGCTCCTGCATCTCTGCGGTGAGGATGACCATCTCCAGGAGGTTGTCGATACCCATGCCGGTCTTGGCGGAAATGGGGCAGATAATGGTGTCGCCGCCCCATTCTTCTGCAACCAGCTCGTACTCGGTGAGCTGCTGCATAATACGGTCGGGGGAGGCGCCGTGCTTATCCATCTTGTTGACAGCAACAATAATGGGGATATTAGCGGCCTTGGCGTGGTTAATGGCCTCGACGGTCTGGGGCATAATGCCGTCATCGGCAGCAACCACCAGGATGGCAACGTCGGTACACATGGCACCACGGGCACGCATAGAGGTAAAGGCGGCATGGCCGGGAGTATCCAGGAAGGTAATGGGATTGCCGTTGATCTGTACGGTATATGCGCCGATGTGCTGAGTAATACCGCCTGCCTCACCGGAGGCTACGTTGGTCTTACGGACAGCATCCAGGAGGCTGGTCTTACCATGGTCAACGTGACCCATAACAACGACGACGGGGCTCCTGGTCACCAGCTCGTCTGCGGTGTCCTCATGGTCGTCAATGAGCCGTTCCTCAATGGTAACAACGATCTCACGCTCGACTCTGCAGCCCAGCTCCGTGGCTACGAACTCAGCGGTGTCGAAGTCGATATTCTGATTCACCGTAGCCATAATGCCGTTCATAAACAGGACCTTGATCAGCTCTGTAGCCGTCTTCTTCATACGGGAGGCCAGCTCACCAACAGTGATCTCCTCGGGGATCTTAACGGTGAGGGGGGTCTTCTTGATGATCTCCAGCTGGAGACGACGGAGCTTCTCCTGCTCCTCGTTACGACGCTTGTTGCCGGGGCCTGCCTTCTTGTCCTGCTTCTTCTTGTTCTTGTTGCCGATCTTCTGCTTGCCGCCGGTAAAGTTATGCATCCGCTCAGAGACCATGTCATCTACACGGTCATCGAAACGGTCTGCATTGACCGTAACGGCAGAGGTATCCACGACACGGCGTTCACGCTTACGTTGCTCCTCCTTGGGCTTCTCGGGAGCCTTTTCGCCGGGCTTGTTGGACTTCTGCTGAGACTCCTGGGACTTGTGGTCCCGATTGTCTCTGGGAGCGGCCTTGCCCTGACCGGGCTTCTCTCCTTGCTTGGGAGCGGTCTTCTCCGTGGGCTTATCACCGGGCTTATCACCGGACTTTTCACCGGGCTTCTCCTGGGTCTTGGCAGAAGCGGTTGCCTGGAGAGCCTCATGGAGAGACTCCACCTGATGCTTCTGGGTAATATGGTCAAACAAAACGTTCAACTGCTCATCTGTAAGGATCTGTGCATTGCTTCTGGGCTTCTCGAAATACTGTCCCACGATCTCCATGATCTCCTTGGGCTGCATACCGAAATCCGCAGCGACTTCCTTTACTCTTAACTTGATCAAACTCATAAAGCCACCTCCGTATTACTTTTTCCCACGACGGACGTTGTTGCGATGTGCCTTTTCTTCTGCTCTACGCTGTTCTACCCGCTTTACACGCACATCCAAGTCCTGTAACAGTTTCTCATATTTCTCCGGCTGACCCAGGGTCTTAACAAAGGCCTGTGCCAGTCTTACATCCGTAATTGCCGCAATGGCACAGCTTGTGGTCCCCAGAGCATCTCCCAGCTCATCCTTGGTGAAATCCACCGTTAACACAGGCTGTGCCGTTCCTGCTACGAAGCTCTTTGCCCTACGAAGGGTATGAGCTCCCGCATCGGAGGCAAGGATCACCAATCGGGCCCGTCCCGCTCTGGCCCGGGCACCTACGGTCTCCTCACCGTAGACGATATTGCCGCCCTTTCGGGAGATGGACAGCAACCCTAAGCTTCTGTTATGCTCCATTTGTATGCTCCTCCATCTGATTCGTCAGGCTATCGTATATTTCCTTGGGGATCTCTACGTCAAAGGCACGGGAAAGGGCCTTTGACTTGATCACCCGTTTTAAACACTCGGCATTGGGACACAGATATGCACCTCTGCCCGAGGCCTTCCCTTTGGTGTCCAGGGATACCGCTCCCTCCGGACTGCGGACGATGCGGATCAGCTCCCGTTTGGGACGCATCTCACGGCACCCCAAGCACTGCCGCATGGGTATTTTCTTCTGCACTGTGCATCTCTCCCTTCTGCCTATGGTATCAGAGGTGCAGAATTACTCTGCAGCCTCTTGGGGCTCTTCTGCCTCGTCAGCCTTGGATGCAGGCTTGATGTCGATCTTGCACTTGGTCAGGTTGGCTGCCAGACGAGCGTTCTGACCCAGCTTGCCGATGGCAAGGGAGAGCTGATCATCGGGAACGATGACACGGCACTCGTTGGTGCCGGGGATCTGGGTGACGGAGATCACGTCTGCAGGAGCCAGGGCGGAGGCTACGAAGGTGCAGATATCATCGGACCATGCCACGATATCCATCTTCTCTCCACGGAGGGCGTTGACAACAGCGGCAACACGGGAGCTGCGGCTGCCGACGCAGGCGCCTACGGGGTCGATGTTCTCCTCTGTTGCGTATACAGCCAGCTTGGTACGGTCCCCTGCCTCACGGGCAATGGCACGGATCTCTACCAATCCGTCCTTGATCTCGGGAACCTCGATCTCGAAGAGGTGCTGGACCAAGTTGGGCAGCTTACGGGAAACACTCACGTGGGAGCGACGGGACTTGGAGCGGATCTCCTTGATGCAGACCATGACCTCCTTGCCGATCTCCAGCTCCTCGTAATCGCCGGGCATCTGATCGTTCTTGGACAGCCAAACGTTGGTGCCCTCCTTGCCCTCGCCTCCAATGCGGAGGGTCATATCTCCGGTTTCGGGATTCTTGTGGGTCAGCAGGGCCCAGAGGACCTCGTTCTCCTTAGAGGCGTACTTCTTAAACAGCTTCTCGTCCTCGGCGGCGTGGATCTCCTGAATGATGATCTGACGGGCATTCTGTGCAGCCACCCTGCCGAAATTCTGAGTATCTACCATCTCTACCTTGACGTAATCGCCCAGGCCAACTCTTCTGTCGATCTGACGGGCCTTTTCCAGGCTGATCTCCACAGAGGGGGTCTTGACTGCCTCGACGACCTGCTTGCGGAGGTAGAAACGGGCGGGGCTACGCTCGATATCTACGCAGATCTCGGCGGCATCTACGTTATATTCCTTCTTGTAGGCAAGGGAAAGGGCTCTCTCCAGGCTCTTGATCATATCCTCCAGGGGGATGTCCCGTTCCTTAACGAAGGCTTGCAGGGCGCCCAGGAAATCTTCTTTCTTGTCGTTCTTTTTCATGGTATTATCTCCTCAATCAATATATTATCAGAACTCAACACGAAGGCGGACCAGTGCCACCTCATTCTTTTCAAAACGGATCTGCTCCCTTCCGTACTCCAGGATCACCGCGCCCAGGTCATAGCCTGCCAGGACACCGGGATATTCCTTGATGCCGTCTCTGGGCTTATAGAGCTTGACCATTACTGCCGCACCCATGTACCGCTGGAAATCCGTGGGCCGCTTTAATACTCGCTCCAAGCCTGCGGAGCAGACCTCGAAGCGGTAGCTCTCGGGGATGGGGTCCTTCTCGTCCAGCACGGGGTCTACCGCACGGGAAACTGCCTCGCAGTCATCAATGTCCACGCCGCCCTCCTTGTCGATATAGAGCCGCAGGAACCACTCGCCGCCCTCACGGACGTATTCTACGTCCCAGAGGGAACAGCCACAGGCCTCTACCAGAGGCTGGGAAAACTGCCATACCTGTTCACTGATCTTCATAACAGCATCCTTTCTACTTTATCCAATCAACACAAAAGAGAGGAGCGTGCTCCTCTCTTTAGTACTGATACTATAGATTGTCTTGATTATATCACTGTTTTGCCCGAATTGCAAGTATTTTTTGAAACTTTTTCCCGGTAATGTTTTAATTTTTAATTTTTTACGATTCCCCTTGTCTTTTTTCGGTGGATTGTGATATAATGGTCAGGTGAAAAGAATCCGTATCTAATTCGGGAGGCATTTATGAAGAACAAATTCTTTCAGCTATACAAGAAGCAGATCCCCTTCCTCCTTGTGCTCTATTTCCTCGGAGGAGCCGCTTGCCGATGGTACCAGCTTAAACACGAGCTGTTATTTGACGGCAGTCTCACAGAGGGAGCCTTTATACACAGAGTCCTGCTCCTGCTGTCTCTGTGCTTCTTCGTAGGCTTCTGTCTGGTGATCCACGGTCTTAAGAATATTCCCCGACACAGGGATTGCTTCCCCAACAAGGCAACCTTATGGGCAACCCTGCCTGCAGGGCTTTTCCTTATAGCCGGCAATGCCCTGCGGATCCTCCTGGGTACAGACACCGCCAGTGCCTACACAGAGGTTTCCGTGGTGCTGATGCAGATCCTGCCCTATTTCGGCATCTTTGCCGGTCTGTGCATCCTCCTCTTCGGCGTAGTCTCGGGTCTGGGCAAGACTCCCTCTCCCCTGCTGTTCATGGCAGTGAGCATCTACCTGGTCGTGCGGCTCATTGTCTGCTTCCAGGATTGGAATATGGACCCCTCGATCCACGACTATGCCTACAAGCTCCTGGCTGTCATCTTTACCATGCTGGGCTGCTTCCAGATCGCCGGCTTCGGCTTTGACAAGGGCAAGCGGAGGATCACCGCTCTCTGGTGCCTGTGTGCCGGCTTCTTCTGTGCCATCTCCCTGCCGGATCACCTGGCACAGGATCCCGTAGAGGCTGTGATCACCGTAGCCTTCCTCCTGCTGACTACCCTCCTTGCCCTGCTCCTCCTCTACGCCCCCGATCCCCCCGAGGAGCTCCCCACAGAAGGCACCGATCGACCCCAATAAATCATTTACGGGATCGC
>JAZNYV010000058.1:0-14254 GCA_045594585.1 Faecousia sp. | reverse complement strand
GCCGAGGCAAGCCGGGGGCCTTTGTAGATTCTCCTATGCTGTTATACTTATGTTAGCCGGCATTAGGAGGAGAAGATCAGATTCACACTGGTATGGTAGCAGATCCCGTCCTCATGGTCCTTGTCGGTGATGTACTTGCCGTTACAGCCATCTGCGGTGAAGTAGCCCATGACCGCATATTGCTTCATCTGGCTGGTAGAGTCCTCATCTGCAAGAATGCATCTCTGATCAGCGAACCCGATCATGACCGAACAGTTGGACAGGGTCTGGGTCAGGTCAAAGCGTTCCACCAGGAGCTCCGGTCTGCTATATATTCTTTTCATGATATCACATTCCTTTCTTCCTGTGGAGCTTAATTGCTCTTTTGGGGATTGAAATAGTTCTGTGCGGAGTCGCCGTAGCGCATCATGTCCAGGAGCAGAGGCTTAAGGGTCTCGTTGCTGACCTTGGAGGCGGCGTAGCTCTCGATGCTGTAGGTCAGAGCGTTGCTCATCCGCTCCCCTGCCTCGTCCTCGACCCAGCAGGTCACGGGGACACGCATATCCTTTGCACGGAGGCCGTCAAAGTTCACCTTGTACAGGCCGGACTTATCGAGAACGAAGCTCTCAGAGCCGATCTCCGTCTTAACAGCATTGCCTGCGGCGTCCTCATAGATGATAACCATCTTCTTGCCCTCCAAGGAGCCTTCCTTGACGGTGATGAAGAAGTTCAGCTCTACCTTGTCCTTGAGAACCAGGGAGGCACCTGCAATAGAGAAGCCGTAGCTGCCGCTACCGGGGATCTTGGGATCGTCCGGGATCAGAGCGGAGCTCAGCTCGGGCTCTGTCACCGTTGCATAAGCCTTCTCTTCCTCCGTAAGAGTGCTGTTAGCAAGGAATTCCTCGTGATAGTCAAAGTAGTCCTGTGCCTGCGCACCGTAGTTCAGCATATCCACAAGGAGGGTCTTAAGGTTCTCGTCCGTGGTCTTCTGCAGGGTGTTCTTGGCATAGGTCAGAATACCGTAGTCACGGATCTCGCCACGGGTCAGCTCTCCGTCCTTGGTGCCGTAGAGAGTCATGCGAACCGTAGCAGACATTTCCTTGGAGCTCAGATCCGTGTAATAGAATACCTTGCAATCATAGCCCCCGGCGGTAACATTGGCGGTGGGATCCAGCTTGGCGGTCTCGTAGATGACCTTGTCCCCATACATCTTCTCGATCAGAACGTAGGGATCGTCGTAGCCCTCTAAGACCTCTTCCTTTACGTAGATCTTCATGCCGATGCTGCTGTGGAGGGTCAGGGAGACTGCCATGAACTTCATGCTCTCGTCTACAGCTTCTTCCAAGCTATCCTCCGGCAGCATATCGTAGGCGGCACGGAGCTGCCATACCAGGCTCTGGAGGTTGGGCATATTGTGGTTGACCTCTTCTACGAGGATGCCCTCCTCGTCATAGATCAGTGTGGAGGTCTCCTCGGGGATCACCGCAAACTCCAGACCGCTGTACTTCACATTGCTCATGGAGAAGGGGTAGGCACTGTCGGAGCTGAGGACCACACGGTAGTATTCTACCTCGTTAATGGTTTCCTTCACACACTTGGTGTAATCCACGGTGTAATACTGCTCGGTGTAGCCGATGGCCTTGGTATTGCTGACCAGAGTCTCCATGGTAGCACCGCCCTCACCGATGAGGATCAAGCCGGGAGCTGTCACTGCATCCCCGGTGCCGCCCAGGGCCTTGGGGTTCAGATTCCGCACACCGATCTGGAGCATACCCTTGCCTGTGCCCGTCTCCCTTACATAGAAGACCACGCTCTGTGTTGCGGAGTTAAAGTAGACCTCGTTGTTGGGACCGGCTACTAAGTAGTCGTTCACATCACTCGTCATGTTGCCCGTATAGGACATACCGTTGGGTGAAGTCTCCAGGTAGAATACGTTGCCGCTGCCGAAGGTGAACTCTTCTGCATCGCTGAAGGAAGCAGAGGCTGCCATATTCTTCAGGATCAGATTACGGAGCTGAACGAACTGTGCATCCTTCTCGCCCTCGTTGTAGTACTGACGGTTATCGTCCTCCATGGACAGGGGATTGTAGATCCGCACCCCGTCTAAGCGGAGATGTGCGGTCTTAATGGGAGGCAGGTACCAATCCAGGTCCTCATTATACTCCCATTCGCCCTCATAATCCCAATCGTATTCCGGAACCGCATTGATCTCAACGGTATAGGTGCCGTGTGCCATCTCCTTGTGCAGGAGGGGTGCCTCGTGGATCTCGCCGTCACGGTACATAGTGTCTACCAGCCAGGAATACAGGGGCTTTTCATCCGGGCTGTCCTTGGTGCCCTCGTAAACCAGGCATTCCATGGAGCCGCTGGTAGCATTGGTGCTGCCCACCAGGTCGAAGCCCGTACCCGTAAAGGTGAAGGTCAGAATGGTTCCCGCACCGTTAATGAGGATATCCCTGTAGGTGCCGCCGCTGCCGGTATAGGTGTCGGGAGCGTCGGCGTAGTCACTGTCATTGCCGTACTCGTCACTGTTGCCTGCATCCTGATAGCCCACAGAGGATTGGCCCACTGTGGTGATCTCGATATCCGTATCCTCGCTCCAATTGATAGCCACGCTGGTATCGTCGTAGTAGACCACGTTGGCAGGGAGAACTGTGATCTTCTTGAACAGCTCCACCTCTTGAGTGGGATCGATCTGCAGCTCTGTGACAGAGTCCTTCCGGGTCTTGCTTACGGAGGTGCCTATCTTTCCGGCACGGAAGGTCAGATACATCTCATCTGTAACGTCCTTCATAGCATTGGGAGTATAGATGAGCTTGCCATCCGTGATGGTAAAGTCGCCCCAGTCTCCCTTTCCGTCCCCCTCCGTCAGAGTCATGGTCTGGGAGAAGGTCTCTTCATTCACAGCATACACGGGAGCGTCCTCGGACAGTGCCTCAAGGGTCAGTGCAGTGTTGATCTCCTCTGCTTCACAGCCGCCCTCTAAGGTGCCGGGGAGGATGTCCTTGGCATAGCTCTTGATCCCTGTCAGATCAGCGCCGTGGCCGTAGTCCAGGACAAGGACACTGTCCAGGACCCGGTAGACCTGCACTGTCAGCTTTACATAGACAATACACCGGATGTTGTCCGGGCCATAATATTGGATGGTGATGATGCCGTTGTCAGTCCCGGCAGTTGCTGCGTAGAAGCGGTAGCCGTGCTTTCCGCCGTTGCTGTCACTGTATTCCTGAGCAGTCAGACCAACATTCTTACCGGCTTCTCCGAAGAGCACACTTTCAAGGACAAAGGTAACATCCTTCGCGAATACCTTATGATCGGGATCACAGTTGACCAGCACCCGGAGCATCTCTGCCTGAGACAGCACTGCCGTCTGACCCTCCTGCAGATACAGAGTCAAAGCGTCCTCCAGAACAGGGATCGCGAAGTAGACTTCCTCTTGCTGATGATCAACCTCTGCCATGCCGTCTGCAGGAAGAACGAATACATGATACTCCGCCTTACTGCGGAAGGGATGGTTTTCCATTCCCTTCTCCGGATCATAGTCGTGGTATCCTCCATATCCACCGGGGTACTTGCCCCAATCCTGTGTAATACGGATGGGGTTGGTGCTTGCGCTCAATGTGTTGGCAGTCAGCACATAGTACAGATCCGCGAACTTCCGTTCCTTGACGCCCTCAACTTCAACCGTCTCCCCCAGCTCGCCGGTGACGGTAATCACACGATTGCTTCCGTTAGAATCCAGGGTCAGGTAAATATCCGCAATGTCATTCCCCGTAATGATGGGAGAACCGGACAGATTGAACTTGCTTCCCTGGTGGTAGACACCGTAGGCGCTGCCTGTGACGGTGCCGCCGGTTACGGTAGTATTCCCCACATTGTAAATGCCACAGTAGCTTCCTTCGACATAGGCATCGCCGGAAACCTCAAGATAGTGCCCGTCGCCGTCTTTTTCGCCAAACACAGTGACACCTATGCAATCAGACTCTACCCGTCCGCCACTGCAGTATACCTTACCATAGCTGCTAATGCCTCT
Source organism: Faecousia sp. (assembly GCA_045594585.1). Classification (GTDB taxonomy): domain Bacteria; phylum Bacillota; class Clostridia; order Oscillospirales; family Oscillospiraceae; genus JAZOXB01. Next base: position 10,242 of record JAZNYV010000058.1, on the reverse strand, counting down.
GACACGACCGCTGATATTCTGAGGTGCGTTCTCTTTCTCAGCTTTCACAAGTCCATCATACATATGGAACTCAGAGCCGGGAGCTGTGCAGAATACGCCGTAGATGAAGTTACCGCCTGTACTGGTTCCATAGATCTCACCATCATAGAGATGATAGATCGCGTAATTGTACAGATATACAGCGGCAGTGATCGTGCTATCGTTGGCATATCCTCTTGCCTCTACACGAGCATCATTGTACTGGTTTACAACGGTTCCGGAATTAAATGCCTGAATACCAAGGATATGGCAGGCTTCCTCTCCGCCTGTGGGAGCATTTGCCACTACCAAACCGCTGAACAGATTCAGAACAGCAGGCTTTTGAGTATCCGTGGTTTCAATGTACAGGGTGCTGATATCCTTGTTTCCCTCTACATAATAGGTTCCACCATAGATATTCAGGGAACCCTCGCTCCAAATGCCGTAGTGTCTGCTGATCTCATGGCCTTCCAGCTCCCCTTCGTTTGCCGGGGCGGCATTCACACGGCTGATCTTGCCCTGTCCCAAGGCTCCCTCGGGATCTTCACGAGAGCAGTCGCAGATGTTCAGAGTAGCTCCGGGGGCTACATAGATATAATCGCTGTAATTTGTGCCCAGATGGAGGGTCTTTCCGTTGAGGCAAAGGTTGACTGTGCCCTCGGTGATCTTGATCTGGGTATTGCTGCTGATCTCATCAGCCATGAGGACATAATTACCTGCAGGCAGAACGCCCTCATTGCTCAAATAGGAGGCAAGGTCTGCATCACTGCTCAGCACTCGATCAAAGGTCACAAGGGTTCCGGTTTCTTCACATTCCACACTCATTTGGTGCTTATGGATCTCCTTAAAGGTTGCATAAGCAGTGACAAGAGCCGTATTGGGCATGGTGAAGGTATAGGTGCCGTTGCCATTTTCTGTTACAGGAACCGTTACATCCTTGCCGCTTGCATCCTTATAGGTAACGGTCACGGTGCCGACCTTGTAACCCTCATCGGGCGTTGCGGTCAGGGTGATGGTAGAGCCCACTCTTACATCAGCTGCTGCAGGAGAGGTCATAGTCAGAGTACCATTGCCGTCTGTCTCTGTTACAACCTTGGGGAGGACAAGATACAGCTCGTTGGCTACAGGCTCAGAAAGCTTCTGAACCACATATTCCGCTGAGGTGAAGGGGTAATCTTCTGCCGCTACACCCTCTCCATAGGTTGCCCAGCCGGTGGTGATCTGAACGGGCTTTCCATCCTCGGGTTTTTCAGCGGTCAGGACAGAATAAGTATCGTTCCCGATAAGAGCAGCAGCAACAGTGATCACCTTATCCTGTGCCAGATAGATATCTGCTGTATCACCGGTAATGGTGGGGGTGCCCGAGAGGTTAAAGGTGCCGTTGTTGTTCACACCGTAGTTGCCGCCGTCAATAGTACCGCCGGTTACGGTCAGGATGCCGGAATTATCAATACCGTTGTTTTTGACCCCATTCCCTTCAATGGTGCCCCCTGTTACGGTCAGCTTACCGTTGCCGGTAACAGAAACCGCATTTCCGGATGCATGGGTGATGGTGCCGCCGCTGATCACATTATCCGCTGAGGTGTTAATTTCGATCCGTCCGTTAATATTGCCGCCTGCAACCGTAAGGCATGTAGATCCGTTGACATAAATCGCCTGCTGGGCTCCCGTTCCGTGTGTAAACGTACCGCCGTAAATACACATGGAGCCGGTTCCGTTCATAAAGACAGACCTGTTACCCTTATAAGTGATAAAAGAACCGCCGTAAATGTTTACGGAACCGCTGTTAATCATGCTGAGGGCGCCTGCGCCTGAAGAATCCGCCTTAAAGCTGCCCCCATAAATATTGGCATGGCCGCCGCTCACCTTAATGGCGTTGGAAGCGTTGGCTGTGTTCTCCACACCGCCTCCGCCGCAGGAACAAATGTTCAGTGTTCCGCCGGTAACATGCAAATTGTAGGCTGCGCCTGCAAAGGTAATGGTATGGCTGCTTAAGCAAAGATTTACGTTATTTTTTACAGTGATATTATTGGTTAACTCGATCGTTTCAGTCAGAACGTAGTTCCCTGCAGGGAGAGTATAGTTCAGCTCTTCCAGCTTTGCCTGGTCAAGCTCAATATTAAAGACCGTCTTTTCCGTAACATCGGTGACCCCGTCGGGCTGGAGGCCGCCATTGTCCGTATCCACTGCCATGTAGTGCTCATGGAGTTTCTTGAAGTTCACATTCACCGTAACATGAGCTGCGGGCATGGTGAAGGTCTTTTCCACAGGGTTCATTTCCGTGCCGGAGGGAAGCAGTGTGGTAGTAACAGTCTGTGTGCCGTCAAAGTAAGACACAGTGATAGACTCAATTGCATAACCTTCCTCGGGAGCTGCAGTTACAGTGATTGTTGTGCCCTCAAGTCCGCCGCTCGGAGCTGCTGCGGCAGTGCCCATAGTCTCATCGTACACCAATGTTACTGCAGGAAGGACCATATACAGCTCTGTTACCCCGTCCTTTGTGATCTCTTCGACCAAATAACCCTGAGTGCTGGTAAAGGGGATTTCTTTTCCGAGATTATGCTCGCCCCAGCCTGTGGTAAACTGTACAGGTGCGTCCACAGTGGGAACCTCTTCATCAAGATAAACGGAATAGGTTTCTCTCACACCGTCTACAACAGGGGGATCCAAAGGTCCGACAATTTCAATCGTAGTCCCGGTGCCGTAGATGTTGATTTCCGCGCCCCCTTCAGCCTGATTGGTCAGAGTAAAGGTGCCCTCCATCTGCACGACTCCGTCCCCCTTCTCCATCTCGATACAGCCGGAGTTACCTGTATTGGTGATACTGCCGGAGCTAATGGATACGACCATCTTATCTTCGCCGGAATCATACACTCCCGGCACAACAACAGCCCAGTAGCCGTTGGGACCAACAAGATCCGCACCCTCAATATAGAGCTTAGAAGTAACAGAATAACTGTAGAAAGGAGCATTCCCACTATTGTTCACCCGGGGAAGGAATTTGCCACCCTTCAGATGAGCCTCCGAATGATGTGCGTTACTCGTTAATACAAAATTGTTGAATATCCATTCTCCGTCGTCCTTACAGTCAAACAGATTAACTATGGTATGTCCCCATACATCTAAGCCATCGGCAACTGAAAGTGTAGAGCCACACAGACATACATTTATAATGCCACCTGCGTTTATGGCTTCAAATACGACTCCCACAAGGTCTGAATGATCCCCGGTCAGAACATAATTACCCTCTCTTATAAAGGGAGTCCCTCCCGCTTTGACAGTTTCCTCATCGTTGAAGGATTTATCAAAGAGGATTCCGTCGTGAATGTGGGCCTTCAGAACAAGCTCGCCGTTCTCTTCCACGATGGCATAAGTGGAGTTTACAGAAGTGAAGTACTTCATCTCCTCTGCCCCGTGGCCCATGTTTGTCCAGTCGGCGGTAAACACATGCTCAGGCTTGCTCAATGACAAAGCTGTGCCCAACTTGACGGAGTAGGTCTCTCCGTCCTTCGGTGCCAGAGTTCCGCCAAGGTTTATATTGCAATTGCTATTCAGCTGAATATCCGCACTGCCGCCGTTAATCACAGGACTGCCGGACATCACCAAAGCACCTGAGACTAATATGCCCTTTTCACCGCCGGTAATCGTCAAGTCATCAGAGTCAATCGTCACCGTACCCGCTGAATTTGCCCAAACAGCACCACCTGCAACACTATGGACAGATCCGCCGTATAGATTTGCATTCCCATTGGCATTAATGGTATTTGTCATATAAGAGCCATTTGTATTCTCTATGGTACCGCTGTACAGATTGAAATCACCATTTACAACAACGGTATTATTCCCACTGCCGGTGACCTTGCCGGTCTTATCAGCAGAGCAGTCGTAAATGTGCAGAGTAGCACCACCTTCGACATTGATCACGCCACTACCCATGTCAAGGGTCTTGCCGTTCAAGCAGAGGTGCACCGTGCTGCCCTCAGGAATTGTGATAGCACCGGTAGCAGTAATCGTCTCCGCATCGAGGTAATAGGTACCTGTTGTAAGCTCGCTGCCAATGGTAGTCAAAGCTGTTTCAAACAGAATACCATCGTGCTCATGAGGCTTGATGCCAATATAGACCTCTGTCACACCGTCAACGGTTTTCCTGAAGGTCTCATAGGGAGCGTCACAGGCTTCGAAGGGCATCCCCTCCGTACCGGAGGTTCCGAAACCGTCTGTGATCTTCACAATGCCTCCAGCCTGAATGGTAGCAAGGGCTGCAGCATCCAGCTTGACCCGGTAAGTCTCCCCTGCTGTGGGAGTGATATTTCCGGTAACAGAGATCAATGCACCGTTATTGAGAAGGATCTCTGCGCCGTTATTGGCACTGGTCAGCACTACGGGGCCCTGCATCTCCAGATCCAGCCCATTAGGATCTACGGAAATACAGCCCGTACCCACAGTATCGTTAATGGTGCCGGACACCAGAATGACCCTTGCGCCGTCTGCAAGACCCATGATCTGGGGACTGTCTGCATCAGAGAGATTCAAGGTAGCACCCTCCAGGTAGAACCGGGAGCCGCTGTGATACAATGCAACACCGCCATCGGGCTTCGGATGGTAATCAGCAGGAACATTAACCATACCCTCATGAATGGTCGTACAGGTATATGTGCCGCTCACCAAGTGGAGTGCACTGTTGCCCGATCCGGAGAAAACATTGGTAAAGCTTCCACCATTATATGTGCCGTCAATCACGATGGAATGGAACTCTGCCTGTCCGTTCCCCGTACAATCATAGAGATAGATCTCAGAGCCGTCCATAGGCGTAAAGGCAAATTGACCGGCATTATCAAAGGTCCTGCCATTGAGACACAAATGAATCGTCTTATCGGATAAAACATAGGGAGAACCACCAGTAAGATTATTCATCATATAGCAGCTTCCCGAGCCCAGACCTGAAAGCTCTGTGTCCAAAGCGGGATAGTAGAACTTCACTCCATCATGCTCGTGGGGAGGATACATATCCATAGCCCCTGCAGGCAGGATGAACAGCTCTCTGCGGCCGAGGAAGTCTGTCTCATGGATCTCATAGCCCTGGTTATTGATCAGGGGGATTGTCATCAGTCCGTAGGTCTCCCACCCATCGGTAATTTGTACCTTGCTGTACTGGTTCAGGTTAAATACCCCAACGGTATAGTAACCACCCTCTTCGGGATGCTCTAAGAACTCACCGGGAGTTAAATAAATGGGGGTCTTCTCGTTGTTGAAATAAATGTCGTTCTGCCCTGATTCAATTGCAGGGCTGCCGCTCATGTACAGCTTGGAGGGTGAATAATAGCCAACACCATTCTTACCTGCATTGATGCTGCCACCGGTAAGATGAACGGTAGCGTCCAAGTACATATAAATACCCATGTTCTTGGAGACAAGCTCTCCGCCATTCATATATAGGGTACCACATCTGCACTGGATGGCATAGTTAACCTCCTCATCTCCGATTTTTCCTCCTGTGACATACACAGTAGGATTACCGTTGTCACCCAGAAGCAAGCCGGTGCCGCCACCTCCGTGGATTTCTCCTCCCTTGATATAAACGACAGCCTCGTCGCAAGCACTGACACCGATAGCAGAGCCGAAGACCTGAGCATCATTTAGGTACAGAATTCCGCTTATTGTACGGATGCAGTTGTAGCCTTCAAAGGTGCCGCCGTTAATCGTGGTCGTACCGCCGTCGGTAATCAGGCACTGTGTATAAGCATCCTGATTAGCGGTGCCGGAAACGGTTGTAGAGAAGCTGCCTCCTGCAACCAAGACCGTACCACCCAAATTCCGGAGACCTGCTACTCGCGTGTTGTCCCTGCCGCCGTATGCCTGGGTAACAATTGTACCACCGTAAATATTCACAGTGCCGCTGTTAACCAAGACACACTCGCCACGTGAGGCAGTAGCAAGGAGATTGCCACCGTAAAGCTCCAGCTTCTGATTCGCGCCATTCAGGGTGATCAGAGCAGCTGCCGGAGAGGTAATGGTTCCCGGTGCATCAGCGCAGCAGTCGCAGATCCGCAGGGTTGCATCTGCATTATAGACAATATTCCCCGTGCCGCTGAAGGTGATGTTCTTGCCATTCAAGCAGAGGTCTACATCGTCAGTAATCACAATAGACTGATTCTCAGAAAGAACCAGATCGCTTTTCAGCACATAAGCTCCTTCACCAAGCTCCAGATTGCCGCTTGCAGGAACTGTTGCCTGCGTCAATTTTTCTGTGAAATCAATATTCTCCGTATCATTCTCGCTCACATGACCGTCCTCGCTCATGGTATGCTTGTGAGGAGGCTCAATTGTAGCAGTAACGGTCACATCAGCAGCAGGCATGGTCACTTCGCACTTGCCCTGTGCATCGGGGGTCAGGGTCTGGGTCACAGTCTGAGTTCCATCCCAGTAGGTCAGGACATATTCTTCCAAAGTATGTCCGTCAGCATAAGTAAGCTCCAAAACAGCCTTCGTGCCCTCAATACCATGGGTGAAGGCATTGCCACTTTCATCCGTCGCAGTCAAAGTACCGCTACCAACGACCTTGGTTGTCAGCTGAGGAACTGCCAAATACAGCTCCTTCACACCATTGGCATCGGCGATCTCACGAACAGCGTAGCCCTGTACATTGACAAACGGAATAGCATCAGAGCACTGTGCGTTTTCCCATCCTGAGGTAAGGAGAACACTGTCAGTGACAGATGGAAGCTTATTAGATTCGAACACATAAGTCTCTCCCTGAGGAGGAGTTAAAGGCCTACCTTCTTCAAAGGTAATCTTGCAATAATCATAATAAGCGATATCATAGTCCCCGCCTGTAATAATAGGACTGCCTGACATATACAGCACCTTAATATCAGCATCTACCACATAGGGAGCAGTGGTACATATGAGAGATCCCCCTGCAATGCGATAGGTGTCTGTATTGCTGTCTGTCGGAGCGATAGCTAATTGTGTTGCACCCAAAGAGGTGAAATAGCCACCCTCAATGGTAAAGCTGTTGTTTGTAGCCACACTGAATCTCCGGCTATTGTGGGAGACAAATTTACCATCTGCAAAAATGAGCGAATGGGAACCGCTGGGCCAGAACTGACCCCAATTGAAGGAACCCAAATCTTCGTCATTAGGAGTACAATCATCCACTCTGAGTGTGACACCGGTACCCAACTGCCACTCAACACCCTCCGCACCGAAGTAATGACCGTTGAGACAGAGATCTACCTGCGTATCTGCAGCGATCCCCTTAGAGAAATAGCTGGAGCCACCAATCACCACATCCCCAGTCAGCACATAGCCGCCTGTGGAAAAATCACCCATGGTGTCCCATGTTGTCTGATCCAACTGGGTTAAGTAGTAAATTCTTCTTCCGTCTTCCTTCACATGGTAGTGCTGCTCGAAGAGCTCTTCATCGCCCTTGTTGACCAAATACAGCTCCACTACATCGTTTTCATAGTACTCAATAATGGAATAATTCTGACTGCTCTCAAAGGGAATGGAGTCAAACTTATGGTAATGAGCATCCCAGCCTTCGGTGATCCGGTATTTTTCACCGGAACCAACGGAAATACTAGATAATTGTACCGTATAGCTCTTACCTTCCGAAGGTGCAAAATTCTCTCCGATGGTAATTCTCGGATAGCCGAGGTTAGCACTCCAAAGATACAACATAATATCGCCGGCACCCTGCCCATTCACCAGTTCAATATCACCATCTAAGGTGATATTTCCGAATCCGTAAGACAGGATGGCAGAGCCCTCACCCTTATTCTCTATGTAACCGGATTTAAATATCAGGTTCATGTCACCACTTACACCGCTGCCATAGACAACACCCTCACCATCAGCTACGGTACCGGGATCGGCAATAAAAGAACCGCCATCGACCACCAATACAGAGTGTTCCAGTAAAGGCATACCATATTCGTTCTTCAAACTAATGGTACCACCGTGAAGATGCAGTTCTGCAGCAGCACTTCGGTCACCGATCTCGCCTCTATCAATGTAGAAGTAGGCATCTTCAGCCGTTTCTCTGGTACAGTTGCACAGATAGAGCTTGGTTGCTCCATACATATTCAGATTCTGACTGCCGTAAATGGTGTGTCCATTCAGACACAGATAGATCGCACCACCACAATTCAGGGTCAACGCACCGGTCAAGGTGACATCCTCTGTCAAATAATAAGAGCCTGCCACATTCACAGAGCTTACGAAATTAGCGTTTGTCAAGGGAGTGGCAAATTCGGTAGTACCGTGTTCACATGCCTTGCCTTCCTTGATATAATTGCAATTTTCTCCATAAACACAGTGTGCATGGGGATCGAAAAGGCTTACATTCTCGCCTTCTCCTGCAGCAGCCTGAGCCTCTTCAATGGTAGTGTAGTATTCCCGGTTTACGCCATCCCCCACGACTGCAACATAATCGGCAGTTGCATCGTTGTAAACAGCCGTAGCGACTAAATCCACCATGGTTTTCAGTCGATCTACACTGAAATTGATCCCATTTACCATGCTGTCATTGATGGTATGGTAATAATCCTCTGTAATGAGGCTCGTCCCGGAAGTGGACCAGATATAGCCGACTGCAGGAATACCTACATCATTGAAAGAAGAGTGGTCAGATGCCCAATCCTTAACAGCGGTAACATAGTTCATATCGTAACCAAGCTGTTCGGCAGCTCTGTAGGTGGAAAGGACCACACGATTTTCTACACTGTTATCTGTGAGACTAAAGGCAGTAGTAGGAGCCATCATATAGATATAATCGCACCCACTGTAAGATGTGGCAATCATATCAATATTATAATTGCCAATTGCATGCTTTATCTCCTCGTCAGTCAGGTTATCGGCATAATACGCAGAGCCTACCAGGCCGATTTCCTCGGCACCGACGGTAATAAAGGCAATATTATAATTGGTCTCAATGTCCTTAAAGGCGCGAGCCATTGCCAGCACACCGACCACACCGGAGCCGTTGTCATTTGCACCGGGAGAAGGAATAACACTGTCAATATGAGCAGAAACATAGATGGTCCAATCTGTTTCCACCGCTGCCTTCTTCAAACCGATCACATTCTGAGAGTAGGTATTGGAGTTGCGGCTGTCAACAGTGACCTGAATCCCGGGATGCTCTGCAAGATATGCAGGGACTCTCTCTGCCTCCATGGCATTACAAAGGAGAACAGGGGTAGAGATAGTCATGGAAGAATCAAATGTCAAGGTAGGCAGATACTTCTGCTGAGCTTCAGCTTCATCGATGGAAAGATCCAGCAGAGCAACGATTGCCTCTGCATTTGCGGCATCCAGAGCCTGAATGGCAGAAATGGTATCGGGGTCCTTACCGGAACGCCAGTTGCCGGGGAAGAATACGATCTTTCCGCTAAGATCGCTACCCAAGGAGGCTACATCTGCAGGATCCTCCAAATATACTGCAGTACCGCCGGCCTGGCCAAAGCCTGTATAGTATTCGTTGTTTGTCGGAGTATTGGCAGCAAGGGTCAAATCTCCCACATATACTTCGCCTACAGTGCCTGAGAACCAGCTGTTTTTTGCAATAGGTACATCCTGTCGAGTGACCTCGTAGCCCAGCTTTTGGAATTCAGCTGCGACATAATCCTGAGCCAGAATCTCTGACTTAGAACCTGCGAGGCGGCTACCGATAACCTGTGAAAGATAGGTTAAATCGGCAACAGCAGCGTCATAGTCCAACAAGCCAAGAATCGAAGAGGCCTCCGTCTGTGCTCCCTTAAGAGGCGGGTTCTCCGCAGAGGGATCCTCAGCCTCAGGGGTCTGCGTACTCTGCTGGGGCTGCACTTCTACGAAGTTATGCTCTGTGTGGATGCCGCCATTGATCACAGGTCCCGTGGCGAAGGCCTGAGCAGGCAGCAAGGACAGAAGCATCGCAAGAGTCAGTGCCATTGCTAAGAGTCGCTTTTTCATAAAAACGCATCCTTTCTCATTCTAATTTAAGCTTTTCTCATTATAAACTTAATATGGTAAAAAGTCAATATCAAGAAAAGAAAAACCTTGGAATTTCCAAAGTAAACCAATAGTCTGGAATTATTTGTATGTCTTAGCCTTATTAAAGGTAATAACCTAAATTCCGATTTGTCGAGCTGTTTGAAAAAGCACAAACCACCAAATCACGTACTGTCCCGTAGGGCAAGCTGCCCTCAGCTTGCCCTACGACAGCCTTGTACGATGATATGTTGC